>DJOV01000035.1 GCA_002437285.1 Prevotella sp. UBA6429 | reverse complement strand
CGGCTCATTTCGGATGGTTACCCATCTTCCACACAAAGCAACGACTTTGCCGCCAAGCACTGAAAAGGGCGTCCCTCCTTGTGGAGAGACGCCCTGTATGTTACTGTCTGGATGTGCAGTGATTAGTCGGTCACCTGGACTGTGGCACGACGGTTGAATGAGACAGGTGACAGCTCATCGACGCCACCATGACCCTGCGTGGTGATGTTGCTGCGGTCAACACCCATCTTCACGAGCTCGTCGGCAACAGCGTTGGCACGGCCCTCAGAGAGCTTCTGGTTGATCTTCTCGTTACCCGTAGCGCTATCAGCATAGCCGTCGACCTTCAGCTTGGCGCCGTTGGCCTTGGCATACTTGGCCAGGCCCTCGATGTTGACGAGATCCTTCTGGGAAGCGATGTTGGTCTTGTTGATGTTGAAGAACACTGAGACAGGAGTGTTGACAAACTCCTTCACGGCCTTGTTCTCAACAGGCTTCTGGTTGGCCAGCAAGTTCTTCAGACGAGCGTTCTCAGCGTTAGCATCGTTGAGCTGTGCGTTGAGAGCGTCGATCTGGCTCTGAGAGAGAGCCTTGATGGCGTCCACGTCAGGCACCTTGTTCCAGGTGTTGTGGCCGAGGTTGTAGGTCAGACCGACCTCTGCTGAGACGATCTGGTCGTGGTTCTTCGACTTGTGGCCGCCGTAAGCGTAAGCGTCGTCGACACCCTCGAAGTCGTCACCCATGAGGTTGTACTGGAGCTCGAGGTTGAGCTGCAGGCGCTTGGTCAGTCTCCACTGGCTCAGCAAACCGGCGCTGGCAGCGAGCTCATAAGAGTTGAGGCTCATGTTGCGGACAACACCGACACCGGCAAACGGAGAGAGGTTCCACACGCGGGTGGGATTGTAACCGAAGAAGAGGTTGCTCAGGTTGAACAAAGCCTGCTCCTGGATATTCCAATAGTGGTTGTGCTTGCAAGTGTTGTAGGCATCCTCCTTAGGGACGTCCTTGCCCCACACACCGTTGAACTTGGTACGGAGACCGAGGCCCGGGGTGAACCACTTACCGATGGCGGCCGAGAAGCCCATGTCACGACGGAAATCCTTGAAAGGACTCTTTGTCCAGCCCATGCCCTTCTCCTCGTTGCTGTAGAAAGCTGTCCAAGTGAAGTTACCCTGAACAAACCAGTTGCTCCAGAAAGAATTGGTGGCTACACTGTACTTCAGCGTAGGATCTGCAGTCTCCTGTGCCTGTGCGGACAGGGAAAGACCGGCAAATGCCAAAGCGATCAATAACTTTTTCATAACCTTTATTTGTTTAACTATCAATAATAAATATCAAAAACTTCTTTAACACTCCTTTTCGTTGGCAAAGTTAATAATATTTTTTAAATTGCGCTTTTATTTTCGATAAAATTATCAAAAATTTTAAACAAGGCCTTTCTTTGGCAAGTCTGTACGCCCACAGGCGTTCCGTTGCCATATGAAGAAAGCATTTCAGCCAAGCATCTGCTCAATGTCTTTTTGCTTGAAAATATTAAGAACATTCTTGCCATCGGGAGTGTACTTGGCGTTTTGGCACTGGAAAAGCTCATTGATGAGGTTTTCCATCTCTTCGTTGCCCAGCACCTGCCCATAGGGGATGGCTGCGGCGCGCGCCATGCTCAAGGCCAGCGCGTCGTTGATCTCCTGCACGGCCGAGGTGCCCCGCTCCTGGGCGCCAACTACCATGTCACGCACCAGCGACACCACATCGATGCCCTCAAGCCCCTCGGGGATGGCGTTGACCGAATAAGTATTGTCGCCCAGCGGCGACAGGTCGAAGCCCATGGCCATCATCTCTGCCATGACCTGGCCGAGGGTGACGGCCTCCTGCGCGGTGAGCTGCACGGTCTCAGGGAAGAGAAGCTTCTGCGAGTGAGCCTTGTGGGCGGCCAACTGGCGCTGATACTTCTCAAAGAGGATGCGCACATGGGCACGGTGCTGGTCGATGATCATGAGTCCCGACTTCACGGCCGTCATCACGTAGCGGCCCTTGTACTGGTAGTGGACAGGCGACTTCTCCGCAATGACGCTCTCGCCCCCTGAAGGGGCGGCAGGCTCGGCAAAGAGCGGCTCCTGCTGCGTTTCGGCGGGACTGTCGAGCCCCTCGTAGAGTTGTTGCCACTGGTCAGCCATGCGCGAGGTGTGGAGTTCGCCGCTCACGCCACCTCCCATTTTACTGGTATGGGTGGATGCCGCAGGTGTGGCCTTGAAGGGATTGTATTGGGGATTGAGGTCGACCTTAGGCAGGTCGGCCTGACGTGTGGGGTCAAACAGTGGGATGTCGGGCTTGCCCTCCGTGTCAAACTCAAGGGTGGAAGCATCATTGAACATGCCCACGGCATCCTTCGTAGCAGCCGAGAGAATCTGCCAAATGGCCTGTTCGTTTTCAAACTTGATCTCGGTCTTCGTGGGATGGATGTTGACGTCGATGTCATGGGCATCCACGTCGAAATAGATGAAATAGGGCACTTGCTCACCTTGCGGCACCAAGCGGTCGAAGGCCGACATGACAGCCTTGTTGAAATAAGGATGTCGCATGTAACGGCCATTGACGAAGAAGTATTGCTGCGCTCCTTTCTTGCGCGCACTCTCCGGTTTGCCCACGAAGCCATGGATGGCACACACGGAGGTCTCCACGTTGAGCGGCAGCAAGTCCTGGTTGATGCGCTTGCCGATGATTTCGACGATGCGCTGGCGCAAACCACCTGCTCGGAGATTGAACATCTCCGAGCCATTGCTGCGAAAAGTGAAGGCTATCTTGGGATAGACCAGGGCGATGCGCTCAAAAGCAGTGAGGATATTGTTGAGTTCGGTGGTGTTAGACTTCAAGAACTTTCTGCGGGCAGGCACATTATAGAAAAGGTTCTCTATCATGAAATTGGACCCCTCGGGGCAGGCGCACGCCTCCTGCCCCACAAAGCGGGAACCGGCGATAGACAGTTGTGTGCCAATCTCCTCACCCTGCTGCCGCGTCTTGAGCTCCACCTGGGCCACAGCGGCAATCGACGCCAAGGCCTCCCCGCGGAAGCCCATGGTGTGGAGGTTGAAAAGATCGTCGGCCTGGCGAATCTTAGACGTGGCGTGGCGCTCAAAAGAGAGGCGCGCATCGGTCTCCGACATGCCTTTGCCATTGTCGATGACCTGGATGGATGTGCGCCCCGCATCGACCACCAACACGTCGATGCGCGTGGCGCCCGCGTCCACCGCATTCTCCACCAGTTCCTTGATCACCGACGCGGGTCGCTGGATGACTTCACCCGCGGCTATCTGATTGGCCACAGAGTCGGGCAACAGTTGTATGATATCACTCATGACTAAATCCTTTTGCTAACATAGAAAAAACAATTGGTCACAGACCTCAAAGCCACGGCAAGAGACATGTCAGGACGATGACCACCACCAAGGCCACGATGGCCATGGACGGTATCCACGAGCGCCGCGTCACGACGCCGCGACGCCTGCCAAACAGCTGACCAGGACGCAGGCACTCGCCCGGTTGCACATCAGCCAACCGTTCGCCAGCCGGCCGTCCATCAGCCTCCATGCCCAGCTCACGCCGGGCCCGGTCCTCCAGTTGCCGCAAGCGCTCACGGCGCTCGTCGCAATAGACCATGGGATGGCTGAAACGCCTTGGCTTGGCAGTTTGGAAAAGCAGGTTCATAGGGTCAGCCGTTGGAGGGGTGCCGTGTGGCGCACGATGTTCTTGAGCTCGGTTCCCCTGGCCTTACCCCGCCAACGGAACACATCATCCTTGCCGGTGGGACGGACATAGTCAAACCATGCAAAACTGTCCAGCTTCAACTTGGCAGGCGGGATCTGCGTCATCGGATACAACGTAGCTCGCACCTTATTGGTCCATATATGGTCGAGCTTGCGCGCCGGCGAGATGTACATGCGCATGGTGTCGGTCTCCATGTAGTTGAGCCCGATAAGCGTTGAGTCCTTGTCGTCGACCGGGAAATAGACCGAGCGCACAGTCCCGATGGCATCACTCCTGCGGATGGCTCCCTCCTGGAAATAGGCAAACATGTCGCGCGATGAAACCTGATTGTAGTGAATGCTGTCAGCCATGGCCTCCACCGACAAGGCCTGTCCAAGCACATGTGCCTCGCGCACCGTGGAGTCATTCATAAAGACCTTGATGACCTCCCCCAGCAACTGGCGGCCTCCGTTCCACACGACAGGATCCCGATAGAGGGTCATGCACGAGTCCTGGGAACTGAAAACCATCGAGTCGCACACTGCCTGCACATCGACACGATAGGCCCTCATGTGCGGATAGCAATGCACCTTGCGGTAGACGGAGTCGGTGTTGATGTTGAATGTCTCAATGCGCATCGTGTCGGCATGCATCCAGAGCGTATCTTTCTGCGAGTAGTCGGTGACCAGTGCGTCGCGTGTGGCAAAGCCTTTGCCCGTCTTCTCATTGTAGGCCACCTCACCGCAGGTCAGCGTATTGCGGTTCTTGGTGTCGACAAAGACCACGTTGCCAACACCTCGGTTGCTCCCCGTCTTACTGTCATAATACAAGGTGTCGCCCGTGATGGTTTTCTCCTGGTTGACCACCGTCGACCGGCCAAACATCTCCGCCTGGTCGGTTCGCGTGTTGAAGTAAGCGTTCTCAGTGGTGATGACTCCATTTTCGCCGCGAATGATGGATGGCCCCACCTTGCCATGTCCACTACCAGCCGTGTACTTGCCGACCACATGGGCACGGGCACGCCGCGTGTCATAATAAAGCGTGTCGGTGGAGACATGGTTCTTGGGGGTGCGGAGCTGCACGTCATAGTTGAACTTGGCCAGGCGCGTCTGGGTGTGATACTCGCCCCAGTCAGCGCTCAACTGGCTTCGTCCGTCCACGAGCCTGCCCCCATTGAAAAAGTAGGCATATTCATACAGGCGGTCATAATTGAGACTGTCGGTATGGAGTGTTTGCTGCCTGTGCTTGAGCACCACGTTCTCGCGCGCCTCCATCATCTGTCCCTCACCGTCATACCAGGCGCGAGCGCAGGTCAGCGACAAGGTGTCACCCTGCCGGAAACGCACATGGCCAAACGCCTTCACCGAGTTGGAGCCTTGATAGAAATAGGCGCTGTCGCAATTGAGATATGCGCCTTGGTGCATGAACGCCACGTGACCCTTGGCTATCTGGGCATCGGGGTTGAGCCCCGCCATGTCGTAGCGCAGCTCATCGGCATGGAGAAGATAGACCTTGTTGTCCACAGGCTTCTTCCGGGTCTTGCGGGGAGCCAGGAAGGCTTGCAGGGAACCTATGACAAAGAAGCATAGAGCCATCGTCATGATGACCCTATGCCCGCTATAAAACCTTTGTTGTTTTCTGTTCTCCGTCATTTAATCCATCCCTGATATTGGAAATTACAATTCTTGTAACGGTCCTTCATCTTCACATAAGTGTGCTTGATCTTGTCCACGACCCAATCGGTGAGGACTTTCTCTCGTTCCTTGGCCAGCACCACATCCTTCATGACCTGGAAGTCTTCGGAGATGGTCGCCTTGTGTCCGTCGATGCGCGACTTCAACTTGACGATGGCCACCACCGTCTTGCCATTGCTCCGGCTCACCATCTCAAAAGGCGCCGATATCTCGCCCACCTTCATGGTGTCGACAGCGCGAGCCACCTCCGTCGGCAGGTCTTTCATCTGGAAACGAGATGTCATGCCGTCATTGGTGGAGTTGGACATCAGGCCCTTGTTGTTCTTGGTGTCCTTGTCGTCAGAGATGATGGTCGCTCCGTCCTCAAACGAGAACTTACCCGCACGGATGTCCGTGGCCACAGAGTCGAGCTGGTTCATCGAAGCCTGGATCTCGTCTTGCGAAACCTTCGGCTTCAAGAGGATATGCCGCACCTTGATCTTGTCTCCGCGCTTGTCAATGAGTTGGATGATGTGATAACCAAACTCCGTCTCCACAATCTTTGATATCTTATTGGGATCAGTCAAGTTGAACGCCACGTTGGCAAACGCGGGATCAAGCATGCCCCGCCCGATGTAATCCATCTCACCACCCTGGCGCGCAGACCCTGGGTCTTCCGAATAGAGACGCGCCAGCGCCGCAAATGACGACTCACCCTTGTTCACGCGCTCCGTGAAGTCACGCAACTGGTTCTTGACGCGATTGATCTCCTCCTGCTTGATCTTGGGTTGTCTTGTGATGATCTGCACCTCGACCTCTGTGGGCACAAAAGGAATGCTGTCGGCAGGCATGTTGCGGAAATAGTTTCTCACATCCGCCGGTGTCACCTTGACATTCTCCACCAACTTCTTGCGCATCTTCTCGATGAGCTGCTGGTTCTTGAAGTCATCGTGCATCTCGGCACGCATCTCCTTGATGCTCTGCTTCCTGTATTCCTCCAGTTTCTCCTGCGATCCCGCTATCTGTATCCAACGGTTGATCTGCTGGTCGATGCCACTTGATATTTCACTCTCCGACACCTCGATGGAGTCGATGGCCGCTTGGTGGAGAAACAACTTCTGCACGGCCAGTTGCTCGGGGATGGCACAATCGGGATCGCCGCCCCATGTGAAGCCCTCGGCGAGCCCCTGCATGCGCATGGCCTCCACATCCGACTTCAGGATAGGCTCATCGCCCACCACCCATATCACCTCATCGATGACGCTGCTTTCGGGGACGGGTATTTCGGCACGCATCACCGAATCGTTAGCGGTCGTGTCGGCCACGGATGCAACGGCCACCACCTCATTGGCAGGGACACTCATTGAGCGAAATCCCCAAGCACCCACACCCGACATGGCTGTCAGTCCGAAAGCCAACATGCCGGCCGTGGTATATATCGTTTTCTTCATATGTTAATGCTAATTCACCGTTTTGAGCACCTCATCATTGACCTTCACGGCAAACTGCTTGCGCAGTTCGTCCACCCACTGCTTCTCCAGATAATCCTGATAGTCGGCCACCACAAGGGCTCGGACATCCGACAACTCCTTAGGCGCCTTGAGCACCTTGCCATAGACAGCCATGTGGGGATAGTCTTTCATGGGTTTGGCAATCGTGTCGACCCCAAACGCCTCATGGTCAACGAGGGCATTGTCGCCCTTCTTGAAGATGCCCTTCTCCACGCGGATGCGCAACACCGAATCGGCGTTGAACGTCTTGCGGAGCACGTCAGCCCACTTGTCAAACGCCACATCCTTGACAGCATCCTTCACGTTGGCGATATCCGCCGCCTCACGCGTGTGGTAAGCGATGCCCTTGAAACGGGGCTGTTCCCACTTATAATTTTTCTTGTGTTTCTTGAAGAAGGCCTCCAGTCCGGCCTCATCCTTTTGTGCCTTGTCCCACACCGTACGATTGCTGATCTCATAAAGCAGCAATCCGTCATGATACTCTTGGATGAGATATTTCAGATTGGGGTCTTGCGTTTCCATTTGCGCCAGTTTATCCTTGAGTAACTGCGCCTTGGTGGTATGCTCTTGCTTGGCCAGCGTATCAAGCTTTTGGTCGATGATTTGCTCTCTCAAGTTGCGCTGGTCAATGAACCTCATGATGGCGTCGCGCTGGCTTTCATAGCTGTAGAAGTTCTGATGTCCCTTCTTGAGGATGATGTGCCATCCAGCAGCCGTCAGCACCGGTTTGCTCATCTCGCCATCCTTCAGCGCCCAAGCCTGGTCCTCAAACTCCTTCAAGGTCTGTCCCTTGTAGATGAGGGGAAGCTCGCCCCCATTCTTGGCTGATCCCGGGTCCTGGGAACACTTCTTGGCCATCTCAGCAAAGTCGGCACCGTTCTTCAGAGCCGTGTAGATGGAATCGATACGCTGCTTGGCCACCTTCTGCTCATCCGCCGAAGCCTTCTGTCCGACGAGCAACAAGATGTGAGCCACCTTGACCAGTCCACCATTGTTGTCAATCTGCTGTTGCGTCTGCGTGTAAATTTTCTTGGCCTCAGCCTCCACGTCGGCATCGTTGATCATCGAAGGGCGCACCTGCATGTCGCGGTACCCCGCAAACTCCGTCTGGAAAGACTTCAACGTGTCAAGGTGCGCTGCCTTGGCAGCCTCCACCTTCAACTTATAGTTGACAAACAAGTTCACGTAGTCAGCCACACTCTTCTTGTCGATGACTCCGTCAGCATTGTTCTTGTTATAAGAGTATTCAAACTCAGAGCGCGGTATGTCCTTGCCGTTGATGGTCATCACAACAGGGTCGGAAGATTGCGCAAAAGACAAGGTGCCACACAACAGCATGGCGCCCAACAACAGTTTCTTTTTCATGTTTATTTTAAGTGGCTCTCCCTTCATCCGTCATGGAGGAGGGAGAGCTTGTTATTTCTTATCATTCTGCATGCCGCATCACAGCAGCGACAGGCCTCTTCACCGTCAGTTACTCATGACGGCTGTAGTTAGGAGCCTCACTGGTGATGGTGATGTCGTGCGGATGGCTCTCGAGCACACCCGCATTGGTGATACGGGCGAACTTGGCATTGTGGAGATTGCTGATGGTGGCAGCGCCACAATAGCCCATTCCTGAGCGCAGGCCACCGATGAGCTGATAGATCACCTCCTGCACCGTGCCCTTGTAAGGCACACGTCCGGCGATGCCCTCCGGCACCAGTTTTTTCACATCCTTCGTGTCACCCTGGAAATAGCGGTCGCTGGATCCGTTCTTCTGTCCCATAGCCTCAAGCGATCCCATGCCACGATAGCTCTTGAACTTACGTCCATTGTAGATGATGGTCTCTCCAGGACTCTCCTCGGTTCCGGCGACGAGCGAACCGATCATCACGCAGCTACCGCCAGCGGCCAAAGCCTTCACGATATCGCCCGAATAGCGCAGTCCACCATCAGCGATCAGAGGCACATCGGTGTCTTTCAGTGCAGAGTAGACATCGTAGACGGCGCTCAACTGCGGCACGCCGACACCCGCCACGACACGCGTTGTGCAGATGGATCCTGGACCGATGCCCACTTTCACGGCGTCGGCGCCATTGTCCACCAGGTACTTGGCAGCCTCACCCGTGGCGATGTTGCCCACCACGACATCGAGGTTCGGGAAAGCGTTTTTCACCTCATGCAACTTGCCTACGACACCCGCGGAGTGTCCGTGTGCGGTGTCGATGACGATGGCGTCAACGCCTGCGTCAACCAGTGCCTGCGCCCTGTCGAGCGTGTCGCGCGTGACACCCACGCCTGCTGCCACACGAAGGCGTCCCTTGTCATCCTTGCAGGCATTGGGCTTATCCTTGGCCTTGGTGATATCCTTATAGGTGATCAGTCCCACCAGGTGGTTGCCGGCATCGACGACAGGCAACTTCTCGATCTTGTTCTCCTGCAGGATCTGCGCTGCAGCGGCAAGATCCGTCTTCTGGTGTGTGGTCACCAAGTTCTCACTTGTCATCACCTCGTCGACCTTCTTGTCCATGTTGCGTTCGAAGCGCAGGTCACGGTTGGTGACGATGCCCACCAGATGGTTTTCCTCGTCGACGACGGGAATGCCCCCGATGTGATATTCGTGCATCATGCCCAGCGCGTCGGCCACAGTGCTGCCTCTGCGTATGGTGACAGGGTCATAGATCATGCCGTTCTCGGCACGCTTGACGATGGCCACTTGGCGTGCCTGTTCCTCGATGGACATATTCTTATGGATGACGCCGATGCCTCCCTCACGCGCAATGGCGATGGCCATTGACGATTCGGTCACCGTGTCCATGGCCGCTGTCACAAACGGCACATTCAGCTCGATGTGGCGGGAGAAGCGCGTTTTCAACGTCACCTCCTTGGGCAACACCTCAGAATAAGCGGGAATCAACAGGACGTCGTCGAAAGTAAGGCCGTCCATTACAATTTTATCTGCAACAAATGATGACATAAATGTAACTTTAGGAATTTATTGCGTGCAAATTTAGCAATAAAAATCCACTTACACCGCCATCGCCAACGATTTTCTTTCTCGTTTAAAGCAATTTAACGTGTGCCAATCCGGCCCCCTCCCTGGCCGGATTGTGTCAGTTGGCCATTTCCGAGAAGAACTTGATGAAGACCAGCCTCACTTTCTGCTCTGCAGTCAGGCCATCCTCATCGTCATAGATATCCACCTCATCGATAGCCTTGTCGATGTCATCGCTGTCGCTCTCGCGGAAATAGTCATAGATGTCGGCCATCTCATCAGGGTCGATGACCTCATCGTCGTTGAGGTAATAGTCGATGTTCACCTTGATGCCGCTGTTGACGATGGCCTCTATGTCGTCCAGCAGGTCATCGAAACCACACCCTTGCGCCTTGGCGATTTCCTCAAGGGCGATGCGCTTGTCGATAAGTTCTATGATTTTCTGTTTCCTCAACGACTTGTTGGGCAGGCTGATGACACGCATGATGTCGGCTCGCTTGACATCGTTCTCATCACAATACTTCTTGATCAGGTCGACGAACGGCTTGCCATACTTCTTGGCCTTGCCCTGCCCCACTCCCTGTATCTGCTGCAGTTCCTCCATGGTCACCGGATAATTGGTGGCCATCTGCGTGAGCGACACATCCTGGAAGATGACGTAAGGTGGCAAGTTGTGCTTGCGCGCTTCATCCTTGCGCAAGCCACGCAAGAGATTGAACAATTCCTCATCCAAGGCGCTCGACACGTTGTCGCCAGCCTCGTCAGCCTCGTCAAACTCTCGGTCGGGCACCACCATGAACGGTGTCGGGTCTTGCATGTATCGCTTGCCCTCCGCGGTGAGCTTCAACAAGCCGTAGTTTTCCACGTCCTTGCGTATGTAATGGGATATCATGGCCTGCCGTATCACAGGGTTCCAGATGGCAGGGTCCTCCTCGTTGATCTTCTCACCCGCACCAAACTCGGGCAACCGGTCATGTCCATGGCGCACGATGTTGTCGGTGCGCCGCCCCCTGACAAAGTCGATGACATAAGGCTGGTCAAAGTTTTCCTTCACCGCCCTGATGGCGCTGAGCACCACAAGCAATGCCTCACGCGCCTCCTTCGGATGTTTGGGGTGCTTACAGTTGTCGCAGTTGTCGCAGTTGTCGCTCAGATAGTCTTCGCCAAAGTAATTGAGCAACATCTTTCTCCGGCAGATGGACGACTCGGCATAAGCCTTCGTCTCCTGCAGCAGCTGTCGTCCGATCTCCTTTTCGGCCTCGCCCTTACTGTCCATAAACTTCTCCAGCTTCTTCAGATCCTTGGGCGAATAGAAGGCAATGCAGATACCCTCGCCCCCGTCACGTCCTGCGCGTCCGGTCTCCTGGTAGTAGCCTTCCAGGCTCTTGGGAATGTCATAATGGATGACGAAGCGCACGTCGGGCTTGTCGATACCCATTCCGAAGGCAATGGTGGCCACGATGACGTCAATCTCCTCTTTCAGGAAGTCGTCTTGCGTCTTCGTGCGCACCTCCGTGTCGAGCCCGGCATGGTAGGGCGCGGCCTTAAACCCGTTGAGCTTCAGCTTTTGCGCCAGTTCCTCCACCTTCTTGCGCGACAGACAGTAGATGATGCCACTCTTGCCCTCGTGCTGGCGGAGGAAGCGGATGATCTGGCTGTCGGTGTCTTCCTCGCTCACCTTCTGCCTGACCTCATAATAGAGGTTGGGGCGGTTGAAGGAGCTCTTAAACTCCTTGGCCCCGACGATGCCGAGGCTTTTCTTGATGTCGGTGCGCACCTTGTCGGTAGCCGTGGCCGTAAGGGCGATGACGGGTATCCTGTCGACGCCCCTGTGGTGGGCTATCTTGTCGATGGTGGGCCTGATGTTGCGATACTCGGGGCGGAAGTCGTGTCCCCACTCCGAGATGCAATGAGCCTCATCGATGGCAAAGAAAGAAATCTCAAACGACTCGAAAAACGCGAGGTTATCCTCTTTGTTAAGCGATTCGGGAGCCACATAGAGCAGCTTGGTCTTGCCCGACTGCACATCCTTCACGACACGGTTGATGGCCGCCTTGTTGAGCGACGAGTTCATGTAGTGGGCCAGACCGTCGTTTTCCGACAAGCCGTTGATGACATCGACCTGGTTTTTCATCAGGGCGATGAGCGGCGAGACCACGATAGCCGTGCCCCGCATGAGCAGCGAGGGCAATTGGTAGCAGAGACTCTTGCCTCCGCCGGTGGGCATGAGCACAAAAGTGTCATTGCCGTCCATCAGGTTGCGTATGACCGCCTCCTGGTCACCCTTAAACTTGTCGAAGCCGAAATACTGCTTCAGTGGTTGAATCAGATTGTCTTTCATTGTGGTTGTAGTGGCTTATGGAAGTCGGCTTGTCAAGCCGACTCCACACGTTGTTCCATGTGAGCCTTGTCGAGCTGTGCCTTGGCATAGTCGAGCGTCACCTCAAACTTCTTGATGCGGCGCGACGGCACGTCAAACATAGCGTCCATCATGACCGCCTCGACAATCGAGCGCAGGCCGCGGGCTCCCAACTTGTACTCCACGGCCTTGTCGACGATGAAGTCGAGCGCCTCGTCGGTGAACGTCAGTGCAATCTTGTCCATCTCGAAGAGCTTGACATACTGCTTGACGATGGAGTTCTTGGGCTCCACGAGGATGCGGCGCAGGGCGGCGCGGTCGAGCGGGTTGAGGTGTGTGAGCACCGGCAGTCGGCCGATGAGCTCGGGTATGAGGCCAAACGACTTCAGGTCCTGGGGAAGGATATACTTCATCAGGTCGCTCTTGTCGATGTTGCGCACAGCCTGCACCGAGTTGTAGCCCACAACGTGGGTGTTGAGTCGCTGTGCGATCTTGCGCTCGATGCCGTCAAACGCTCCACCGCAGATGAAGAGGATGTTCTTCGTGTTGACGTGTATGTAGTCCTGGTCGGGATGCTTGCGCCCACCCTTGGGCGGCACGTTGACCATCGTTCCCTCGAGGAGCTTGAGCAGTCCCTGCTGCACGCCCTCGCCACTGACATCGCGCGTGATGCTGGGGTTATCGTTCTTGCGGGCTATCTTGTCAAGCTCGTCGATGAAGACGATGCCACGCTCGGCGGCCTCCACGTTGAAGTCGGCCACCTGGAGAAGTCGGCTGAGGATACTCTCCACATCCTCGCCCACATAACCAGCCTCGGTAAACACCGTGGCGTCGACAATGGTGAACGGCACATCGAGCAACTTGGCGATGGTGCGCGCCAGGAGGGTCTTGCCCGTACCCGTGGAGCCCACCATGATGATGTTGCTCTTCTCGATCTCCACGCCATCGTCGTCGGCAGGCTGCTGCAGGCGCTTGTAATGGTTGTAGACCGACACGGCAAGCGTGCGCTTGGCGTCGTCCTGCCCGATGACATACTGGTCGAGATACTCCTTGATCTCGCGCGGCTTGGGCACCTTCTTCAGTTTGAACGCTGCATGCTTGCCCTTGGCGCCATCGGCCTGCTCGTCGTCGGGCAGGTCGAGCACCCCCGTGGTCTTCACGATGTTGTAGGCCTGCACGGCACACTCCTCACAGATGTAGCCGTTGAGCCCGTTGATGAGGAGTCTCACCTCGTTTTCGCTTCTTCCGCAGAAGCTGCAACACTTCTTAGTCGTCTTCATTTCTTGCGTATCACTTCTTTCTTGTCAGCACCGCGTCAATCATGCCGTACTCCTTGGCTTCCTGGGCAGTCATCCAGTAGTTACGGTCACTGTCCTGCCACACCTTGTCGTAGGGCTGGTGCGAATGGTTGGAGATGATGGTGTAAAGCTCTTTCTTCATCTTCAGGATCTCGCGCGCCTCGATCTCGATGTCGGAGGCCTGTCCTTGCACGCCGCCCAGCGGCTGGTGGATCATCACGCGGCTGTGGGGCAGCGCCGAGCGCTTGCCCTCGGCACCCGACACGAGGAGTACGGCGGCCATCGAGGCGGCCATGCCGGTGCAGATGGTGGCCACGTCGCTCGAGATGAACTGCATGGTGTCGTAGATGCCGAGACCGGCAGTCACCACGCCGCCCGGCGAGTTCACGTAGATGGAGATGTCCTTGCTGTTGTCCACGGAGTCGAGGTAGAGCAGCTGTGCCTGGAGCGTGTTGGCGGTGTAGTCGTCGATCTCGGTGCCAAGGAAGATGATGCGGTCCATCATCAGGCGCGAGAACACATCCATCTGCGTCACGTTGAGCTGGCGCTCCTCCAGGATATAGGGGTTGAGATACTGGTTCTGGGCCTTCACCACATCATCGAGTACCATGCCGTTCATGCCAAGATGCTTCGTGGCATACTTTCTAAAGTCGTTGTTCATCTGTAATCTTTCCTTTTATATAATATAAGCGAAATAGCAGTTTCCACCTTTCCTTCCTGTTGTCATCCGCAAAGAGCGTGCCATTGCGTGCCGGCTTGACCTGCCTATTCTCTGACAAAGATAATAAAAAATCTCTAAAAGCCAACTAATATGGTTGTTTTTTCTTCGATTGACGTTCAAAAAAACGAATGTGGCGCATCGGAGCTCACTACTCCCATGCGTCACATTCCGTTTTATTCACCATTCACGCTGCCTGTTTGGCGGCACGCCAGAACAGGGCTCAGACTTTATTTAGCATTATACTTCACACCGTCCTGGATATAGATCCCTCGCTTCGGTTTCCCGGGCAACTGGCGGCCTTGGATGTCAAAGATACAATGCATCGCCTTGGGCGACGAGATGGCCGGGCGGATGCCCGTGGAGTAAGTGTCACCGTCCACATGGAGCGTATAGGCGCCACTCACTGGGGCAGGGACACCGGTCAGTTTAAAGGTATCTATTTTCAATGACAAGGGACAAGCTGCGGGATGTTCCATTTCCTCTGAACAAACTCTATAAAGACTATCGCCATCCCGATAAAAGCAAGAATAAAAGCGATGTCCATACGCCACCCTCTCGTTTACAAGAGAAAGCGTTCCGTTCCCATAGCTAAAGGTGGAAAAGGTTTCGCCAACCTTTCCATCGCCCACATCTTCATCATTATCTATCCACTTAGAGACATGCGCATAGAAGGGGTCCGCTGAAATTTCCCTGGCAAGGAATCCTCCCGTCTCATACATCATCCACAACATATGGGAAATTTTCACGTTGTCCAGACTTCTGACCATAAGGTGATTGGTGAATGAGCCGAAGTCCTCCAGCCATTGGTCGGTTTTCTTGCCGTCCAATGTTCTGACCACCAGCAACCGCTTAGAGACGCTTTCTCCTATTCCCCTGGTCGAAATATTCACCAACGTATCCTTAACGCCCACGACCTCCCACTGCATACCATTGAAAGTGGCAAAGTGGTCGCCAACTGAAAGTGTGAAGTCAAAGCCCACAACCTCCTTGTGATGGTCAAAGTCGTAGATGTAAATCTTCTTGTCGGCTATGCGATAACCATACGGCAATTTGATGGGATAGTCCGCCTCCCGTCCAGGCAGGTAGCTGTCGTCTTCTATTCTCAGATAGCCCTGTCCATTCACGGTCGTGTCCTCCGCAGCACTATACAGCAACAATACTGGCCTCTCATCTCCATTCTGCATAACCGCCATGCGCCACCAATGATTATCCCATGGGCTGGCTGCAGAGCACACGGGGTACAAGAGAGCAATTATCCAACCAATAAACAAACGCTTTTTCATAAGAGATGTTGATTAATGGCCAAGCTTTAGGCATAAACTCTATCCTTCGCCAAGCCTTGTTTTTTCTTATTTTGAATTTATTCTTAACGTGCTACCCTTAGAGATGTATGTTCCCTTGTCGAGCAACACCTTCCTTGCCTTTAAGTTAACATTAGCCTCAGACGTCGTGACATCACCCGACAATTCAGAGTCCGTCACGTGATTACCGACTTTTATCACATCATGCATTTCCTCGAGTTTTCCAACAATATTCATATTTTGAATATATTTCACATCGGAATACTGAACAAATGGTATGCGATTATGAGCTGATACACAAACGATAGCCTCATCAGGATCTTGTGTCTGTACAACTACAGAATTTCCCATAAAACTTTGCACTTTTCCAAACTTGGGATCAACTACTGTAATTCGACCATCTTCACCACTCCTTAACTTAATCCCTACCATCTTAGCACCTCGCACGATCGAAACATCAGAAAAAGTAGTTGGAACATCCGTATATATCTTCATGCTTGGATCACCAAAACAAAGAAAGACCTCCTTTGTATAATTTGTCAGTATATAACCACTTCCATACGTTTCACCCAAACGGGTCATCCCTTGGTTTAATATCTGTCCCAAAGCGTAAGTGGCCGCAGATGTTGTTGAAAAATGATTGTATTTATTTTTAATTTCGATTTTTAGTCCAGGATCAGGCCATATTGCATCAAACATGCCTCCAGTAAGAGCATCTGTTAACCCCGCATAGGCCGCCTGTGTAGCTGCAAATGCGGCTACACAACCACCATTAGACTTTGACAAGAATCTCTGGGCCAAACAATCACAGTCGAATTTTCCAGTATAACAACTCATACTGAAAACAACAGGCAATAAATTGCCATTAGAAAGGCTATTCACATCTTTATTTGAAAAAGATGGTTCTCGCCATTTGTCAACTAAACCGTGACCACAATAAAGAACGTAGAATGCTCCTTCATTTATAGCTTTCGTTATATCTACCGTCTTGCCGTTCCAAGCAAAATTTGGTCTTTTGAGTTCATCAGGAATAGGATCTTTGAATGACAAGAATTTTCCCCAATACTGAGGATAGACATCTGACTTGGCTGCATACACACGTTTCTGAATTTTTCCTTGGGAAGCCACATAAGCACGCACATCCTCCGATGTTTCTGTAAATCGCATGTCTTCATAACCATCCCTCAACGAATCTTGAAAGAATGCACAATGAAGACCCGTCTCATAGAATGAATATTTTTCAGGAGGCGTTTTTTCGTAACCTATTACTTTATCCACAACGCCATTTGCTAAATTCACATTAGAAACAGGCCATCTTCCACAATAAATATCAGAAATATTGTCATCATCCACGCAGCTATATGGTACATCCGTTATATGATGAACGTTCAAAGTAGACACACATGCGGGCACGTCATAATAACCGCCAACTATCAACAAATAGTAAAGAGCTGGATAAGTATCATAAGCATCCTTTACTGCCGCTTTCACCATGTCACAGGTCCAATCATCACGCAGGTCAACATGGACATTGAACCCCATCAGCCGTTTCCACTCCGCAAAGCGGTTGACCGCCTCCTCAAACTTGGGTGTAGACACAATCAGGTAATCCTTGACATCGGCCTTGGCCGCGCCGTCTTGCGCGGCGCTCTTGGCACCTGCTTCGTCCGCCTGCTCACCGCCAATCACGTTGTTGGCAAAGAAATAATCGTCTGGGCTCACATACTTGGGTTTGTTCTCCTCTGCACCGACGGCGTTCTCCTTCACTTTGGGCACGAAGGTCACCTTGTAGGTGATCGACGTGTAGGCGCGCACCGTCTTGTCGACATAACTGTACTGGATGGGCGACACATCGACCAGACAAAGGTCGTGGCCGCGATATGACTGCGTGGGCAATTGCGACACGATGGCCTGGGGCTTGTAGCCCTCGTAGGGCGCTATGGCTTGTACGTTCTCACGCGTGTAGACTTCGTCGCCGCTGTCGATGAGCGGATGGCGCGCGGGCGTCAACTCGTAGGGGTAGTCGCGATAGGCGCTGTCGGTCACTCCGACCGTGGCCGTATAGCCCTCTGGGATTGCCAGCATGTCGTTGCGGCCCAGCGTGGAGGGTTCGCCCGAGATCGGGTTCAGCCCGAAGCCGTCGACCTTCCAAAACAAGGCGCCCTTAAACAAGTCGTCGGCCTGCAGCAAGGCGCTCTTGAACGTGTAGGTCACCCGGTAGCCATCGGGCAGTGTCTCCACGTCCCGCGTGGGCACCGTCGAGGCCACGCCGTCCGTCAACGAGCCCGTCTGCAGGTCCAGCAGCTGCTGGGCTTGCGCCTGTAAGACACCAAAGGCGCTTACGATTATCAGTAAAAGCCTTCTCATGGTCGTCTCATTTTGTGATTGTCCGTTTCGTTCCCAACACTTACTACATTTTGAAAGACGGCGTTCTTACAATTGCTTTCACCTTACACACCATACGACCAGTTCAGGTACTGACCGTTCGACACACCATATACGCCTCGCTCCGAGCCCTTGACCGAGGCGGCGTAGCCCTTCATATCCCCGTTGACGGAGAATGCCGAGGTTGGAATTTCCGAGCTTGCCGTGCCCACAGCCACTTGTCCGTCGGCGTAGACCGCCAGCTGTGCCTGCGCACCGCTGGCGAAACCGGCAAGAGCTGCCAAGATGAATAACTTCTTTTTCATAATAGATGTTTTTAGGATTAATGATAGATGCGATATTCAGCAAGGTGATCGTTGGACTCCAAAATCCGTTCCTACGGTGCATACGCCTATGCGCGCCTCCTTTCGGTTGCAAATATATACCATATTTTTTAATTGCGCAAGCAATTGCTTGTTTTTTATAAAGAAAATTAAAACCAGGAAAACAAGATGGTAACCCTCTCCTTTTTAAAGGGACGGAAAAGCGAAATGTGGCGCATTGGAGCTCACTACTCCCATGCGCCACATTCCGTTTTATTCACCATTCACGCTACCTGTTTGGCGGCACGTCAGATTTATTCACCACCTTTCTCACCATCCGCTCACCATTCTTGAAGAAGATGACCTGGATGACTATCCGGCTTCCGTCCGTAGGCGCTATTTCCTGTCCGATTTGGTTATAGTACTTCACGCAGTCTATCGCCCCTCTCGGAAGCACAGGCCGTTTGACATCCATCTCAACCTCTTGCCGGTCTACAACGGCCGATGTAGTCCAATGGTTAGACGCCTCGATGGTGGGACGGTCAAGCAGGGCGAGGTTGCATCCGCCATCAGGATATCGTCCGTAAGTGTACCATCTGGGTTGAGCCTTATAATGGATACTGTCCACCAAGTCGCCGTCGGGCGATGACAAGAGGACAACAGCGCCATCCGTGTTCTTCAATTTGAAAGACGCGTGCAGTTGCGACAGCCCTTCCCTTCCGTCACACCACACCACCTTATGGCCATGTGCCGGCAAGACGGTGCTGGATGTCGCGTTCACGCCCAACTGGCATTTGAGCGGCACAGCCTCATCGTCTGACAAGTAGCAACCCGCCAAGTCCACATCCTTGTCAGACGGGTTGTAGAGTTCAAGCCAGTCTGCCTTCTTGCCGTACTCATTGATATAGATATCGTTGCCAGCACTCACCTCGTTGATGCGAACGCCACACGCTCCCACAGAGGCGTCTTGCTCATAGACAGCCTCCACCTGGTATTGTCCGGGCGGGTAATCTTCACTCAAGGGGAAGGTAGAGTCCGCCGAAACGCATTTGCCATCCACATGCCATCCCACAAACCGATAGCCCTTTGGCGCGGAACTGCGCAAGGCTATAGGCGCAAAGAGATAACCGCGGAGCTTGCCTGTAGGTATCTCCTGGCCGTTGAGCAGCAGGGTAGACTGGTCTATATTGCTCAAGACACTTACGGTATACTCTGACTGCAGGCCAAAGGCTTTCATAAGACTTTTTTTCAATTTTGTCCGACTGCCAGCCTCGTCCGACAGCCTTTCACACAACAGGTCGGCTTTTTCCCTTGACGTGGTGTCTTCTATCTGCAAGGCCGAGTCTATGACACGCTGCATGCTCCGTATAATGGGCAAGCAGCGCTCTGGGGCAAACACGCTTCCGTTCATGATGCAGTAAGCGTCTATGAACTGTTTCTTAAACGGGGCATACAACAACATGTTGCAAAATCTCTTGGGCAACGACCCCGTCCCCTTGGTCATGACTTGCAGTATCATGTCAGTATCTCCAAAGCCGCCGTCCACATCATGCAACACGATATGGAACTTGGCCTTGTCATCCTTGGCCCTGAAACCTTTCAGGTTCTTGAATCCGCCACGGAGCCAATCCAGGTTGCCCATGTAGATTTCCGCTGCCATGTAGTTGCAATATTCGTCTATGTCAACGATGTCGCTTATCTGGCGCCATATCGCGGTATCCTTCGGTGTAGCGGCCAACTTCACGCTTAGGTCATACCATTTGTCAAGCATCTTCCTGTCACCTTCCTTGATGATGATGTCGCCCTCCCACTGGTCTATCTCCTCCTTGTCGATACCATAGTTGGAAAAGGCAAACTGCTTGTTGCTCTCCTCCCGCAAGTTCATCATGCCCAGGTATTGGCCATTGAGAAACACATGGGCCGGTTGCCACGCCTGGCAGTCTATATAGACGCCACTGGTGCGGAGCAGTTCATGGATGGCTGGATCCCATATCCTCGCCTGGCTGTCCTGCCCACCATTGCGCACCAGGAAATTCTTGATTTTCACATAGGGCTTACTGCTGAAGATGGGATACAGGTCTTGTCGAAGACTGAAAAATACCGCGACATTTTCCTCTCCAAAAAGACCAACTCATGGGCTTATGGAAACATCCTGCTGGGCGGACTGATTGGTTGGGGCATCGATCTCATCACCAACTGCGTGGCAAAGCCCAAGGAGACCAACTACTACCTCATAGAGAAGAAAGCCATGCCGCTACTCGCTGCGCCAGCGGCTGAGACGCTACCCACAGACTCCGTAGGCAGACCGTAACGACAGGTCTCAAAGTTCCACGCTCTCCAGACGCAGGCGGAGGGTGCCGGCAGGCACACGTGCCGTAACCTCATCGCCACTGCGCTTGCCCAGCAGGGCCTGGGCGATGGGCGACTTGATGGAGATCTTGCCTTCTTTCAGGTTCACCTCGTGGGGGCTCACGATGGTGTAGGTCATCGTGCGGTTGTTGGCAAGGTTGGTGATGCGGATGCGGCTCAGCAGCCCCACGCAGTCGGCCTGGAGCCTCGTCTTGTCAATGACGCGGGCATTCTCGAGCACCTTCTGCTTGAAGCGTATGCGCCCAAGCAGGCGCCATTGCTCACGCTTGGCGGCATGATACTCGAAGTTCTCGCTGAGATCGCCCTTGTCGCGCGCCTCGGCGATGGCGTCGCGCACTCGGGGCAGTTCCACCAGTTCCAGTTCGCGCAACTCGGCCACGAGTTCGTCGTAACCTTCCTGTGACATGTATTCCATGGCTTGTGACATTCTATTTTTTTCAAGGCAAAATTACGTCTTTTGTTTCAATTAACCGACAAGTTCATGTCTCAAATTCTCAGAAGCAAGGCATTTTGTCTTGATTTTTGGCACAAAAGTTTATTACCGCCACAAAAACATTCATGATGAAGAGTTACGCTTTTCCCCCAGTTCGGGACAAGAAATATGGAAAATGACAAAGAAAAAGGTTTCATCCGGGATTTTTGGAGTGACGAGACCAATGGCTTGCGAGACATGCGTGAGCGGTTTCATCAGTTTGCAGTCCTACTGCGTAAGCGGTTTACATTCCACCCCGACACAAAGGTCCCATCACTCCAAATTCCGTAAGAGCCAAAAAAATCCCCTGGGGACGCATGTCCTCAGGGGATATTGTCTTATGCAAACGATTCGGGTTACTCGCCCATCATCTTGTTGAACTCGTCGAGAGTCACCTGCTTCTTGTTCAGCGTGACAACCGTCTTCAGGGCCTCAACGATCTTGGCGTCGACGGCACGGTCCACAAACTGCTGCTGAGCTTCCTGCTTCTTGAGCAGCTCATCGGCATAATTGTCGACATACTCCTGCGGCACATTGCTCATACCATACTGTGCAAACTGAACCTTGGCAACCTCACGGGCGGCATTCTTCACATCGTCGTCGTTGACCTTGACACCCAGTGCCACGGCAATCTTGTTGCGGATGAGGCTCCAGTTGAGTTCCTTGATGCTGGGCTCATAGTTCTTGTCGATGAACTCCTGGTCCTTGTCCTGGTTGTTCTGCTTCATGATGCGCTTGAGCAGCGTATCGGGATAAGTGAGCTGGCCGACCTTGTCCTCAGCATACTTGCGCACGTCCTGGATAAACTTCACGTCGCTGTCGAGTGCCAGCTGAGCCTTCAGCTCCTCTGCAATCTTCTCACGATACTCCTTCTCGTCCTTCACGGCATCCTTGCCGAAGGTGAGGTCGAAGAGCTCCTGGTCGACAGCATGCTTCTCAAAGTGCTGCACCGTGGTGATCTGGAAGCTGAAGTCGCCCTCATACTCCTTCACCTTCTCACGGTCCACCTTGAGCAGAGCGGCCAGCTCATAATCGCTGCCCTCATAAGCCTTGCTGGGGTTGAAGGTGATGATGTCACCGGGCTTGCAACCGTCGAAGAGCTTCTTCTGGTCGTCGTTCTTGAAGTACTTAGGCATAATGGAAGCGCCCTCCACGGTGAGACCGTTCTCCACGGTGTTGCCCTCAGCGTCGAGCTGGCGCAGGTCACCCTTGAGCATGTCACCATCCTGGTAGTTGTCAGCCTCAACGTTCTTGCCGAAGCGAGAAGCGAACATGTCGACCTGCTGGTCAACGAGAGCATCGTCGGCAGCGATCTCGTAATAGTCGATGGTGTCGTTGGCATCGAGGGTGATGTTGATCTCCGGAGCGACGGCAATGTCGAACATGAAGGTGTAGGGGCCGTCCTTCTCGAGATCCTGGGGCTCCTGCTTCTCAGAGGCGAGAGGCTCGCCCAGCATGGCGATGTTGTTGTCGCTGATATACTTTTGCAGTTGTTCGCCGAGCACCTTGTTGATGGTCTCCATCTTCACGCCCGAGCCAAACTGGCGGCGGATCAGGCCCATGGGCACTTGTCCGGGACGGAAGCCAGGCACATTGGCCTTCTTACGGTATTCCTTCAGGGTCTTCTCGACCTCTGCCTTGTAGTCATCATCCTCAATGGTAATGGTCAGCAGACCATTGATCTTGTCAGGATTTTCAAATGAAACGTTCATCTTTTAAGTTGTATTTTTGTTTTTATGATTAGTCCACAATGGGGCACAATTCATGCTTGATTTGCAAAATTACGCAAAAATCATGAATAAGCCTATATATAAAGGTAAAAATTTGCATTTTTAACCTCACCCACACACCTCAGCCAGCAAATCCCGCCTGGCTTCGAGCGCAAAGGCACGGTCTTCCTCGTTCGACTGGAACTTCCGGTAGACAAAGTTGTCGCTCAGGTAGTTTTTTCTCACGATCTTGTTGGCCGCCAGTTCCTCGGGCTCTCCCTGGAAGAGGATACGCCCCTCAAACAGCAGGTAGGCGCGGTCGATGATCGAGAGGGTCTCCTGCACGTTGTGGTCCGTGATGAGGATGCCGATGTTGCGGTATTTGAGGCGCCACACGATGTGCTGGATGTCTTCCACAGCAATGGGGTCGACACCAGCAAACGGCTCGTCGAGCATGATGAACTTCGGGTCGATGGCCAGACAGCGGGCTATCTCCGTGCGTCGGCGCTCACCGCCCGAGAGGCGGTCTCCCATGTTCTTGCGCACCTTCTGCAGGCGAAACTCGGCGATGAGGCTCTCCAACTTGTCGAGTTGCTGCTGGTGGGTCAGTTTCGTCATCTCGAGCACCGACATGATGTTGTCCTCCACACTGAGCTTGCGAAACACGCTGGCCTCCTGCGGCAGGTAACCGATACCGGCGCGGGCGCGCTTGTAGACGGGGTACCCCGTGATCTCCTCGTCATCGATGTAGACGTGGCCCTCATTGGGGATGACCAGTCCCGTGGTCATGTAGAACGATGTGGTCTTGCCGGCACCATTGGGTCCGAGCAGTCCCACGATCTCACCTTGCTTGACGTTGATGGTCACGCCATTGGCCACGGTGCGCTTGCCGTAGCGCTTCACGAGGCCTTTCGTGTGGAGCATCTTGTGCTTCAGCCGTGTGTCGAGCTGGCGCTCCACCTCCTCGGGTGTCATGCGGTCTATCTCAGCACGCGTCAGCTTTGGCCCCTCGGCCGTGTTTGTTGTCTCTGTCATATCAGTTGATTTGGCTGCAAAAATACGAAAAAAAATGAAGAATGTCTCATGGTTGACAGTTAACTCTCGTCAAAAAAGCAAATTAGCAAGATAACGGGGAAAACGGCAAGAAGAGAAAACAGCGGGAAAGGCAAGTCGGCACATAAGGCGATGCGAACACCATGATTTGAACGACACGACAAAGATTTCCGATTATTTCCGCTTGTTTCTGATGGATTATGGTTAAATTTGTGTGCGTGAACAACAGAACATCACTCCATGACAAGTCCATCATTTGACAGATACCTACATACATTGCCCATTGGCGAGGTGGCCGAAAGCGTCAACGACGCGCTGCGCCATCACCCGTCAGTGGTGGTCACCGCACCACCCGGAGCGGGCAAGTCGACCTTGCTCCCCCTGACCCTGCACAAGGGGCTGGCCCAAGGCACCGACAAGGTGGTGTTGCTGGAGCCGCGGCGCGTGGCCGCACGGCAGATAGCGGAGCGCATGGCTGAGATGACCGGCACGGCCGTGGGAGGCCTGGTGGGCTATCGGGTGCGCTTCGAGAGCCACGTGTCGGCGGACACACGCATAGAGGTGCTGACCGAGGGCGTGCTGACCCGCATGATGGTGGACGACCCGACACTCGACGGCATCTCGGTGGTCATCTTCGACGAGTTTCACGAGCGTAGCCTCATCACCGACGCGGCGTTGGCCCTGGTGCGTGAGACCCAACGCACCATACGCCCCGACCTGAAGATTGTGGTCATGTCGGCCACGATCGACACCTCTGCCCTCTGCCTTGCGCTGAAGGCGCCACTGGTGGAGAGCCGCGGCAGGATGTTTGACGTACAGGTGTCGTATGCCGACGACATCGACCCTCGGCAATCTGCCGAGGCGGTGGCGGCCACGGTATGCCAGGCTTGGCGCGAGACCCACGGAAGCATCCTCGCCTTTCTGCCGGGTGAGGCGGAGATCAGCCGGTGCTGCGAGTTGCTACAAGGGGCCTTCACGCCCGAGACGACACTCTACCCCCTCTACGGACGCCTGTCGGCCCAAGAGCAGCGGGCGGCCATCGCCCCTCCGAAGCATGGCGAGCGCAAGGTGGTGCTGGCCACGCCCATAGCCGAGACCTCCATCACCATCGAGGGTGTCACGGTGGTGGTCGACTCGGGCTTCTGCCGGCGGATGGTGTATGACCCACGCAACGCCTTGGAGCACCTGCAGACCCAGCGCATCTCCATGGACATGGCCCAGCAGCGGACGGGACGCGCAGGACGTGTCTCCGCAGGCCGGTGCTACCGTCTGTGGAGCCGAGCCACGGAAGCCCGCATGGAGCCATGCCGCACTCCCGAGATCATGACAGCGGACCTGACAGCCCTCACACTCGACATAGCGGCATGGGGCGGCAGCGAGATGGGGCAGATGCCCTGGATGACACCACCTCCTGCCGACCACGAGCGCATGGCTAAACTGCTGTTGCAAAGTCTCGGTGCCATAGATGACCGGGGCCGCATCACGGAGCACGGGAGAGCCTTGTCGAAGTTGCCGTGCCATCCACGAATCGCACAGATGCTCGTCCAGGCGGACAGCAAAGCCATGAAAGCCTTGGCGGCCGACATCGCGGCGTTGCTCGACGAGCGCGACCCGCTGACTGGCGACAATGACGCCGACCTCAGCAGCCGTATCGTTGAGTTGCGGGAAGCGCGCAGGAAGCACACGCTGGGCAGATGGCGGCGCATCGCCATGATAGCCGAGCAATACCGGCGAATGGTCCGCATCGGGGAAGACAACCAGACGATGTCACCCTATGATGCCGGCCTGTTGGTAGCCCTGGCTTATCCTGAGCGCATAGCCCTGGCGGAGGGCGACGGAACTTACCGGCTCGCCAATGGGGAGCGCGTCACACTCGACACCAATGACAAGTTGCATGGCTACAGGCTGCTTGCCGTCGCTGCCGTCGGCAGAAAGATCTTCCTGGCCTCGCCTGTCGACGAGGCTGCCGTCAGTCCTTTGGCAAGCACACACGACCGTGTCGCTTGGGACACCGCCGCCGGGCGAGTCATGGCGACGCGCGAATGGCGCATCGGAAGCATCGTGCTGTCATCCAAGCCCATAGAGACGGTCTCGCGCGACGAGGCCGTCCGCATTGTGACCCAGGCGCTCAAGAGAGAGGGGCGCAGTCTGCTCCGCCTCACAGATGGCTTCTCGCAGCTGCAACGGCGTGTCGGCACCTGTGCCCAGTGGCATCCGGAACTGGCATTGTCCAATGTCTCCCTCGATGCCCTGCTCGAGAAAGCGGAAGAGTGGTTGCCACTGTATGTCGGAAAAACCATCACCGCCGCAGAACTGAAAAAGATCGACATGACGGCGGTCCTGTGGGCGCAGCTCTCCTACGAACAACAACAGGCCGTGGAACGACTTGCCCCCTCCCACATCGTGGTGCCCACGGGCAGCCACATCCACATCGACTATCGCGAGGGTGCCGACGCGCCCGTGCTCAGCGTCCGACTGCAAGAGTGCTTTGGCATGACTGATACGCCTCGTGTGGACAACGGCACACGGCCCGTGCTCATGGAACTGTTGTCGCCAGGCTTCAAACCCGTCCAACTGACCCAGGACCTGCGCAGCTTCTGGAACGACACTTACTTTGAAGTGCGCAAGGAGATGCGGCGGCGCTATCCCAAGCACCACTGGCCCGACAACCCCCTGGAGGCCGAAGCGGTGAGGGGCGTGAAGAGAAAAAACAACAAAGGCGGAGCCTAAAGCAATGGCAACACCTACAGATCACACAACAACAAAACAGCAAGACAAAATGACTTACAAAGCAATCGTGCTCGACCTCGACGGGACACTGACTAACAGCAAGAAAAAGATAACGCCCAAGACTCGCGAGGCACTGCTGACCGCGCAGCGCAAGGGCATGCGTGTCATCCTCGCATCGGGACGACCGACCTACGGCATCCGCCCGCTGGCCGACGAACTGCAAATAGGTCTCCACGGTGGATATGTGATGGCTTACAATGGCGGTTGCGTCACCCGCTGGGACACCCGCACCATTGTCTTCAACCAGACGCTCAACGCTGACCTCGTGCCGCTCCTCTATCGTGCGGCAAAGGAGGACAGCCGCGACTTCGAAATCCTCACCTACCAGGGCGAGGGCATCGCCGCCACCGACATCACCAACGAGTATGTGCGCCACGAGGCCTTCATCAACAAGATGCCGCTCACCCAATACGACGACTTCGTCCACCAGGTGCAGCATCCCATCAACAAGTGCCTCATCGTGGGTGCCCCCACTCCACTGGCCCAACTGGAGCAACGGTTGTCCCAATCGCTGCAAGGCCGGTGCAGTGTCTACCGCTCGGCCGACTTCTTCCTGGAGTGTGTGCCGCTCGGGATTGACAAGGCTGCCTCACTTGCCCGTCTGTTGCCCGCCATCGGCCTGACACGTGAGGAAATCATCGCCGTGGGCGACGGCCACAACGACATCTCAATGATCGAATATGCCGGACTGGGCGTAGCCATGGCCAACGCTGCCGACGCCACCAAGGCGGCGGCCGACTACATCACCCTATCCAACGAAGAGGACGGTGTGGCCCACGTGTTACAAGAGTTCTGCGGAGTGGGGTGAGATTGGAATGAATGAAGAAGCACTGCCTGTTACATGCGTCCAGCTAAAGATAAAAATTTTGCTGGGATATAATGGCCGTATGGGAAAATGAGATATATTTGCAGTGGGTTTGTTAAAACTCCATATGAGACGCTTATTAAAAAGGGCCAGGTCACGATGCGAACTATTCTGTTACTATACCTATTATTATTGCCCTTCTTGTCTTTTGGACAAGAGAAGATTGGCTATGCCTATGATGCCGCAGGCAACAGGATGAAGCGTGAGCTTGTTTTGCCCGTCCGTCACTCGAAGAGCAAGCAACGGACAGCCAAACCTGCCTCGTCCGACTTCTCCGACCAATTCACGGGCCACACAGTGACAATCACTCCTGACCCCACCTCGGGAATGGTACGCGTGCGCCTGTCCCGTCTGTCGGCTACTGACCGATGCACCGTAGCCGCCTACACCTCCCAGGGTGCTGAGGTCTATACTGCCAGTTCCGCAACGGATGGCAGTGATGTGGACCTCCATGTTGACCTCAGCCACCAGCCCGCTGGCGTCTACCTCCTCAAAATCACTGTCAACGACCACACAAGCACATGGAAGATCACCCAGAAATGACACGGACGCGGAGGTTCAGGTTGCTCATCCTTCTCCTGACGCTCGTTCCCCTCACGTGCGCCTGGGCTTTCTTGCCCGGCCGTCACGGAATGTCCCCTTCCGCATGGAGTGCTTCCGCCTTGCCTTCCCGTCTTGTCGCCCCAACCGACACGACAGACACCACCGCCGTGCCGTCGTCTGCTTCACCGCAGGCCTTCGGTTCCATTGACATCAATCCCGGCCTCGGAAGCGATACGTTTCTTCCCGATTTACCCCACGATTCGCTCCTTCCCGGCCACCCCCGTGACACCCTCATCTTCGAGCCCCTCGACAGGAAAGGCACCGTGGGCACGCCCTCGGGCGCCGTCGCCGTGAGCGAGACGGGTGCCGCCACCTACACCTTGGACATCGAGGCGCCCGACGGCGGCGCGCTGACGCCGCACATCGCCCTCGCCTACGACAGCCAGCAGGGCGGCTACGGCCTGGCGGGCTACGGCATCGGTCTGACAGGGTTCTCGGCCATCACACGCGGCGGCAGCGACCTGTTCCACGACGGCGCGCAACGGGGCGTGAGCCACACGGCCGCCGACAACCTCTTTCTCGACGGCAAGCGCCTGGTGTTTGTCTCGGGCACCCACGGACAGGACGGCGCCACCTATGTGGTGGAGGGCGACCCCTACACGCGTGTGGTGCTGCACGGCGACATCGGTGCAGGCGCGCCCTCGTCGTGGTTCACTGTGACCACACCCGCGGGCATGA
>DJOV01000014.1 GCA_002437285.1 Prevotella sp. UBA6429 | reverse complement strand
TTTGAGCCTCATATTTTTGAGCTATTTTTCTCACTCAAAGAGGGAGTATAGCGGGCTATACGACCGATGAGAGGGAGGGAAAGAGCCAAAAAGATGAGGCTGGAACCATCTCTGCATATGATAGAATTCTCTCTCAAATCGTACCAAGTTATTTTTTTCATCGTCACTTAGTCGTCTCGGTGATCCCGAAGGGCGGACGACCGACACCAGATGCGTCTGGATGCCGGTCGTCCGCCCTTTTCTTGTGTCCGCCAGTTTTCAGCCGGCTGTCCTGTCGGTGTGTGTGTGACGCTTGAGCGCCGTCAGGGCGTTCTCCGCCAGGGCGAGCATCTCGTCCTGGCCAGGATAGACAGCCACGGGGGCCAGCCATCCGATGCGCCGCTTGAGCCGCGACACCACGTAGTCGGCGTGGGCCATGCCACCAGTGAGGATGATGGCGTCCGGCGGTCCGCAGAGCACAGCAGCCTCAGAGACGATGGCCTTGGCCGTGTGCCACACCATGGCGTCGACGATGAGGCGCGCATGGTCGTCGCCACCCTCGATGCGCCTCACCACCTCCTGCATGTTGTTGGTGCCGAGGTGCTCGGTCAGGCCGGCCCGTCCCGCCACGCGCTTGAGCAGCTCGGCCTCGGTGAGCTGGCCGCTGAAGCAGAGGCGGATGAGTGCGGCGGCGGGCAGCGACCCGGCACGCTCGGGCGAGAAGGGCCCTTCACCGTCGAGGGCGTTGTTGGCGTCGATGGCCTGTCCGTGGTCGTGTGCGGCGATGGAGATGCCGCCCCCCAGATGGCAGATGATGAGGCGCAGGTCCTCATAGCGGGTGCCGTGCTCACGGGCGTAGCGGCGTGCGATGGCCTTCTGGTTGAGTGCATGCCAGATGCAGATGCGGGGCAACAGCGGTGAGCCGCTGATGCGCGCTTCGGGTGCCAGCTCGTCGGTGGTGCCAGGGTCGGCGATCAGCGCCTGGCACCCCGGTATCTCCCGGGCGATGGTGTAGGCGATGATGCACCCCAAGTCACAGGCGTGCTGATGCTCACAGGCTCGCTCCTCGGCTATCATTGCGGGGGTGACAGGGTAGGTGCCGCTCTTCACGGGACGGGCCAGGCCGCCGCGGCCGATGACGGCGTCAAACTGCAGGGGCACACCGCGCGCCGCCAACTCCTGGAGCACCAGTTGCCGCCGGAAGTCAAACTGGTCCATGACGGTGGGAAACTGGCGCAGTTGGTGCAGGTCGTGCGCGATATCGGTGACAAACAACGGCTGCCGGTCGTCAAAGACAGCAATCTTTGTCGATGTCGACCCAGGGTTTACGACAAGCACGCGAGGCATAGGCTCAGGTATTTGGATTCGGCCGAGTCGCCGCGCGAGGGCAGCACCACGGGCACGTCGGTGCCCTGCAGCACGCCGGCTGTGCGCGCTTGGCAGAAAAGGGTGATGGTCTTGTAGAACAGGTTGCCGGCCTCGATGTCGGGGAAGATGAGGGCGTCGGCATCGCCGGCTATGGGCGAGGTGATGTGCTTCACGGCCATGCTGTGGGGTGAGCATGAGGTCTTCAGGTCGAGTGGCCCGTCGACAATGCAAGGGCCGAAGGCACCCTGGACGGCCATCTCCTTGATCTGGCCGTATCCGGCGGTGTAGGGGAAGTGCTTGGCGTCGACCTTCTCCGAGCAGTGGATGAGTGACAGGCGAGGTTTCTCGATGCCCAGGCGGTGGCAGAACTGTGCCACGTAGGCCACTTGCGCCATGCGTTGTTCGTGGGTGGGATAGGGTATGACGGCCGCGTCGGTGAAGGTCAGCAACTTGTGGTAGCCAGGCAACTGGGCCACGGCGATGTGGGTCATGACGCGTCCCTTGCGCAGGAGGCCCGCCTCCTTGTTGAGTGTGGCGTGGAGCAGCACGTCGGTGTTGACAAATCCCTTCATCAGCACGTCGGCCTCTCCGCGGCGCACTGAAGCCACGGCTTGGGCGGCTGCCTCAGCGGGGTTGGGCGCGCTGAACAACAGCGGGGCAGCGATGCCGTCGCGTTCGGCTATGGCCAGGGCCTGGCGGGTTGAGTCGTCGTCAGGACAGACCACGGCCACTCTCTTTGCGGCGCCTCGTTTTTTCAGGTGAGCGGTTAGCTCTTCAAAGGATTGAATAGGCATAGGCATGATGTTCTTGTTGGTTTCAAAGTTAGTGAAAAAACAAGCATGCCTACGCAAAATTTCTGAAAAAATATACTAATCGTACATAAAAAATGTTAGCGCAAGTCGACCCCTGGTCACTGTGCGCCCGCACCCTCCTGTTTCAGCTCGGTGATGCGGCTGACCAGCGTGTCGCCCTTGGGTGTGGCGTAGAACACCACCCGCACCACATGGCCCACATCGGCATTGCCCCGCACGCGGATGTGGCGGCTCTTGGTGTAGCTTGCAGAGTCGCGCCGTGAGGGGTAGCTCAGCAGTTGCACCTCATGGCGTGTGGAGGCCGGCCCGATGATGAAGATGTCGGCGCTGTCCTTGACAGGTCGGAGCGTGCTGTCCTTGGCGGCAGCCCTGCGCAGTGCGGCCGTGTCAGGCGGGTAGAATTCTTTGGCGGCCACAGTGTCGCCGTTGTCTTGGCTGGGTGCCATGCGGCATGATGCTATGACCATCTGCATGGCGATGAGCAGCAGTGGAATGTATGTGAGTTTACGCATGAGTTCTGGATGATAGTAGAGTTTTTGTGGTGCAGGTTGCGGCCTATTGCAGGGGCTGTGCGGCCAGTCCGCCGACCCCTGTCTCCTTGTAGAGCGAGGGCAGGTCGTGGCCAGTCTGTTTCATCACCGCCACCACGCGGTCGAAGCTGACGCGGTGCTTGCCGTCGCTGAACGAGGCGTAGAGGTTGGCGTCGAGGGCGCGTGTGGCGGCGAAGGCGTTGCGCTCGATGCAGGGTATCTGCACCAGTCCGCACACGGGGTCGCACGTCATGCCGAGGTGATGCTCCAGGCCCATCTCCGCTGCGTACTCTATCTGTGAGGGGCTGCCGCCGAAGAGCTGGCAGGCCGCCGCCGAGGCCATGGCGCAGGCGGTGCCCACCTCACCCTGGCATCCCACATCGGCACCCGAGATGCTGGCGTTCTCCTTCACGATGTTGCCAATGAGGCCTGCGGTGGCCAGCGCGTGCAAGATCTTGCGGTCGGTGAAGTCATGGCCCTTGGCCAGGTGGTAGAGCACGCCTGGCATGACACCGCACGATCCGCAGGTGGGTGCCGTGACGATGGTGCCGCCCGAGGCGTTCTCTTCGCTCACGGCCAGTGCGTAGGCGTACACCAGGCCGCGTGTCTGCAGGTTCTGGCGGTAGCCCTTGGCCTTGATGTAATAGGTGGAAGCCTTGCGTTGCAGGTTGAGCGGACCGGCGAGCACGCCTTCTTGGTCGATGCCGCGTTCCACGCTGCGCTTCATGGCCTCCCAGACCTCTTGCAGGTAGTCCCAGATGCTGTCATCCTCACACTCCTTGACATACTCCCAGTAGGCGCGCCCGTGGTCGTCGCACCACTTCTGTATGTCGCTGAGGCGTGTCAGCGGATAGATGTCGGGCGACGGGGGCAACACGCCCGTGGGGTGGTCGCCCTCTGAGAGCGCACCGCCGCCGATGCTGTAGACCGTCCATGTGGCAGCGGGCTGGCCGTCGTCATGGCAGGCCTCGAAGGTCATGCCGTTGGGGTGGTAGGGCAGAAACACGGTGGGCTTCCACTCGATGGTCACCGGGGCGACGGGCTGGAGCACTTCCTCAATGGCCACATCGGTCATGTGGCCCTTGCCTGTGGCGGCGAGGCTGCCGTAGAGGGTCACGTGGAACGACCGTGCGTCCAGGTTTTGCTTGACAAATATCTGTGCGGCCTTCTGTGGGCCCATGGTGTGGCTCGACGAGGGGCCCTTGCCGATACGATAGAGTTCGTGTAGTGATTTCATGGTTGCAAAGATACAAAAAATGTGGAACGGCTCAGCGCTGCCACGGCTTTTTGTGACTGGTGGGGCGAAAAAAAACTGGCGGCAACCGTCTGCTGTGACGATTGCCGCCAGTTGTCATGATTGGGGGCTTGTGCTTAGTCCCGGAGCGGGAGCGGTGGCCCTGCGCATCCAGGTTGTCGGCTCCCTGTTGTTTCAGGGCGGGGACAAGGACTATCTGTCAATGTCGATGAGCTTGAAGTGCTTGTTGAAGGTCAGGTCCAGCCCGTTCGCCAGTTCCACTTCATATTCCTTCTTGTCCATCTCCATCTTCTTGACGGATTGACCGGGATAATGTTTTTGCAAGTACTTCTTGATGGGCAGTGGTATCAGCTTTCCAGGCACAGCGCCTTTCTTGCAGTCGACCTCCGTGAGGTTGCCCTTCTTGTCAAACTCGATCTTGGTGCCATTCTTCAGCACCACATCGTAGCTCTTGCCGGTGATGCCAGACTCCATGGTGGCAAGCGCCACTTTCTGTTTGTTGAAATGGTTGCTGAGCAAGGTCTGTGCCTTGGCTGGAAGGGCCTTGACGGAGATGGGCTTGTCGTTGCCCGCATTTGCTGTAAGGTTGCACGACACGATGCAACAAATGGCAATCATCAGGGTTCTAACAATTGTTTTCATAAGTCGTGAATTTTTTAGAGTTAATATATTATTTGAGGTAGATGATCAAGTAAGCCTTCCTACGCTTCTACAAAGATAACATGATTGTTTGGTTTTCCAACAGGGCTTTTTTGTTTTTAGACAGTCTTTAACTTTTGTTTCGGATATCGCCATGGCGACATAGTATTTCCAAGGCAGTGCTGTTTTGCCACTTTTCGGCGGGAAGGTGAAAAATCAGCGGAAACACATTCCGTTGTCATGATTTTTGGTCGAAAAGTTTGTCATGGACAGCAGTTGAAATAGAGCGCAAAAATGGCGTTTTTTGCCGATCGCGCCGAGATTTGCATGGGGTAATTTTGCGATAAAGGGT
>DJOV01000028.1 GCA_002437285.1 Prevotella sp. UBA6429 | reverse complement strand
TTTTATATACATTGTCCGTTTTATTCCGTGCTCGGCCATTCCTGTGTCTGGAGTTGGGAGGTGCAAGCTCGGTAGCGCAGCCTGTTGGGGTTCTGGCAGCGAGTGGACGTGTCATTTCGGTTGCATTTCTGATTAAAAGATGATTTTTTGTGGCAAAAGGCACTGATTTAGAAAAAGAAGTGTTATTTTTGCATCTTGTTAGTAGATTAGCTTGATTAGCGAAAGCATGGAAAAGACCATCGACATTGATAAGATTCTTCGTGGCAAAATGGGTGACAAGGCCAAGTGGGTGCCTCGTTTCCTGGTGAGCTGGCTGAAGCGTATCGTGCATGAGGACGAGGTGAACCGTTTCCTGTGGGAAAGTCGGGAGAAGACTGGCACGGAGTGGCTCACCGAGTGTGTGAAATACCTGAAGATGAACGTCACCATCGAGGGCGAGGAGAACTTGCCCGACAAGTGTGACGGCAAGCTCTACACCTTCGTGTCCAATCATCCGCTGGGCGGTGAGGACGGTGTGTGCCTGGGCTCTATCATAGGAACCCATTACGACGGCCGTTTCCGCTATTTGGTCAACGACCTCTTGCTCTCGCTCCCGGGGTTGCGCCCCGTCAGCATCGGTATCAACAAGACGGGCAAGCAGAGCCGTGACTTCCCCCGCATGGTGGAGGCCGGTTTCCAGAGTGACAATCACATGCTCATGTTTCCTGCGGGGCTCAACTCGAGGATGATTGACGGCAAGATACACGACCTGCCTTGGAAGAAGACGTTTGTCACCAAGAGCGTGGAGTATCATCGCGACGTGGTGCCCATCTATTTCAGCGGGCGAAACTCCAAGCGGTTCTACCGCATAGCCAAGTGGCAGAAGAAGCTGGGACTGAAGCTCAACATTGCCATGCTTTTCCTTGTCGACGAGATGTATGAAAACGTGGGCAAGGACTATCGTGTGGTCATCGGGAAACCCATTCCCTGGCAGACATTCGACAAGAGCCGGACACCGATGGAATGGGCAAAATTTGTAGAAGACAAGGTTTACGAACAAGCAGGGCCGGCCTCGGAGAGAGGCGAGTAGGCCGATATTATGTAGTATGGTATGATGGAAGAAGAGATTTGCCAACCTGTCAGCAAGGAACTTCTCAAGGCGGAGCTTACGCCCGAGCGAGAACTGCGGACAACCAACAAGAGCCACAACGAGATTTATGTCATCACAGCCAAGGATTCGCCCAATGTCATGCGCGAGATCGGACGGCTGCGTGAGATCGCTTTCCGTACGGCGGGAGGCGGAACGGGAAAGTCGGTTGACATCGATGAGTTTGACCTCATGGACGATGGCTGCCGGCAGCTTATCGTGTGGAACCCCGAGGCGGAGGAAATCATCGGAGGCTATCGCTACTTGTTTTGCGATGACTGGAAAATCAACGAGGACGGACAGCCTCAGGTGGCCATGGCGCACATGTTCCATTTCTCCGAGGAGTTCATGCGCGACTATGCTCCTTACACCGTGGAGCTCGGCCGCTCGTTTGTGTCGGTCGATTACCAGAATGTGCGCAAGAACAGCAAGTCGATCTTTGCGCTCGACAACCTTTGGGACGGTCTCGGTGCTCTCACGGTCATCAATCCGCGCTGCAAGTATTTCTTGGGAAAGATGACCATGTATCCTTCGTTCAACAGGCGTGGGCGCGACATGATTCTCTATTTCCTGCGCAAGCACTTCGGAGACAAGGACGGACTGGTAACCCCGATGGAACCGGTACTTTTGGAGACCCCCGAGGATGAGTTGCGCGAGATATTCTGTGAGGATGACTTCCGCAAGGACTACCGCATACTCAACCGTCATGTGCGCCAGTTGGGCTACAACATCCCGCCGCTGGTCAACGCTTACATGAACCTGTCGCCGACGATGAAATTCTTCGGGACGGCAATCAACCACGAGTTTGGCGAGGTGGAGGAGAGTGGCATCCTCATTGCTGTTGATGAGATCTTTGAGGAGAAGCGAGTGCGCCACATCAACAGTTTCGTGGAGGAGCACCCTGAGGCGCTCCGCATTCCCGGACGCCCCAACACGGTGATGCTGTAGACTCAAGAAACGATGGAATCGTAGATTTTCAGATGTTACCCCAATAGCCGCAGGGCCACTCACGCAAAGGTGCGACATGCACTGGCGGGAGTGGCCCTGCGGCATTTTTTTCTAATATATTGATAAATTATTTTGTAATTACTAAAACTAAGCGTAAATTTGCAAGTGAACATAAATGGTAGATATATGAAAATGACTAAAGAAGATGCCATTAAGAAGTTTAAACTCCTGCTGAAGCATAAGGCGGAAATGGAAGAAGGGGCCAAAAAGTATTATGGCGTGGACTTAAAGGCCACGTTTGGTAAAGTATGAATAGGCTTGACATTGGACAAATCAATAGGGACGCTCCATACGAAGTCTATCATGACTTAGCCAAAACGGACTATTACCTTTTTGAAACAAACCAACACATCGTGTATGCCATCTCATTTTCAGAAGAATTTGAGATTGGGGGATGTATGAGTTACCAATTTAGCATCAGCAATGAAAATGGCAGTCATGGCTCTATGGATACGAAAATCCGCAAAACGATAATCGCTATCATTGAGAATTTTTTTGAACTTAACAAGAATGTACTTTTGTATATTTGTGACAATAGCGACCATCGAGAACAGGCAAGAGCCAAGCTCTTTATAAATTTGATGAGTACAATGGTACGCGGCATTATACGATACGAACTGCAAATGCAACAGTCGAAGAACAGGGGATATATGCTGCAATAATAGTTGACAACTCCAATCCATTGCTGGCGGACATTGTCAGTGACTTTAACAAGATGTCCCAAGCGTTGGCGAAATAATCTTTTTATGGCAACCGCAGGGCCACTCACGCAAAGGTGCGACATGCACTGGCGGGAGTGGCCCTGTGGCATTTGGATGGTTGTCTCTGTCGGCCAATTAGAGGTACTTCATGAGGATGTCCCACACGGCGATGATGTGACAGACCGAACCTATGAGCACAAAGAAGTGGAACACCGTGTGCATGAAGCGACGGCGGTTTAGACTGTAGAACACGGCACCCGTGATATAGCTGACGCCCTCGCCGATGATCCACCAGAACGAGGCTGTCGGCAAGGCGTCGGTCAGAGGCTTCAGGGCGACCAGCACGCTGAGCCCCATGGCCACGAAGCAGACAGTCTCCAGGTTGCTGTGGCCCTTCAGCCCGCGAAAGCTGACGATGGTCCCTGCGATGGCTGCCGCCCAGATGAAGCAGAAAAGCGTCCAGCCCCAGTAGCCTTGGTCGCGCAGGCAGATGAGCGTGATGGGTGAGTAGGAACCTGCAATGTGCCAGTAGATGGCGGCGTGGTCCCATTTGCGCAGACGCTCCTTCCAGGGTGACCAGGCGTTCAGCGCATGATAGACCGTGGAGGCGATGTAGGAGCAGAGCATGCCGAACAGATAGAGGATGATGCTTGCTGTGGCCCAACCGTTGCCGTCGCGAAAACACCAGACGAGGAAGATGACCCCAAACACCACGCCGATGGCTATGCCGCCAGCGTGGCTCCAGCTGTTCCATAACTCCTCCTTGTGATTGAAGAAAATGCGCCGTTTCATCGATGTTTAGGATGTTTTCGGGAGGTTATACAATGGGTAGGGCGATGCCTTCGATCTTCTGGTAGATGTCGAGGGCGTAGATGTCGGTCATGCCGCTGATGTAGTCGAGCACGGCCATGATGCGCGTCTCCAGGTCGGGACTCTCGATGGCGTATTGGCTGCTGAAGCGGCAGATGAGCTGCTGGGAGTGGAACTTCTCGGGGTGGATGGCGGCGGAGATGAGCGTCTCCATCAGCGTCTCCATGATCTTGTAACCACTCAGCTCCACGTCGAGCACTGGCTTGCTGCGATAGATCTTCTGGCGCGACAACGCCACGCATCGCTGGTAGGCGTCGCGCAGCTCTGGTTCGATGTGGCTGATGAGGCTGCCGCTGAACGTGCCGTCCAGGATGGCCGCCTCGTTCTCCACAAACGTGTTGACGCAGGCCCGTTCCAAGGCGCCCACCACGCAGGCCCGCATGTAGACCACTTGCTCGTTGCGGTCGGTCACGCCCTCGTCTTCGAGGCGTCGGAGGATGTGGGCTTGTGTCTCTGTGTCGAGGAAGCCCAGCAGCAACTCGCGCGTCTCCTCGTAGGAGAGAATCTTCAGTTTGTGCGAGTCCTCGATGTCCATGATTTCGTAGCAGATGTCATCTGCGGCCTCCATGAGGTAGACCAGCGGATGACGGGCGTAACGTAGCGGAGCACCGGGGGCGGAGAGGCGAATAAGCCCCAATTCATCGGCAATCTTCTCAAAACTGGACGCTTCTGACGTGAAGAAGCCAAACTTGCCATGGGCGCCTGCCAGTTGGCTGGAGAAGGGGTACTTCACGATTGACGCCAGGGTGGCGTAGGTCATGACGTAGCCGCCGGCGCGCCGGCCCACAAACTGATGGACCAACAGGCGGAAAGCGTTGGCGTTACCCTCAAAGTGGGTGATGTCTGCCCAGAAAGCATCGCTCACCCGGCTGCGCAATTGTGAGCCGGGACCCTCGGTGAAGTAGGTCTGGATGGCCTTCTCGCCGGAGTGACCGAAGGGTGGGTTGCCCATGTCGTGCGCCAGGCCGGCAGTCTGCACGATGGTCCCGATCTCCTCAAACAGTGTGCCTCGCAGCTCGGGATGGAGCTCCGTCAGGCGGCGGGCCACGTCGTCGCCCAGTGACTTGCCCAGCGACGACACCTCGAGTGAGTGGGTCAGGCGGTTGTGCACGAAGACGCTGCCTGGCAGAGGAAACACTTGGGTCTTGTTTTGCAGGCGGCGGAAGGGCGCTGAGTAGATCAGGCGGTCACCGTCGCGCTTAAACTCCGAACGGTCATCGTGGCGAAGGGCATGGCGCTCCTCCTGCCCGAAACGCTTGTTGGAAATGAGTTGGTTCCAGTTCATGTCGTTAAGTTTTTCGTGATCCCTGCCGACAGGTGGTTGTGGCGGTGTGGATTGATGTGGCAAAGTTACTTGATATTTCTTCATTTTTCGCCTTTTTAATAATTAAAAAGTATGTAAGTGGGCGGAATTTATTAATTTTGCAACTGTTATGCTGAAAATAAAAGTAGTCAACACGGGGCATCAGCCCCTCCCGGCCTATGCCACCGTGCAGAGCGCAGGTCTCGACCTCCGCGCCAACCTGTCGGACCCCATCGTCTTGCACCCCATGCAGCGTGTGCTTGTGCCCACGGGATTGCATATAGCCTTGCCCGATGGTTACGAGGCGCAGGTGCGTCCCCGCAGCGGCTTGGCGCTGAAGTATGGTGTCACCGTGCTCAATACGCCCGGAACGATTGACGCCGATTACCGAGGCGAGCTCAAGGTGTTGCTGGTCAACTTCTCCAGTGAGGACTTTGTCATTCGTGACGGGGAGCGTATCGCGCAGATGGTCGTGGCGCGCTATGAGCAGGTCGACTTTGAGCCGGTCAGTGCCCTCGATGAGACGGAAAGGGGCGATGGCGGCTATGGGCATACGGGTGTGAAATGATAGAGGGAACTTGACTCGAATGTACAGAAGGTTCAGAAATATCACGTTGCTGGCCCTCGCCATCGTGGCGATGGGCGGAGCGGCTATGCCCTCTCCTGGCAAGAAGGCAAAGAAGACAATGACGGCAACGGTGGTGGCCGACACACTGGGCTACAACGACAGCCGCCGTTACGACTACTTCTTCCTGGAGGCCGTGAGGCAGCAGGAAGAGGGCCATTATGCGGCAGCGTTCGACCTGTTGCGCCATTGCCTGGAGATCAATCCCAAGGCGGCAGAGGCTTATTTCCTCAAGGCGCGCTTCTTGTCGATGTTGCGGCAAGACACCCTGGCCTTGCAATGCTTGGAGAAGGCGGCCGAATTGAGACCGGGTAATGGTATCTATCAGGAGAAAGTGGCGCAGTTCTACATCGGCATGGGTGATTATGCCAAGTCTACCAACGCCTACGAGCGCCTCTTCGCCAACAATCGTGACCGTAGTGACGTGCTCAACGTGCTTGTGCAACTGTACCAGCAACAGAAGGACTATGACAAGATGCTTGATGCCATCGGCAAGATGGAGGAGCTCGAAGGGGCCGATGACCAGTTTGAACTGGCCAAAATGAATGTCTTTGAGATGAAGGGCGACTATCACAACGCCTGCTTGACACTGAAGCGACTGGCTGACAAGCACCCTAACGACAAGACTTTCGCTGTCATGCTCGGCAATTGGCTCATGCAGCACAAGCGCCAGAAGGATGCTTATAAGCTCTTTGCGCAGACCTTGAAGGAAAGTCCTGACAATACCTACGCGCAGAGTTCCATGTATGATTATTATCGTTCAACGGGCAAGGATTCGCTGGCACGGCAGATGATGGAGCGCATCCTCATGGGCAAGAACACGCCTGAGGACAGTCGTGCGCAATTCCTCAAGCAGGCCATCCAGGAAAATGAACGAAACGGAGGCGACTCCTCTGTCATCATGTCCCTCATGGACCGCATGGCCCAAGTGGTGCCCAAGGATGTGTCGTTGGCGGAGATGAGGGCTGCCTATTGCCAAATGAAGAAAATGCCGGAGGCGCAGGTCGACACGGCACTGGTGCGGTTGCTGGGGCTCGCGCCTGACAATGCGTCGGCACGGTTCCAACTGATTCAGAACAAATGGGCCTCACAAGACTGGAAAGCCATTGCGGCCTTGGCCGAACCGGGCATGCTTTACAACCCCGATGAAATGGCTTTTTATTACTTCACGGGCTTGGCTCGCTATTACCAGGGGGACGACAAGGGCGCGCTCGATGCCTTCCAGCGGGGAACGGCGGAAATCAACGACAAGAGCAATCCGGACATCGTCAGCGACTTTTATGCCATCATGGGCGAGATCTATCACTCACAAGGGGAGACGGACAAGGCGTATGCCGCCTTTGACAGTTGCCTGCAGTGGAAGCCTGACCACGCCATGACGCTCAACAACTACGCTTACTTCCTGTCGCAAGAAGGGGGCGATCTCAAAAAGGCTGAGCAGATGAGTGCCAAGGCGGTGAAGTCGGAACCCAACAATGCGACCTTCCTCGATACCTATGCGTGGATTCTCTACAAACAGGGACGGTATGCGGAGGCTAAGATTTATATGGACGCGACACTGAAGAACAGTTCTGAAGACTCAATCGGTGACGTGGTCCTGGAGCATGCGGCCGATATCTATATGGAAGTGGGAGAGAAGAGCAAGGCGCTTGACTTCCTTCAGAAGGCCATTGACGCCGGCGGTGACAAGAGCGCCCTGACACGAAAAATGAATTTATATAGGAAAGAGAAATGAAGACATCCATCGTTAAGATACTGGCGCTTTGCGCGCCTTTGGCACTTGCCTCGTGTGGCGCCAAGAAGTCGTTGGTCAAGGACAATGGCCAGGTTGCCACATCGCAGGCGGCGGGCAAGCAGGCTGCAGGTCAGCAGTTGGCTTTTGTGCAGAAGGTCAGTGACCGGAAAGTGTATGCCAAGAACATTGTGGGTAGCCTCACGTTCACAGCCACCATGGATGGCAAGACCGTCAGTGTGCCGGGAGCGTTGCGCATGCGGCGTGACAAGGTCATTCGCCTCCAACTCTTCGTTCCTTATATCGGTACGGAGGTGGGGAGGCTGGAGTTTACGCCCGATTACGTGCTGGTTGTCGACAGGTTGCATAAGCAGTATGTCAAAGGGGACTATAACCAGCTTGATTTTCTGCGCAACAACGGACTGAACTTTTATTCCCTGCAAGCCTTGTTTTGGAACCAACTGTTGTTGCCTGGAACCAATCGGGTGACAGAGGGCGACTTGGCAAAGTTTGCCGTGAACCTTGATGGAACCGGCGCAAATGTGCCTGTCACTGTCAAGAACGGCAACTTGTCGTTTACATGGCAGGCGGAACGCAACAGTGGCAGGATTGGGGAGGCTGTGGTCAGATACAGCAGTCCGTCGCAACGCACCTCGACCCTTACCTGGGATTATTCTGACTTCAAGGCGTTGGGGGTGAAGACCTTCCCCGCAACACAGGTGTTTTCCTTCGTCACCAACGCTACCAAGCAGGCCCGAAAGGCGACGGTTAAGCTGGCCTTGGATGAACTGAAGACTGCTGACGACTGGGAGGAGACTACGACATTGTCGAGCAAATATAAGAAGGTGGACGCCAATAACATCTTGGGCAAGTTGCTGGAGATGTAGGCTTGGTAACGAGTTGTCCGGGGGATGGACGTCTGCCTTTGCTGGCGCGTGTGCCCATTGCTTTAATTTAGGTGTATCTTATTTCATAAACCCAAGTACCTTGAGAAGATTTTTTTGCATCATGATGACCCTGTGCCTGGTGGCTGTTGCAGGGGCGCAAACGAAGAGTTCCGGTAAGACCCGCCGTCATGCGGGTACCACAGCCGTACAGCGCAAACAGGTGAAGCGTGCCCCGCAGCGCAAGCAGACCAAAACTGCCGCCAACCGTGGAAGGCAGGACCATGCCGCCAGCTATTCCACAGCGTCCATTCGAGGACTGCAAAGCCAAAGGGCGGCCATACAGAAAAAAATCAAGGAACAGGAACAGGCGTTGAAAGCCAACAAGGAGGATGTGGCCAAAAGACTTAAAAACTTGTTGCTCATCAACGGGGAAATTGACCAGCGGCAAAAAAACATCGACAACATCCAGACGGATATCAAGCATATAGAGGGCAACATTGGCATCTTGAAGTCACAACTGGCCACCTTGCAAATGCAACTCAAGGAACGACAGGCCAGGTATGTGAAGTCCATGCGTTACATGGCGCGTCACCGGTCGGTGCAAGACCGGTTGATGTTTATCTTCTCAGCCAAGAACTTTGCACAGATGTACCGGCGCTTGCGCTTTGTGCGCGAATATGCGCAGTATCAGCGCGCACAGGGTGAGGCTGTCAGGGCCAAGCAGAACCAGGTGACCCACAAAAACACGCAGCTGGAACATGTGCGTGGGCAGAAGAGCAACCTCCTCTACCAGGGCCGACAGGAGAAGTTGAAGCTCGAGGGTAACAAGAATGAGCAGCAGCAGATTGTCCAAGGGTTGCAAAAACAGCAGAAAACCATCCAGACCATCATTGCCGAACAACATAAGAAGGATGCCGCACTCAATGCCCAGATTGACCGGTTGGTGGAGATCGAGGTGCGGAAGGTGCGGGAGCGCGCGGCTGCTGAGGCCAAGCGCAAGGCCGCGGCCGCAGAGGCTGCCAAGCGTAGGGCTGCGGAGATTGCCCGCAAGAAGGCGGAGGCCGAGGCGGCAGCACGTGAGAATGCGCGGCGCATCGCGGAAGCCAAGGCCCGTGAGGAGCAGTTGAAGGAAGAGGCCCGCAAGGCAGCCGAAGCTGAGGCGGCTGCTCGCAGGGCACGCGCTGAGGCGGCTGAGGCGGCCAAGGCGAGGGCGCGCGAGCAGGCGTTGGCTGAAGAGCGGGCACGCCAGAAGGCTGCCGCCCGTGAGTTGGCTGAGCAAGCGGCCAAGGCTGAGCAGGCGGCCAAGGCTGCTGCTGTTAAGGAGGCGGCAGCCCAGCGCATGGCCGCGGAGGCGGCTGCCAAGAAGGCGAGGGCTGAGCAGGCGGCACGCGAGGCTGAGTCGCAGCGGCAGGCTGCTGAACGCAAGCAGAAGGCTGACGCTGCGAGAGCCAAGGAAGAAATTGCGGAGGCGAAGGAAAACTCGGAAAACATGTTGAAGTTCTCAACCGTAGACCGAATGATGAACAGTGGCTTTGAGGCCAATCGCGGACGGTTGCCCATGCCCATCACAGGTGGATACAAGATTGTGAGCCACTTCGGACAGTATCAGGTGGAAGGACTCAAGGGGGTGACCCTCGACAACAAGGGTATCAACATCATGGGTGGAGCAGGGTGCCAGGCGCGTGCCATCTATGATGGAGAGGTGAGTGCTGTCATCGGTTATGGGGGCAGTATGGTGGTCATGGTGCGCCATGGTGCTTACATCTCCGTATATAGCAACTTGAAGTCGGTGACCGTCAGTCGTGGCCAAAAGGTGAGCACCCGTCAAATACTGGGAACCGTTGGCTCCGACCATATCCTGCAGTTCCAGTTGCGCAAGGAGCGCGCCAAACTGAATCCCGAGGCTTGGCTGGGGCGCTGAGCTGTCGTCAGGTATATGACAAAAGTTAAGGTCCGTCCGATGTTTGGATGAAGCAAGGACGTTTTAAAGATTACGGTCGACAAGAACTGGACTATTTGTTAGCGTGAGCGGCATAACTTGGCTTATGGTTGTCACGTTAATTGAAAGGACCCACCCTATTGAAAAAGCTTTCCATGGAATCCCCGGCGGGGAGACGATGGAAAGCTTTTTTGTTGCCGCCTTTGCGCCAGTCATGCATGGCTTGGCATCCCGTCGCCGACATCCTTGCCGTCGAGAAGCTGGACATAGGTGTCAAAGGCGTGGCGCATCTCGCTGATTTTGATGAACTCATCGGCGCTGTGGCTGCGTGACGACTCTCCCGGGCCGAGCTTGAACGAGGCGAATGGCATGAGCGCTTGGTCGCTCAGCGTGGGCGAGCCATAGGGCGTCAGGCCCATTTCCACGCAGCGCCTGACCAGCGGGTGACGTGTGTCGATGTGTGAAGAGTGCAGGCGGAAGGAGTGGGCGCGCACCTCGCTCTTGACATGTTGGCGGATGATGTCATACACTTCTTCGTTGGTGTAATATTCGTTGGTCCTCACGTCCACCAGCATCTGGCAAGTGTCGGGGATGACATTGTGTTGCGTGCCGGCGTGCACCACGGTCAGCGTCATCTTTGTCGGACCGAGGAACGGACTCACCTTCTCAAAGCGGTAGTCGCGTAACCAGCGCATGTCGTCGAGTGCCTCATAGATGGCGTTGACCCCTTCGTTGCGCGCAGCGTGGCCACTCTTGCCGTGTGCGATGACGTCGAGCACCATCAGGCCTTTCTCGGCGATGGCCGGCTGCATGCCCGTGGGCTCGCCCACGATGGCCACGTCGATTGGGGGCAACAAGGGCAAGACGCGGCTGACGCCGTCTTTCCCCGACACCTCCTCCTCTGCTGATGCCAGGTAAATAAGATTGTAAGGTTGAGGTCGCAAGGCCAGGTATCGGAAGGCTTGCAACAGTGTGGTCAATCCGCCACCGCAATCATTGCTGCCCAATCCGTAGAGCAAGTCGCCCTCAAGGGTGGGCTTGAAGGGGTCACGAGTCCACGAGGCAGACGGTTTCACCGTGTCGATGTGGGCATTGAGCAGCAAGGTGGGCTTCTTCTCGTCATAGCCATCGGCCATGATCCACAAGTTGTTGGCCTCGCGGTGTGGCGTGAAGCCATAGCTCACCATCCGTCGCTCCATCACGTCGGCCGCGTCGGCTTCCGAACGGCTCACGCTGGGTGTGCTAATCAGGGCGCGCAATAAGTCGACTGCGTCGCTCACGTAATCTTGATGTTTCATAACGACAGCAAAATTAAGAAAAAAGGCCTAATTATTTCCTACTTTAAGGAATATTATTTACCTTTGCATGATAAAAGAGTGACACGCTGAATGAACACCGTAGGCGTCACGACGGATAGGTAAATGGTCCAGAAGACGCCAAGGCAGGAAATGGGACATCTGAAGTCTTTGCCAGTCTCAAGCGGGAACGGTTCATGAAAGCGGCCAACACTCTTTACGGATAAACATAAGCCTAAACATCATGCAGAATTTATGTCATCTCTCTGTGCTCGTACATGAGCAGGCAAAGAAGTATGGCTCTCGCCCTGCCTTGACATTCCGCAACTTTGGTAGTTTGAAGTGGAAGACGGTGTCATGGAATCAGTTTTCCATGCGTGTGAAACAGGTGAGCAACGCCCTGCTGAACCTTGGCCTCAAGCCGCAGGAGAAGATAGCAGTGTTTGCGCAGAACTGCATTCAGTATTTGTATACCGACTTCGGCGCTTACGGTGTGCGAGCCATTTCCATTCCCTTTTATGCCACCAGTTCTGAGCGACAGATACAGTACATGGTCAATGACGGGGAAGTGAAATACCTCTTTGTAGGCGAGCAGGAGCAGTATGACAAAGCCCATCGCATTTTCCCTCTTTGCCATTCGCTGGAGCGAATCATTATTTTCGACGATAGCGTCCGCATCAGCTCACATGATCCCAATGCCCTTTATTTCGACGATTTCTTGAAGTTGGGAGAGGATTTTCCTCGCCAGACGGAAGTTGAGAAGCGCTGGAGCGAGGCCAATGACGACGATGTTTGCAATATCCTTTACACCAGCGGAACCACAGGCGACAGCAAGGGTGTCGTCCTTTCTTACGGACAATACCACGCCGCCCTCAAGGCCAACGATGAGGTGGTCGACCTTACCGAGAAAGACCGTGTCATCGACTTCTTGCCTTTCACCCACATCTTTGAGCGCGGCTGGGCTTACCTCGCACTTTCTGAAGGAGCACAACTCATCATCAATACCTATCCTAAGGAGATACAAGAGTCCATGCGCGAAACGCATCCGACGAGCATGTCGAGTGTGCCACGTTTCTGGGAGAAGGTCTATCAGGCCGTCAAGGCGAAGATGGACAACGCCAGCAGTGTGCAGCGCAAGCTTTTCAATCACGCCTTGAGCATTGGGCGGAAGTACAACATTGAGTACCTGGCCAATGGCAAGCGTCCTCCCTTGGCCCTCGCCTTGGAGTATCAGATGGTGAACCGGACGATCTTGAGCTTGGTGCGCAAGCAGCTTGGCTTGGAACATCCCAATATATTCCCGACAGCGGGAGCGTATGTCTCGCCCGAAGTGGAGCAATTCGTCCATTCCATCGGCATTTCGATGATAGTGGGGTATGGCCTCACTGAGAGCCTTGCCACGGTCTCATGCGACCACAAGGGCAAGAAATACACCATCGGATCGGTGGGGCGTCCTGTCAGCGGGCTGCAGATTAAGATTGGCGACAATGACGAGATACTCTTGAAAGGCCCCACCATCACGAAAGGCTATTACCACCGTGACGATGCCAATGCGCAAGCTTTCGACAAGGACGGCTTCTTCCATACGGGCGATGCCGGTTACATGAAGGACGGCGAGCTCTTCCTCCGTGAGCGCATCAAGGACCTCTTCAAGACCAGCAATGGCAAGTATGTGGCTCCCCAGATGGTGGAGTCGTTGCTGCTTGTCGATAAGTATGTCGACCAGGTGGCGGTCATCGCTGACCAGCGCAAGTTTGTCTCTGCGCTCATCGTGCCCGAGTTTCGCCTGGTGGAAGAGTGGGCACGCGACCACAACATCCCGTTTGAAAACCGCGAAGACCTATGCGTCAACCCGCAAGTCCACGAGATGATGATGGAGCGCATCGTCACCCTCCAGCAGTCACTGGCCAGCTATGAGCAGATCAAGCGCTTCACCTTGTTGCCCCATCACTTCTCGATGGAATCGGGCGAATTGACCAATACGTTGAAGATGCGCCGTCCTGTCATCAACAAGAACTACAAGGACGTCATCGACAAGATGTACGAAGACTGAGAGTGGCGGTAGACCATGTGTTCCCAAGTTTTCACCCAAAAAAGAAAGAGTAACGACAGATGATAACAGCAGATCAATTGAAAGATGTGATGGATCGAGCCGACAAGCTCCATCATTATCTTAATATCGACCAAAAGAAAGTGGAGTTCGAAGAGGAACAGCTTCGCACTCAGGCTCCCGATTTCTGGGAGGATCCCAAGCGTGCCCAAGCCCAGATGAAGAAGGTGAAGGGCATCGAGAAGTGGCTGAAGGGCTATCAGGAGGTTCGCCAGTTTGCCGATGAACTCCAGTTGGCTTTCGACTTCTACAAGGAAGACATGGTGACCGAGGAGGAGGTCGACAGCGACTATGCCAAGGCCATCCACGCCATAGAGGAGCTTGAGCTGAAGAACATGCTCCGTCAGGAGGAAGACTCCATGGACGCGGTGATGAAGATCAACTCGGGTGCCGGCGGCACCGAGGCGCAGGACTGGGCTCAGATGCTCATGCGCATGTACATGCGCTGGTGCGAAGCCAACGGTTACAAGGTGACCATCACCGACCTGCAGCCCGGTGAAGAGGTTGGCGTCAAGAGCATGACCATGACCATCGAGGGCGGCGAGTATGCCTATGGCTTCTTGAAGAGTGAGAACGGCGTGCATCGCCTGGTGCGCGTGTCGCCCTACAACGCACAGGGCAAGCGCATGACCAGCTTTGCCAGCGTCTTCGTGACACCACTTGTCGACGACACCATAGAGGTCTATGTTGATCCCGCCAAAGTCAGTTGGGACACCTTCCGCAGTTCGGGCGCAGGAGGACAGAACGTGAACAAGGTGGAGTCGGGCGTCCGTCTTCGTTACCAATACGAGGATCCCGACACGGGAGAGAAGGAGGAAATCCTCATTGAGAACACCGAGACTCGTGACCAGCCGAAGAACAGGGCCAAGGCCATGCAGCTTCTGAAGAGCCAGCTCTATGACCGCGCGCTGAAGAAGAAGCAGGAGGCGCAAGCCAAGATAGAGGCCGGCAAGAAGAAGATCGAGTGGGGCAGCCAGATACGCAGTTATGTCTTTGATGACCGTCGCGTGAAGGACCACCGCACAGGCTACCAGACCTCGGATGTCGATGGCGTGATGGACGGCAAGATAGACGGCTTCATCAAGGCCTACCTCATGGAGTTCCCTACTGAGGGCGAGGAGCAGTAAGCGTCGTGGCGTGTGCCGATGAAGGGCGTGGCGAGCGCTGTGCCTCCCGGAAGAAAAGCATCTTATCAACCTTAAAATATTGAAATCATGAGTAAGAAGAAAGTTGAGAAGCACCCAGTGGTGCACGAGGTGAACCCGGCGGTTCAGCCTCGCAAGCGAGAGAATCATGAGGACAAGCAGAAGAACCAGGGCGACAAGGTCGTCAAGTGGATCTTTGGTGTGCTGATTGCACTTGCCGTCCTCTATGTCATATGGTCAATGTATGTAGTGAGATAATGAGTGGACTTGAGATAGAGCGCAAGTTTCTCGTCAAGAAAGGCGACGCGTACAAACGCGCCGCCTTTTCTTGTAGCCACATCCAGCAGGGCTACATCCCCGCGCAGGGGGCCACGGTTCGCATCCGTGTGCGCGACGAGAAGGGGTACCTGACCATCAAGAGTCACAGTACCAACGGGGGCCTGACCCGTTACGAATTTGAGAAAGAGATCAGCCTCGACGAGGCCACCCACCTGATGGCCCTGTGCCAAGGCGGTGTGGTTGACAAGCATCGCTGGTTGGTGAAGAGTGGTTCACACACCTTTGAGGTCGACGAGTTTCATGGAGCCAATGCCGGGCTTGTGGTGGCCGAGGTGGAACTGGGCGACGAGAACGAAAGCTACGAAAAGCCCGATTTCATCGGGCCGGAAGTCACGGGCGATGTGCATTACCGCAACTCCCATCTGCTTTCCGACCCTTTCTGCAACTGGCGGCAACTCGTGCCAGAAGCATACCAAGCACCTGTCCGATGAGAACGCCGATGCCGTCGGCCAACCAGTCGACGACATCGCCGCTCCGCCGGCCTCCCGTGCAAGTGGCTTGCACCACCTCCACCAGTCCGCCCATCACCAGGGGCGCGGCAAAAGCCCACGTCCAGAGAAACCGCTTGCTGAGTGTGGCGTTCCTGTAGGCATGCTCGCCCCACACGATGAGGCACAATCCCCCATACATCACGAAGTGTGTCCACTTGTCAATCATGCTGATGTCGCTAAGCGGCGTCTCGGGGATGGGGATGAGGCACAGTACCCAAATGATGGCTGTGCATATCCAACTTAAAGGATATTCCTTTAAAAAGTCATACGGTTTGTTCATTTTTACTTTCATTTTAATGCAAAAGTAGATAATATTTTATAATTTTGCAAGCGTTAAGAAATGAAAAGCTTAGTATGTCTGAAGAAAGAGCTAATTTTGGGAGTAAGATAGGAATGATATTGGCCACTGCCGGTGGTGCAGTGGGACTGGGCAATGTGTGGCGTTTCCCCTACATGACCGGACAGAACGGAGGCGCCGTCTTTATCCTTATTTATATAGGGTGTGTGCTGTTGTTGGGCATCCCGTGCATGGTCTCCGAGTTTATCATAGGTCGTCATGGAGCCTCCAACACCTTCCGCGCCTATTCGAAGATGGCCCATGGCCGCGCCTGGAAATATGTCGGTCTGTTGGGCGTGCTGACCGGTTATCTTATTACCGGCTACTATGCCGTGGTGTCCGGTTGGTGCCTGCAGTACATATACGCATCGGTCGCCGGGCACCTGCATGGCGACCCCGAGTTTGTGAAGACCTACTTCCAGGCCTTCTCTTCCGATCCCGTGCGTCCCATAGTCTGGCTTGTGGTCATCCTGGGCATCACCCACCTTGTCATCATCCATGGAGTGCGGGGTGGCATCGAGAAGGCGTCTAAGATGCTCATGCCCACCCTGTTTGTGCTGTTGCTTATCATTGTCGGTGCCTCGTGCATGCTTCCTGGAGCCGAGAAGGGCATCGCCTTCCTGTTCAAGCCCGACTTCAGCAAGGTCAACCAAGGCATGTTTCTTGGAGCTCTCGGCCAGTCGTTCTATTCGTTGAGCCTGGCCATGGGTTGCATCTGCACTTATGCCTCCTACTATTCGCGGCAGACCAATCTCTTGCGTTCGGCCGTCCAGATCTCCGTCATCGATTCCCTTGTGGCCATCCTCGCAGGCCTCATGATCTTCCCTGCGGCTTTCTCCGTGGGCGTCAACCCCGACAGTGGCCCGTCGCTCATCTTCATCACCTTGCCCAATGTGTTCAACCAGGCCTTCTCGGGCATGCCCGTCCTGGGTTGGGTGATCTCGCTATTGTTCTATGCCCTGCTGTCGCTTGCCGCCCTCACGTCGCTCATGTCTCTCCATGAGGTGAGCACTGCCTTTTTCTACGAGGAACTCCACATCTCTCGCAAGAAGGGCGCCAGCATTGTCACCGTCACCACGATCGTCATCGGAGCGTTCTGCTCCCTGTCGCTGGGGCGGCTCGACTGGCTGACCATAGGCGGCAAGAACCTCTTCGACGTCTTCGATTTCGTCACGGGACAGATCTTCCTTCCCATAGGCGGTTTTCTCACCTGCCTCTTCCTGGGCTGGTTTGTGCCCCGCCAGGTCGTCCGCGATGAGTTTACCAACTGGGGCACCGCCAGCGGCCGTTTCTTAGGCATATTCCTGTTCCTTGTGCGCTATGTGTGCCCTTTGGCCATCCTGTGCATCTTCCTCCATCAGTTCAATGTGATATGACATGACGGCAGAACGCGGTAATTTCGGAACCAAGATAGGCGTCGTGCTCGCCACGGCCGGTTCGGCTGTTGGCCTGGGCAACATATGGCGTTTCCCCTACATGACCGGCCAGGATGGTGGTGCAGCCTTCATCCTCATCTATGCCGTCTGCATCCTGCTGCTGGGCATCCCCGGCATGGTGGCAGAGTTTATCGTGGGCCGTCATGGAGCCTCCAATGCTGTTCGGGCCTATCACAAGATGGGCGGTCGCCGCTGGGCGGCAGTGGGATATATGGGCGTCGTCACGGCCATGATCATCCTCGGCTTCTATGCGGTGATCGCCGGCTGGTGCCTGCAGTACCTTGTGGCCTCGGTCATGGGCCATCTCCGTGGAGACGCCACTTATGTGACCGAGTACTTCAAGTCGTTTTCCTCCGACCCGCTGGAACCGCTTGTGTGGACCCTTGTGTTCATCGTCATCACCCACCTGGTGGTCATCCGTGGCGTGCGCAAGGGCATCGAGAAGTTCAGCAACACACTCATGCCCATCCTCTTCATCCTGTTGCTCGTCATTGTCGTGGCCTCCTGTGCCCTTCCGGGTGCGGGCAAGGGCGTGGAGTTCCTGTTCAAGCCCGACTTCTCCAAGGTCACACGCAGCATGCTGCTCGACTCCCTGGGCCAGGCTTTCTTCTCCCTCTCGCTGGGCACGGCGTGTCTCTGCACCTACGCCTCCTATTTCGGCCGCCAGACCAACCTGCTGAAGACCGCCGGACAGATAGCCGGTGTCGACACGGCCATTGCCATTCTGGCCGGCCTCATGATTTTCCCAGCCGCCTTCTCCGTGGGCATCAAGCCCGACAGTGGTCCGTCGCTCATCTTCATCACACTGCCCAATGTGTTCCAGCAGGCCTTCACACCCACCTTGGGCTACATCATCGGCATCCTGTTCTATGCCCTGTTGTCGCTGGCCGCCCTCACCTCCACCATCTCCATGCACGAGATAGGCACCGCCCTCTTCTATGAGGAGCTCCACATCTCGCGCAAGAAGGGCGCCCTCATCGAGACCCTGGTGTGCTGTGCCATCGGCGTGCTGTGCTCGCTGTCGTGCGGCGCTGTCGACATCAGCCTGTTCGGCAAGAGTTTCCTCGACTGTTGCGATTACCTGACTTCCAACATACTCCTGCCCCTTGGCTCCTTCTTCACCTGCATCCTCGTGGGGTGGGTGGTGCCGCGGCAGGTGGTGCGCGACGAGGTGAGCAACTGGGGAACCCTCCGCTCCGTTCTCCTCGGCGTGTGGTATTTCGTCATCCGTTTCATCTCGCCTGCGTGCATCCTGCTGGTCTTCCTCCATCAGATGGGCGTCATCTGAATGAGCGCTGTACGCCAGCCTAACCCAATCGCCAGTCTCCGTGAAACTCAAAAACCTCTTCTACTTCAACTATTCCGACCGCATGCTGGTCGCCTTTTTCTCATTGTTGCTTGTCGTTGCCAGTGGCGTCGTGCTTTATCTTGGGCGCAGTGAGGTGTCCGTCGAGTCATCGCCGACCGACAGTTTGCGGGATGATTTCTCGCATCGCCGGTCGCTTCCGCGCCACGGTTACGCACATGACGGATATTATCGTCAAGATGCGGTCCGGCGTGTCGAGCGTTTCCCCTTTGACCCCAACACAGCCGACAGCTCCCAATTGCTCCGGTTGGGCCTCCGCCCTTGGCAGGTGCGCAGCGTCTATCGTTACCGGGCGGCGGGCGGTGTCTATCGCCAACCCTCCGATTTCGCCAGGCTCTATGGACTTACCCAAAAGGAGTACCGCGAACTGGAACCTTATATCCGCATCGCCGCCGACTATCAGCCAGCCGCCGATCGCTATGGCACCCGCCAGCCCTCACACCATGACAGCATTCGTCCCCATTATCCCGCCAAACTGCAACTCTCTGAGACCATCGATCTCAACGCTGCTGACACCGCACTGCTGAAGCGCGTGCCGGGTGTGGGTTCCTATTTTGCTCGTGAGATTGCCAGCTACCGCCAGCGGCTTGGTGGTTTCTATAGTGCCGACCAGTTGCTTGAGATAGATGATTTCCCCGAGAAGGCCCTCTCTTATTTTGTGGTCGAAGGTGCTACCACCAAGTTGGCCGTCAACCGTCTCACGCTCAATCAGCTCAAGCGTCATCCTTACATCAATTACTACCAAGCTAAGGCCATCATTGACCACCGCCGTCTGCGCGGACCGCTGAAGAGCCTGGCCGACCTGCGGCTGCTCAAGGATTTCTCGGCCGACGACATGGAGCGTCTCAGCCACTATGTGGAGTTCTGATGCCTTCGTTTCCGGAACGTTTTTCGCTTCTCGCGATAAGCGCCACTTGGTGTGCGATATCTTGATGTCATGATTTTTGGTGCAAAAGTTTGTCACGGAGAGCGGATGAAATAGAACGCGAAAATGGCGTTTTTTGCCGGTCGTGCCGCGATTTGCGTGGGGTAATTTTGCGATAAAGGGT
>DJOV01000021.1 GCA_002437285.1 Prevotella sp. UBA6429 | reverse complement strand
GCTGTTTTCAGCCCGTTCTCGGTCTGCCGTGCGCTCTCAGCGAGCTGTTTTCAGCCCGTTTTCGGTCTGTCGTGCGCTCTCAGCGAGCTGTTTTCAGCCCGTTTTCGGTCTGCCGTGCGTTCTCAGCGGACGGGCTGAAAGCTGCTCGCTTGCGTGGCCTGAAAGGCCAACAATTCCATAGCCCAGGGCAAGCGAAGCGGCACCCTGGGTATTGTTGTTGGCGTGAGCTCACGCCCTGTAAGGGCAAAAGTCTAAAAAATCATCAATCTTTAAACACGAACTCCTCATTGTAGGACACGCCATACGACTCCAAAAACTTGCGGTATTCTTCCGCAAACGAGCACTTTTGGTGATGTTCACGTTGCCGCTTGATATAGGATAATGTCTTGTCCACAACCGATTGGCTAACGGAAAACACGCCATAACCGCCTTGCCATGCAAAACCACGGTAATGGGCATTCATTGTTTTTATCCATCGGCTACTGTTGCGCTTGATTTCTTCCACAACGTGGGATACCATGACATCTTTTGACAAAAGTAACAAGATGTGCACGTGATCGTCAGCACCTCCCACCCAAATGTTGGTGCATCCTGTGGTGTTTACCAACTGGCCTATGTAGGAATGAATAGGGATGTCATCCTCACGCCTTATGCGCGGACTTGCGGTTTTGACGTGGAAGATCAGATGCAAGTAGATTTTGCTTAGTGATTGTGGCATATGATTTATACTTTTGCCCTTTCAGGGCGTGGTTGCGTTGCCGTTGTTACCCAGGGCGCCGCTTCGCTTGCCCTGGGCTATGGAATTGTTGGGCTTTCAGCCCGTTCTCGGTCTGCCGTGCGCTCTCAGCGTGCTGTTTTCAGCCCGTTCTCGGTCTGCCGTGCACTCTCAGCGTGCTGTTTTCAGCCCGTTTTCGGTCTGTCGTGCGCTCTCAGCGAGCTGTTTTCAGCCCGTTCCCGGACTACCGTGCCCGTTCTTACCCCGCCTGCCTCACTTCACCTCCCAGATGTCGTTGGTCTCGAGGAGTTCCCGGAAGGAGTGGTAGGGCTTGGCGTCGCTGACCTCCTGGAGCTGAGCGTGGACAGCCTCGTCGTAGGTGGGTGCGTCGACATCGCGTATGACGCCGAGCGCCACGGGGAATCCATGCTCATTGTCCATCATGGCGAGCTTGAGCTGGAGCGTGTTGTCGGGGCAGTGGGCATCGTGCACGAGGATGTCGCCGAGCGTGTAGCCATCCTTGCCGATCTCCACCACCTTCAGTCCGAAGCCCTCCTGCACCAGTCCATACTCGTGGTGCTCGCCGAAGACCAGCGGTTGTCCGTGCTCCACGTAGATGGCGTTGCGCTTGCGCCCCTCGCGGGTATAGACAGGCTCGTAGGCCCCATTGTTGAAGATCATGCAGTTTTGCAGGATCTCGCACACCGCCGCCCCGCGGTGAGTGGCCGCCGCCTTGAGGATGCCGACGGTGCCCGCGGCGTCGCTCGCCACGGCGCGTGCGAAGAAGTGGCCGCGCGCGCCGAAGCACAGTTCCGCCGGCCGGAACGGGTCCTCCACCGTGCCATAGGGGCTCGACTTCGAGACGAAGCCGCGCGGGCTGGTGGGCGAGTACTGTCCCTTGGTGAGGCCGTAGATGCGGTTGTTGAGCAAGATGATGTTGATGTCGATGTTACGGCGCATGGCGTGTATGAAGTGGTTGCCGCCGATGGCCAGTCCGTCGCCGTCGCCCGACACCTGCCAGACGGTGAGCCGCGGGTTGGCCACCTTCACGCCCGTGGCGATGGCCGCCGCCCGTCCGTGTATGGTCTGCATGGCGTAGGCGTTGACATAGTAAGGCAGTCGGCTCGAGCAGCCGATGCCACTGATGACCGCCGTCTCGTAGGGCGGCACGCCCAGTTCGGCCATGGCCTTCTGCAGAGATGCCAGGAAACTGTGGTCGCCACACCCCGGGCACCAACGGGGCTGGCCCTTCTTATAGTCGTTAGCTGTGTAAGTCATGATGTGAAGATTAAGATGAGCACCATTGTGATAAGAATGAGATGATCAGATCATCCACGAGGCGAAGGTCGCACCGTCAGCCTTTGTCTTTCCGCTGATGATGTCGGCGAAGATGGCGACGAGCTTGTCCACGCGGAAAGGCTGTCCGTAGACACGGTTGAGCTGGTAAGGCGCGAAGCCGTTGATGCGGATGCGCAGCAAGGCCGCCAGCTGTCCGAGGTTCTGCTCGGCCACCACCACCTTCTTGTAGCGCAGCAGTACCTCCGCCGTGTTGGCCGGCAGCGGGTTGATGTATTTCATCTGCGCCAGCGCCACCTTGTGGCCCTGTCGGCGCAACGCCGTCATGGCCGCGTGCAGGTGTCCGTAGGTCGATCCGAAGCCCACGATGAGCAGGTCGGCGTCGTCGGCGTCGCCCTCCACCTGGAGGTCGGGCACTGGGATGCGCGCCACCTTCTCCGCCCGGAGGGTGTCCATGTGGTGGTGGTTGTCGGGATCGGTGGAGATGGCCCCCGTCTCGCCGTCCTTCTCCAGTCCGCCGAGGATGTGGGTGTAGCCCTCCTGTCCCGGCACCGCCCAGTAGCGCACGAGCGTCTCCGGGTCGCGCCGGTAGGGCGAGTACTTGAACTGCTGGTCGGGCGTCACGCGGTGCGGCCTGATCTCCGGCAGCGCCTCGATGTCAGGCAGGCGCCATGCCGCCGAGCCGTTGGCGATGAACGCGTCGGTGAGCAGCACCACCGGTGTGAGGTGCTCCAGCGCAATCTTGCAAGCCATGTAGGCCGCGTCGAAGCAGTCGGTGGGACTGGTGGCGGCGATGACCGGCATGGGGCTCTCGCCGTTGCGCCCGTAGAGCACCTGCAGCAGGTCGGTCTGCTCGCTCTTGGTGGGCAGCCCCGTGGAGGGTCCGCCGCGCTGCACATCGACGATGACCAGCGGCAGCTCGTCGATGACGGCGAGGTTCATGGCCTCGCTCTTCAGGCAGATGCCCGGCCCCGACGTGCTGGTGGCCGCCAGCGCCCCCGCAAACGAGGCACCGATGGCCGAGGCGCACGCCGCCAGCTCATCCTCGGCCTGCACGGTGATGACACCCATCGACTTGTGCTTGGCCAGTTCGTGGAGGATGTCGGTGGCCGGCGTGATGGGGTAGGAGCCGAGGTAGAGCCTCAGGCCCGCGCGCTCGGCCGCCGCCATGAGGCCATAGGCCGTGGCCTTGTTGCCCGTGATGTCCATGTAGCGTCCCGGCACCTTGTGGCGAGTCTCGATGCGGTAGGTGGCGGGCACCGAGGCGTGCGTGTTGGCGCCATAGTCGTAGCCCGCCCTGACCACGAGGATGTTGGCCTCGGCCACAGCCGGCTTCTTGGCAAACTTTTCGTGCAGGAACTGCTCGACCAGTGACAGGTCGCGGTCGAAGAGCCAGCACACCAGTCCGAGGGCAAACATGTTGCGGCACTTGAGCACCGCCTTGTTGTCCATGCCCCGTCCCTGGAGACACTCCTTGACCATGGTGGTGAGCGGGCAGGCCACCACGCGGTCCGGGTCGATGCCCATCTCCATGAGGTAGTCGTCGGTCTCAAACTGCGCCTTGCGCAGGTCGCCCGGCCCGAAGGCATCGGTGTCGATGATGATGGTGGCCTGCGGCTTGGCGTGCCGGTACTGCGTCTTGAGCGCGGCGGCGTTCATGGCCACCAGCACGTCACACTGGTCGCCCGGTGTGTAGACACGGCCCTCGCCCACGTGCACCTGATAGCCCGACACGCCGGTGAGCGACCCTTGCGGCGCGCGTATGTCTGCCGGGTAGTCGGGAAAGGTCGATATGTCGTTGCCCACGGTGGCCGACACCGTGGAGAAGATGTTGCCGGCGAGCTGCATGCCGTCGCCCGAGTCGCCCGAGAAACGCACCACGACGTCCTCAAGCCTTTTCACTTCCAATTCTGCCATGTCAGTAAGTTTTTTTGTCTGTGCGGTTAGATGATGGGGCAAAGATATAGGATATTGTCGAAACGGCAAACAGTTAGGACCGAGTTTTTTTTGTCTCTTCCTGACTTTGGCGTGATGGGACCTTTGTGTTGGAGTGGAATGTAAACCGATATAAACCCCAGGGGAGCGGGAAGCCCTGACGGGCTCATGCGGACGTTTGCGTCCTTGGCCTTGTGAGCGGGGCTCACGGCCCATGCCGCAAACGTCCGCATGGCGGCTATCGCCGCCTTCCCGCACCCCTGGCCATAAACCGGATTAAACCGCTCACGCAGCAGGAGTGCAAACTGATGAAACCTCGCATACGGTAGAAGTGTAAACTGGTTAAACCGCTTACGCGGTAGGAGTGTAAACTGATGAAACCGCTTGTCTGTAGTTTGGTCATTGTGCCAAGGGCACAACAAAAAGTTGTCTCCGTTATATGCCCATTGCGTAAAAAGAGTTGTAATAGGTTGTAAAAGTTGTATCGGTTGTCTTAAAATTATAGCTCTTCCTGACTTTGGCGTGATGGGACCTTTGTGTTGGAGTGGAATGTAAACCCAACGTAAGGGACCCGTCACTCCAAATTCCTGATGAGCCTTAGAAAGTCATTGTCGTTAGAAAAACCACGATTGCCGTACAAAAATGCCAAGACGACACCCGCCTCTGAATAAAGCGGACAATGTATA
>DJOV01000053.1 GCA_002437285.1 Prevotella sp. UBA6429 | reverse complement strand
ACCCTTTATCGCAAAATTACCCCATGCAAATCGTGGCGTGACCGACAAAAAACGTGTTTTTCACGCTCTATTTCATCCGCTCTCCGTGACAAACTTTTCGACCAAAAATCATGACAAAGAGAACATTCACTCCAAACATCGTATGGGCCCATTCCACTCCATAAATGCATCCGAAACCGATTTTTCCGCCACCGAAGGCACTTTTGTTCAAGATTATTTGCTAACTTTGCGCTTAACAACTTTTTGACATGAAGGATATATGTAGCATCGGGCACATCACGCGCGATAAAATCATCACCCCGCAAAACACCGTCTGCATGGCCGGTGGCACCTCTTATTATATGTCACACGGCATCAGCCACCTGCCTCAAAAGGTGAGCTACCAACTGGTGACCAAGGTGGGCCAAGGGCAGATGGGCGAAGTGGAGAAGCTGCGCCAAGCCGGCGTGGACACCATCTGCTATCGTAGTCGCCACACCGTCTACTTCGAGAACAAGTATGGCGAAGACTCCAACAACCGCACGCAGCGGGTACTGGCCAAGGCCGACCCGTTCACCATCGAGGAGATGCGCCCGCTGGAAGCCCGCGTGTTTCACCTGGGCAGCCTGCTGGCCGACGACTTCTCGGCCGAGGTGGTGAAGTATCTGGCTACCAAGGGACTGGTGTCCATCGACGTGCAGGGCTACCTGCGTGAGGTGGTAGACGAAGACGTGCGCGCCATAGCATGGCAGAACCAGAAGGAGATCCTGGCAGCCACGAGCATCCTGAAGCTCAACGAGCACGAGATGGAGGTCATCACCAACTCCACCGACCCCCGCACCGTGGCCCGGCAGCTGGCCGCCCAGGGCGTGAAGGAGGTGGTCATCACACTGGGCAGCTACGGCTCGCTCATCTATGCCGATGGCCATTTCCATGAGATCCCGGCCTACAAGCCGCGACAGGTGGTGGACGCCACGGGCTGTGGCGACACCTACTCCACGGGCTATCTCTACTGCCGCCTCCAGGGCATGGGCTACGCCGAGGCCGGGCGCTTTGCCGCCGCCATGTGCACCCTGAAACTGGAGCACAACGGACCCTTCGACGGCACCATCGGCGACATCGAGCGCATCATGAAGTGACGGACAGGCAATCAGCCTGCCACCTCGCCGCCGAGCAGCGACTCCAGGTATTGCGCCAGGCGGTCCCGGCTGACCTCCTCCAGGCCCTTGCCGAAGGTGAGCAGCCGGTCGGCCAGCCGCACGGCGAGGTTGAGGTCGTGGGTGGAGAGCACCACGATCTTGCCCATGTCGTGCGCCAATGAGCGCAGCAACCTCATCGTCTCCACCTTGCTGGGATAGTCGAGAAAGGCTGTCGGCTCGTCGAGCAGCACCACGGGTGTCTGCTGGGCCAGCGCCTTGGCTATCATCATCTTTTGCCGCTCACCATCGCTCAGCGTGTCCACCCGGCGCCGGGCCAGTGGCGTCAGTCGCGTCATGCGCAGCGCCTCGGCCACGACACGACGGTCCTCATCGCCAAGGTGGCCGAAGAAGCCCGTGTAAGGCATGCGCCCAAATCCCACGACCTCTTCCACCGTGAGGTTCTCGACCTCCACACGGTCGGTCAGCACCACACCGACCCAGCGCGACAACTGCCTGCTCGTGAGTCCCGTCAGCCGTCGCGCCGTCCCGTCAGCCACCAGTGTCACCTCGCCGGCCAAGGGCGGCTGCACACCCGCCAGCGTGCGGAGCAGCGTCGACTTGCCCATGCCGTTGGCCCCCACGAGCGCCGTCAGCACACCGCCCTCAAGCCGCGCCGACAACCCCGAGGCCACCTGGCGGTGACGATAGCCCACCGCCAAATCCTTGATGATCATCTCATTCATGCCACAAAGATACGACAAAAAGCAGGAATATAAGGCCACCCGACACCATTTTTAATCCTCCCGGAGCGCGCTATGTGGCCACTTTTTCCTAACTTTGCAGTTATGAACGCAGTATCGCCACTTCAAGCATTGCAGCAACAACGGCTTTTGCTCCAGTTGGAGTATCAGACCGAGAAGGAAGCGTTTCGCAAGCAGACCGAGACCATGGGCGTCGGGCGCAAGGTGAAACGCGGCGACGCATGGTTTCCCATTGCCACCGGGCGCACCTATTATAACTCGCTCAACCAGTATTGCATCGAGGTGACACGCACCGCCGACCAAGACATCGAGCACAACTTCGAGTTTGGCAAGCCCGTCGTCTTCTGGCGCGCCGACATCCCCTCGCCCACCGCACCTGCCGCCAAGGGCGCCCTGCGGTACTTCAACTTCACGGGCACCGTGTCGGTTGTCGACGGCGACCGCATGGTGGTCACCATCCCCGAGGGCCACGCCTTCGACCTGCAGGGCTGCGACCAGCCCATCGGCGTGCAGCTCTTCTTCGACGAGACCAGCTACCGCTGCATGTTCGACGCACTCGACCGGGTGATCAAGGCCAAGGGCGGCCGGCTGGCCTACCTGCGCGACCTCTTCTACACGAAGATGAAGCCCCAGACCTTCTCCTTCGAGCCCCTGCGCTTCCCGTGGCTCAACACCACCCAGGAACGGGCCGTCAACGAGGTGCTGCGCGCCAAGGACGTGGAGGTGGTGCACGGCCCTCCCGGCACCGGCAAGACCACCACACTCGTCGAGGCCATCAACGAGACGCTGATGCGCGAGAGCCAGGTGCTGGTGTGCGCACAGAGCAACATGGCCGTCGACTGGATATCGGAGAAGCTCGTCGACCGCGGCATCACGGTGCTGCGCATCGGCAACCCCACACGGGTCAACGACAAGATGCTGGGATTCACCTACGAACGGCAGTTTGAGGCGCACCCCGACTATCCCCAGCTCTGGGCCATACGCAAGGCCATACGCGAGTTGCGGCAGAAGCGCAAGGGCCGCGACGAGGGCTACCACCAGAAGATGGAACGGCTGAAAGGACGTGCCACGGAGCTCGAGATACGCATACGCAACGACCTGTTCGGACAGGCGCGCGTCATCGCCTCCACACTCGTGGGCACCGCCGGCCGGCTGCTCGAAGGGCAGAAGTTCTCCACCCTCTTCATCGACGAGGCCGCACAGGCCCTGGAGGCCGCTTGCTGGATAGCCATCCGGCGCGCGGGGCGCGTCATCCTGGCGGGCGACCACTGCCAGCTGCCGCCCACGGTGAAGAGCATAGCCGCACTCAAGGCCGGACTGGGCAAGACGCTCATGGAGCGCATCGTGGAGCAGAAACCCGAGTGCGTGACGCTCCTCCAGGTGCAGTATCGCATGAACGATGACATCATGCGCTTCAGCTCCGACTATTTCTACGGGGGCAAGGTGCAGACGGCACCACAGGTGAGCCACCGCGGCATACTCGACCTCGACTACCCCTTCTCATGGATAGACACCTCGCAGATGGAGGTGGGACCCGACGAACCGCCGTTTCGCGAGCAGTTTGTGGGCGAGAGTTTCGGACGGGTCAACAAGGGCGAGGCGGCCCTCACGCTCCTCACCCTGCAACAATACTTCACCAAGATCGGCAAGCAGCGCATCCTCGACGAGCGCATCGACGTGGGGGTCATCTCGCCCTACCGCGCACAGGTGCAGTACCTGCGCCACCTCATCAAGCGGCGCGAGTTCTTCAAGCCCTACCGGCAGCTTATCTCCGTCAACACGGTCGACGGCTTCCAGGGACAGGAGCGCGACGTGATCCTCATCTCGCTCGTGCGTGCCAACGATGACGGGCAGATCGGGTTCCTGCGCGACCTGCGCCGCATGAACGTGGCCATCACACGTGCCCGCATGAAGCTCATCATCCTCGGCGACGCCGACACGATGACGCGCCACCCGTTCTACAAGAAACTCTACGATTACATCCAAAGCCTGCGCCACGACAACGCGGAAACGGCCGGCACGACGGCAACGGCGACCGACGAGACGCGACCGGCAGAAGCGACAGGCCCGACAGCATAGGAAAAGCATGTTACAACGAGACTATTTCATCCGAATCATTGAGGAGTTCATGGCCGCCGTCAGCCGCTTCCTGGAGAAGGACATCGACCGGCGAACCGATGACGACCTGCGCGACCTCTACCGACAGTATGTGGGCGACTACGACACCCTGCGCAACCTCTCGGCGGCGGAGACCGTGGGCTACGCACGGGAGCAATGGAAGGACGACCGACGCATGCAACAGCTGGAGATGCTGGCTGAACTGCTCTATGTGGAGGGCAGCTACAAGCAGAAGCCCCTGCGCGACATGCTGCTCGAGAAGTCGTTTGCGCTCTTCACCTATGTCGACCGACACAGCTCCGACTTCTCGCTCACGCGGCGCGCCAAGCTCAGCGCCATCAAGGGGCTGCTGGGCTCCGACATCAATCTTGACGACATCCTGATATGACCGACATGGACCAACACAACAACACGCGCCAATCGCAAGGGGGCATGACCGACATGACCGTGGGATCGCCGGCCCGCGGCATCCTGCGCTTTGCCATCCCCCTGGTGCTGGGCTACATCCTGCAACAGATGTACCAGGTGATCGACGCCGCCATCGTGGGGCGCTGGATCGGCGTGGACGCCCTGGCGGCCGTGGGCGCCTCGGCCAGCGTCATGTTTCTCATCATGGGGTTCTGCAATGGTTCCTGTGCGGGCTGCGCCATACCCGTGGCACAAGCCTTCGGCGCCAAGGACTACCGCAAGATGCGCTGCTATGTGGCCAACGCCGTACGCATCGGCGTGGTCTTCGCCGTGGTCATCACGTTGCTCAGCTGCGCCTGTTGCTCGCGCATCCTGCACATCGTCAACACGCCGTCCGACATCTTCGATGACGCGTGGATGTTTCTTTTCCTGCAGTTTTTGGCCATTCCCTTCACCATCGCCTACAACCTGCAGGCGGGCCTCATCCGCGCCCTGGGCGACAGCAAGCACCCGTTTTATTTCCTCATCTTCTCGTCGTTGTTCAACATTGCGCTCGATGTGCTGCTCATCCTCGTGCTGGACATGGGGGTCACAGGTGCCGGCCTGGCCACACTGCTGGCACAGGCGTTCTCGTCGGCACTGTGCTATGGCTTCATCCGCCGCAAGATGACCATCCTCATCCCGAAGGGCGACGAGCGGGCCTACGACAACAAGCGCATCTCCATCCTGCTCAACAACGGCGTGCCCATGGGCCTGCAGTTCTCCATCACAGGCATCGGCATCATCATGCTCCAGAGCGCCAACAACGCCCTCGGAACCGTCTATGTGGCGTCGTTCACGGCGGCCATGCGCATCAAGTATCTCTTCACGTGTGTCTTCGAGAACATCGGGGTGGCCATGGCCACCTACTGCGGACAGAACATCGGGGCGCACGAGATCGGGCGCGTCCGACGCGGCGTGGCCGATGCGGTGCGCATCATGCTGGTCTACTTCGTCATCACGTTCCTCCTCATCTACCCCTTCGCCGATGACATGATGGCTCTCTTCGTCGACTCCTCGGAGCAGGCGGTCATCGTCAACGCGGCGCAGTTCATGCGCGTGGCCAACTACTTCTACCCGGCACTGGGACTGCTCACCATCCTGCGATACAGCATACAGGGACTGGGATACAGCAACCTGTCGATGCTCTCGGGCGTCATGGAGATGCTCGCTCGCTGCGGCGTCAGCCTCTGGCTCGTGCCGGCGCTGGCCTTCACGGGCGTATGCCTGGGAGACCCCGTGGCGTGGCTGGCGGCCGACGTGTTCCTCGTGCCGGCCTTCTGCATGCTCTACCGTCATCTGAAAAACAATAACCAATCATACACCGTTACCAAATGAAAAGACTTTTCCTTTCCATCGCCATGACGCTGATGGCCTTCGTCAGCATGCTGGCTTCACACACCGTCACCCAGGAGGGTGCCTGGTGCTGGTTTGCCGACCCGCGCGCGCTACATTATGAGAACGCCAGCGGATCGATCAACGCGTCCTATCTGGGCTACATCGACGTGCACGGCAACGTCAAGGCCACACAGATGGACTTCGTACACAACCGTCGAACGGAGGTGCTGGTGCGATCGGCTTTCCAGCCCGACGACCACAACAACCCCACCTTCATCGTGCTGCCCGACGAGCGGGTCATGATCTTCTACACACGACACACCGACGAACCGAAGATATGGTACCGCGTGTCGGTCAAGCCGGGCGACATCTCGGAGCTGGGCGAGGAGAAGTTCATCAGCACAAAGAACAACACCACTTATCCTTCGCCATTCATCCTCAGCGACGATCCCTCGCACATCTACCTCTGCTGGCGCGGCATCAACTGGCACCCGACGATGGCGCGCATCACCATGCCCGACGCCAATGATGACGTGACCGTGGACTTCGGACCGAAGCAGATCGTGCAGTCGACGGGAGCAAGGCCCTACGCCAAGTACCAGAGCAATGGCAAGGACAAGATCTACTTGGCTTACACCACCGGGCATCCGGACAACGAGATGCCCAACTGGCTGTACTTCAACGTCATCGACATCAACAAGGGCAAGGGACCCATCCTCCGAGACATCAAGGGCAACAAGCTCAAGACGGTGGCCGACGGCCCGTTCAACGTGAACAAGACCAGCAGCTACCTCTCACAGTATCCCTATACGGTGGTAGACCACAGCGACAACGTGCGCAACTGGGTGTGGCAGATAGCCCTCGACAAGGAGGAGCGACCCGTCATCGCCCTGGTGCACATCGACAACGCCAAGACCACGCACGTCTACCACTACGGCCGCTGGACGGGCAAGGCATGGAGCGACACGTGGCTGCAGTATGGCGGACACGCCTTCCACCAGAACTGGAACCGGACGGAGCGCTGCTACAGCGGCGGCATGGCCATCGACCCCGATGACACACATCTGCTCTATCTCTCCATTCCCACCACCAACGGGGCGTATGACAAGGATGGCATCTATGAGATATGGAAGTACACCATCGCCGACGATGGCACCATAGCCTCAACGGAGCAAGTCACTCGCAACTCGGCGAAGAACAACATGCGCCCCTTCATGCTGCCGGGATCGAAGAACAGCAAGCTGCGCTTGACCTGGATGAACGGCGACTACTATTACTGGATGGTCAACAAGAATTATCCCAAGGGGTACCCCACCAGCATCGTCTGCGACTACGATCTGCCCGAGCAGCCGGTGAACCTGGCTGACCAGCAGATGAAGCAGGCTGCCGGCAACACGGCGTTCTCCGTGGCGGCCCAACTTCATCAGGAGGCAAGCCGTGAGGCCGCAGACACCACATGGATCTTCGGCAGCGACAACCTGACGGTGGGCCTCTCGGCTTCCAACCAACTCTTCGTCAACATGAAGGCCAACGGGGAGCAGACGACCAAGACGAGCTGCAACCTCTTCAACACCTCTGACAACTGGGCTCTCTACTCCACGGGCACCTCGGGTGACACACACCTCACCACCATCACCGACGCACTCATCACCGTGACCTATGACGGCAGCGAACTGCGTCTCTACCGCAACGAACTGCTGGAGCTCTGCATCCCCGCCAAGGGCCTGACGCTCAGCAATGTCAAGGCCGGTGCGCTCTCAACGGGTACGCAACTGTGGGGCCGCGCGCTCAACCAGGACGAGGTGGGAGCGCTGCGCACCCAGTTCATCGCATCGCTCATCAGCGTGCCTGACACGGTGCGCACCGACCTGGTGTTGCCGCAGACCGTGCAAGGCTTGCCCGTGACCTGGAGCAGCAGCAACACGGCCGTCATCGCCAACAACGGCATCGTCTGCCTGCCCAGCGAGGAGACGCCTGTGACGCTCACCGCCACGGTGGGCGCTGACACCGTGCGCTGGCAGACCGTGGTGATGCCTCGCAACGTGGAGAAGAACCTGCTGGTCAGCTACACCTTCGACGAGGCTGACCTCACTGCCGACAACACTGTAGCCGACCACAGCGGACATGGCCGCAAGCTGGCCGTGAAGGGCTCGGCCAAGGTCAATGGCACCCTCGACCTGACGGCCAACAAGCCGGTGGCCTTTGCCGCCAATGGCTACGGCGTGGCTCCAGCGGGGCTCGTGGGCGCGCTGCGCTCCTACACGTTCATGCTCGACGTCAAACTCAACGGGCGCGAGAAGCTGCCACGCTTCTACGACTTCGGATCGGGATCGGGCAACAGTGTCTTCCTGCGCCTGACGGCTGCCGGCAACTACTCGGCCGGCAGCAAGATGGGGGGCGGACAGACGCTCATGGTGGAATCGGCAAAGGTGATGCCGCTCGGAAAGACGGTGCACCTGGCCGTGACATTCAACGCCGCGGACCATCGTCTCGCCATCTACGCTGACGGCGAGAAGGTGGCCGAGGGCAACAATGTGACCTACGAGCCCTGGCAACTGGTGTCACAGGCGCAAGACACGCGCAACTACATCGGCCGCACACAGTGGTGGGACAACAACACCGACAACGGTGACGTGGTGGGCACCATCGACAACTTCCGTCTCTACGACATCGCACTGACACAGGCTGAGATACAGCAGGCCAACACGCCGACAGCCATCAAGACCATCACCAAGCGCAAGCGCTCCTCACGCCACTACACGCTGGCCGGACAGCCCGTCAACCTCACTGCCATGGCCCATGGCATCTATGTCACACAGGGCCGCAAATACCTCAAGCGATAAGCAAGCCCTGACCCTTGACAAAAAGCAGACGGCGCCCGGTGACCACATGGCCACCGGGCGCCGTCTGCCTTTTGTATTGTGACGCTCGCGACGTCGCGAGCATCACTCTTTGTCGCGGGGCTCTCGCCACACGCGCCCTCTACTCACTTATCCGCTCCCTGATCTCCTGAAGGTTGATTTTCTTGCGAACCTTCACGCGGTCGAAGCCTTGTCCATAAACACCGATCACGGCCGACTGTGCCACAAAGGCGTTGGGATCAATCTCATCGATGAGGTCGAAGATGAAACTCGACTCACTCTTCTTGGCAATGCAGAAGATAACCTTGATGCCCTTCTTCGTGTAGAAGCCGTTGCCGTTGAGCGTGGAGCACCCGCGGTCGGCTATCTTGTTGATGGCCTCGCCGATCTCCTGGTACTTGTCGGAGATGATGAAGAACTGCACACTGCGGCGCAACGAGTTGACAACGTGGTCGACGCAGAAGGAGATGATGAACAGCAGCACATAGCCGTAGAGCACCTTCTCCCAGTCGCGCAACACGACATATGACGACGTGATGATGGCCAGGTCGCAGAAGAGGATGATGTGGCCGAGCGACACGTCGCGGTACTTGTGGACCATGGCCGCCACCACATCCGACCCGCCCGTGGAGCCTCCGGCCGACAAGCCCAGGCCCACGCTGGTACCCATGAACACGGCGCCCACCATGCAGGCCATGAACTTCTGGTCGGCCAGCAGATGCAGGTCGGGCGGCATGATGCCCTGGAGCACGGTGCTGCCCACGGTGAAGACGATGACACCGTAGATGGTCTTGGCGCAGAAGCGCCAGCCCAGCACACGCAGCGCAGCGATGAGCAACACGGCATTGAGCACGAAATAGGTGTCTTGGGCGGGAATGCCTGTGCCCCAATAGACGATGGAGGCCACACCCATGATGCCGCCCATCGTGATCTGGTTGGGCAGCAGGAAGAGGTTGAGACCCACCACGCCGAGCAGCATGGCCACGGTGATGACCGAGTAGTCACGCACGAGGCGGAGGAACTTGCCTTCGTTTTTCTTCGATTGGAATATACTCATGGCTATCAGCGGAGGATTACTGGTTGGTCTTGCTCAGCCTCACCGTGCGGCGCTGGGCATAGCAGTAGGCATCCACCTGGCCGTTGGTGTAGTGGTCCTCATAGCCCTGCTCCACCAGGCGGAATCCTCCGTTCTTCACCTGGGCCACGAGGTTGTCGTAAGCTTTCTGGTTGAACACGCCAATGGTCACGTCACCCTTGACGGCCACATAGCTCGACGTGCCCTTCTTGAGGGGCTTCGGCGTGTCGGCATAGACACCCGCACCCACCTTCTTGGCGGGCTGGCAGTTCTTGTAAAGCATGGTGTCATAGCTGTCGAGACGATAGACGGCATAACCGTCCACGCGCTTGTAGCCATAATGGGCTGACAAGGTCTTGAGGTCGGCACGGCCCAGGACCAGGTCGGCAGCCTCTTTTACCGTGACAAACTCGCTGTTGGCATTGGCATCGGCCACAACCTCAGCAGACGTGTCAACCACCACAGGAAACGAGCCGTCGGGTGACGGCAAGGTCGTGAATGACTTCTTGGAACCGCAACTGCCAAGCGCCAACGCCACGGCAATCACACTGGAAAGGGTCAGGAACTTATTCATTATCTATAATGAGTTTGCTAATTTAAGAGATCTATAATGGGTTTGTTAATCTAAGAAATCTATAATGCGTTTGCTAATCTAAGGAATCTATAATGGGTTTGCTAATCTAAGGAATCTATAATGCGTTTGCTAATTTAAGAGATCTATGTCACATCGTCGGAACGTTCCGGTTTGTCAGACTTCCACATCCGCAGAACACCATCTCACCGTTGCGGTTTTTGCCTGTCAAGCACCTCGCGGATAAACCTGGCCGAATAGCCCTTGTGGCAACGGGCCACCTCCTCGGGTGTTCCCGTGGCAATGACTTGGCCGCCATTACGTCCGCCCTCCGGTCCCATGTCGATGATGTGGTCGGCGAGCTTGATGACATCAAGGTTGTGCTCGATGATGATGACGGTGTTACCCTTGTCCACAAGTTGCTGCAGGACCGCCATGAGCATGTTGATGTCCTCAAAGTGGAGACCCGTCGTAGGCTCGTCGAGGATGTAGAGCGTCTTGCCCGTGTCTTTCTTGCTCAGTTCGGTGGCCAGCTTCACGCGTTGGCACTCGCCGCCCGAGAGGGTTGTGGCGTTCTGTCCGAGCTTGATGTATCCGAGCCCCACATCCTGCAAGGCTTTGATTTTCGGGAGGATGGCCGGCACGTTCTCGAAGAACTCCACCGCCATGTTGACCGTCATGTCGAGCACGTCGGCAATCGACTTGCCCTTGAACCTCACCTCGAGCGTCTCGCGATTGTAACGCTTGCCGTGGCACACCTCGCAAGGCACCATGACATCAGGCAGGAAGTTCATCTCGATGGTCTTGTAGCCATTGCCCTTGCATGCCTCACAGCGGCCGCCCTTCACGTTGAACGAGAAGCGGCCCGGCTTGTAACCACGGATCTTCGCCTCAGGCAGGTTGACAAACAGGGAGCGTATGTCACTGAAGACACCCGTGTAGGTGGCAGGCGTGGAGCGTGGCGTGCGCCCGATGGGGCTCTGGTCCACGTTGACCACCTTGTCTATGTTGTCAATGCCCTCGATGCTGTCGTAAGGCATGGGCTTGCGCAGGCTCCGGTAGAAATGTTGTGAGAGGATGGGCTGCAGCGTCGCATTGATGAGCGTGGACTTGCCCGAGCCCGACACCCCCGTGACCACGATGAGTTCACCCAACGGGAAGTCAACATCGACGTTCTTCAGGTTGTTACCCCGGCAGCCCTTGAGGCTGAGCAGCTTTCCGTTGCCCTTGCGCCTTGCGGCAGGGATGGCGATCTGCCTCTCGCCCGTCAGGTACTGGGCAGTAAGCGTCCGTGCCGGGTGGAGCATCTGGTCGGGCGTTCCCTCAAACACCACTTCGCCACCCTTGCGGCCCGCACGAGGCCCGATGTCGATGATCCAGTCGGCCGCGCGCATCATGTCCTCGTCATGCTCAACCACGATGACCGTGTTGCCCAAGTCGCGCAACTCCTTCAGCGAGTTGATGAGCCGCTGGTTGTCGCGCTGGTGCAAGCCGATGGACGGCTCGTCGAGGATGTAGAGCACATTGACCAGTTGACTGCCAATCTGTGTGGCCAGGCGGATGCGCTGGCTCTCACCGCCCGACAGCGTGGCCGACTGGCGGTTGAGCGAGAGGTAGTCGAGCCCCACCTCCAGCAGGAAGTTGACCCTCGACTTCAGTTCCTTGATGATCTCATGGGCGATCTTCCCCTCCTTCTCGTCGAGATGCTCCTCCACGTGGTCGAGCCACTCCCTGAGGTCGGCCATGTCAAGCGAAGCCACCTCCGCGATGTTCTTGCCCCATATCTTGTAGGCCAGGCTCTCCTTCTTCAGTCGTCTGCCATGACACTCCGGGCACTCAGCTTCGGCCAGAAACTGCGAGGCCCACTTCTGCGAGGCCGCGGAGTCGTCGTTCTCCATGACGGTCTTGAGATACTTGATGACACCGTCGAAGGCCACAAAGTAGTCGCTCGACGTGCGTATGACGTCCTTGTCGATGCGTATGTTCTCGAGCGAACCGTACAGGATCTCGCTCATCGCCTCGTCAGGGATGTCCCTGCAGGGCGTCTTCAGCGAGCAGTCGTATTTCTGGAGAATGGCATCGATCTGCCAGAAGATCATCTGGTTTTTATATTTGCCCAATGGCGCAATGGCACCGTCGTGTATGCTCACCGCGTCATCGGGAATCACCTTCTTCAGGTCAATCTCGTTGACATAGCCCAATCCCTTGCAATGCGGGCATGCCCCTTCGGGCGAGTTGAACGAGAAGATATTGGGCGCTGGCTCGCCGTAGGAAAGTCCGGTCACGGGGTCCATGAGGCGCTTGGAGAAATTCTTGGCCTCGCCCGTGTCGCGGTCCATGACCATGATGACACCGTCACCCTGGCGCATGGCAATCTTCACCGAGTTCTTCAGGCGTTCGTCGTCCTTGCCCTGCACCTTGAGCTTGTCCACCACCACTTCGATGTTGTGGTTCTTGTATCTGTCCACCTTCATGCCCCTCGTGATCTCCTTGACCTCTCCGTCCACACGGATGTAGAGGTATCCCTTCTTGCGCATGCTCTCGAAGAGTTCGCGGTAATGTCCCTTGCGCTGTCGGACGAGGGGTGCGAGGATATAGATGGCGTGTCCGACATAGTCTGTCAGGATCATGTCGATGACCTTCTCCTCGGTGTATTTCACCATCTTCTCGCCGCTGAGGTAGCTGTAGGCCGTGGCCGCGCGGGCGAAGAGCAACCTGAGATAGTCGTAGATCTCCGTCGTGGTGCCCACGGTGGAGCGCGGGTTCTTGTTGGTGGTCTTCTGCTCGATGCTGATCACAGGCGAGAGGCCCGATATCTTGTCCACATCGGGGCGCTGCATGTTTCCGAGGAAATTGCGCGCATAGGCCGAGAAGGTCTCGATGTAACGACGTTGCCCTTCGGCGTAGATGGTGTCGAAGGCGAGCGACGACTTGCCCGACCCCGACAGACCGGTGATGACCGTCAGCGAGTGGCGCGGTATCTTCACATCCACATTCTTGAGGTTGTGCACACGCGCGCCCCACACATTGATCCACTCCGTGTCTTTCCCGAAAACCTTTGACTGTGCCATAAGTCTGTTGCTAAGAAAATGTCCTTTTACCTTTTTTGTCGTTGTCCGCGGCGCTGACAAATGGCAGCGCCATGGCCTGTCCCCGTCAGCATCGCGACGCGGCGGGAACGGGCCGTCACTGGCTGGTGCCGGTGCTCTCGGTGAAGCCCCTGAGCAGGTTGACGTCACGCTTGATGTTGAAGGTGCGCCCATCGGCTCCCTTGGCTTTCACCAGCACATAGTAGACGCCCTGCGCCACATCCTTCCCTTTGTACTTGCCGTCCCATCCCCCTGCCGGGTCGCTCCATTCATAGAGCTTCTGTCCCCAGCGGTTGAAGATGTATGCATGAAACTCCACAAGGCTCTGGTAGCCACTCTTCGCCTTGTAGATGTCGTTGATGCCGTCGCCGTTGGGCGAGAAAGCGTTGGGCATCTCCAGCCGGCTCTCGGAGATGGAGATGATGATGGGCGATGCCTCCGACTCCCAGTAGCTGTCGGTGTAGGCCACGGTGTCACTGCCCTGGACGAATGTGGCCCAGAGCTCCACACAATGGGCGCCCGACTGGGTGAACGTGTACTGCGTGTCTTCGTCATATCGGATGAGGTAGGGTGCGTCACGCTTGCCCTCCTTGTAGAATCGCCACTCGTAGTGGGCCGTCCATCCTGCCGTGTTCTCAGCGTTGGCCTGGAGCGTCACGGCAAGCGGGGCCGACTCGGAGATGCTAGTCTCCGTGTGCGTCTCGCCGTCCTTGTCGGTGTAGGTCGCCGCGGGGTTGATGGTGGGGTAGCTGTCTTGCGCCCACGCCCCGATGGCCAGAAGCGAAAGGAGAAGTGCGGATATGATTTTCGATTTCATCTTGCAAGGGTCTTTGGTGAGTGGCGGATTTTTATAACCGCCTCATGCAAAGTTAGTGAATTTCCTCTTAAAACTATGAGGTTTATATTATATTTTTTGTATTTTTGCAATTGATTTTGAATTAAACGACACGTTTATGGTAAAGTTATGCAGATGCCTCCTGCTCATCGTCGTGTGTTGTCTCGGCCTGGCCGTGGCGGCGCAAGTGCCCCAATGGCGTGACGTGTACAAGGTGAAGAAGAAAGACACCGTCTACGGCATCGCCAAGAAATACGGGCTCACGGAAGACCAGCTACGAGCCGCCAACCCGGAAATGAAGACCGCCGACTACAGCCTGAAGAAGGGCGACCGCCTCTTCATCCCCTGGCCGTCGACCCAGCCTGTGGCCCAGGCGGCCACGGCCCAGCCCAAGGGAGGCGCCTCACAGCAGCATGGGCTCAGCACCGTGCACGTGGGCATCATGCTTCCCCTGCACAACGTCAACGGCGACGGGCGCCGCATGACGGAATACTACCGCGGTTTTCTCATGGCCTGCGACAGCCTGAAGCGTGCCGGCCTGCACATCGACGTGCATGCCTGGAACGTCACCATCGACGACAACATCGAGAAGTTTACCGCCGACCCGGCCGCAGCCCGCTGCGACATCATCTTCGGTCCTCTCTACACCCATCAGGTGCGGGGCCTTGCCGAGTTTTGCAAGGCGCGCGACATCCGCATGGTCATCCCCTTCTCCATCAGTGGCGACGACGTGTCGCGCTACCGCCAGATCTATCAGGTGTGGCAGAGCCCCGACCGCCTGAACAGCAGCGCCATCGAGGCATACCTGCGCCTCTTCCCCAAGGCCCATCCCGTGTTTATCGACTGCAATGACACCACCTCGCGCAAGGGAGTGTTCACCTTCGGCCTGCGCAACCGGCTGGAGAGCAACAACATCACCTACAACATCACCAACCTCAACAGCAGCGAGGCGATGTTTGCCAAGGCCTTCCGCACGGGACAGCAGAACGTGGTCATCCTCAACACCGGGCGCATGCCCCAGCTCACGGTGGCCCTGGCCAAGCTCGAGAGCCTGCAGAACCTCAACCCCAACCTGAAGATCACGCTCTTCGGCTACACCGACTGGTTGCTCTATGCCGACTACGACCTCGACAACTTCTTCCGTTTCGACACCTACGTGCCGGCACAGTTTTATTATAATGCGCAGAACAGCCGCACGCGCCGCTTCGAGCAGTCCTACCGCCACTGGTTTCACGAGGGTCTGCAGGTCAACTACAACCCCCGTTTCGCCCTGACCGGCTACGACCATGCACAGTTCTTCCTGCGGGGCCTCGCCGCCCAGGGCAAAGCCTTCCGCGGCACCCAGGGACAGAGCGCGTACACACCGCTGCAGACACCGCTGCGCTTCCGGCAGGTGGGCGATGCCGGCATGCAGAACGACAACTTCCAACTCATCCACTACACTCGCGACCACCGCATCGAATCGGTGGCCCCCTAATCGCCCATGCACCACACGACACACATGAACCGACAGATCATCACTCTCCTGGCACTGCTCCTGCCCATCGGGGCACTGGCGCAGATAGGCCAGCACCGCAACACGTTCTCCGTGGGCGTCAACGGCGGTTACAACCTCACCACCGTGCGCTTCACCCCAAAGGTGGTGCAAAGCATGAAGGGGGGTGTCACGGGCGGCATCGCCATGCGCTACACCGTGGAGAAGTATTTCTCGACCATCGCCTCCATCGCCGCGGAGGTCAACTATGGCCAGATGGGCTGGAAGGAGAAGATACGCGACCTCAACGACCAGCCTGTCATCAACGCCGCCACAGGCGTGGCCGAACAGTATGAGCGCACCATCAGCTACGTGCAGGTGCCCATCATGGCCCACCTGGCCTGGGGCAGGGAGAACCGGGGCGTCAACTTCTTCGTCAACGCGGGACCGCAGTTTGGCGTCTATGTCGGCGAGTCGACCAAGATGACGTTCGACTGGGACAAGCGCAACATGGCCGACCGCGCCAACTCCGTTTGCGCCCAGGACTCCATGGATGTCAAGAACAAGTTTGACTATGGCATCGCCGCCGGCGCCGGCATCGAGTTTGCCAGTCCCAAGGCGGGGCGCTTCCTCCTCGAGGGACGTTACTACTATGGACTGGGCAACATCTTCGGCGACTCCAAGCGCGACTACTTCGGCAGTTCCAACTATGGCACCCTCACCATCAAGCTCACCTATCTCTTCGACATCACCCACTGACCGACGAGACGTGAGAGCCACCAGACACTAACAACAAAAACCATAAATCTATGTTCAAGAACCATCCCAAAGGATTGCTTCTCGCAGCCCTCAGCAACATGGGCGAGCGCTTCGGCTATTACATCATGAACGCCGTGCTGGCACTCTTCCTCTGCTCCAAGTTTGGCCTGTCCGACGAGACGAGCGGCCTCATCGCCGCCCTGTTCCTGGCCGCCATCTATGTCATGAGCCTCGTGGGCGGCATCATCGCCGACCGCACACAGAACTACAAGGGCACTATCATGAGTGGCCTCCTGGTCATGGCCCTGGGCTATGTGTGCCTGTCCATCCCCGTGCTCGCCACCCCCGAGAACACCACCGCCCTGCTCTCGTTCACCGTCTTCGCCCTGGTGCTCATCGCCTGCGGCAACGGCCTCTTCAAGGGCAACCTGCAAGCCATCGTCGGACAGATGTACGACAACTTTGAGCGCGACGCCGCACGCGAGGGCACCGACCGCCTGAAGTGGGCACAGGGCCAGCGCGACGCGGGCTTCCAGATATTCTACGTCTTCATCAACGTGGGTGCGCTGGCCGCTCCGTTCATTGCGCCGTTGCTCCGCTCGTGGTGGCTCAATGTGCACCACCTCTCCTACAACGCTGACCTGCCACGCCTCTGCCATGCCTTCATCAACGGATCGCTGAGCGGCGCCGACAGCAGCAACCTCCAGACACTCGCCCAGCAGGTGCAGCTCGCAGGCTACCACTTCACCGACATGGCCGCCTTCTGCCAGGACTACCTCGACGCCTTCAACACCGGCATCCACTACAGCTTCATCGCCTCCGTGGCCATGATGCTCGTGTCGCTGGCCATCTTCTTCTTCTCCAAGCATCTCTTCCCCACCCCGGGCAAGAAGGAGGAAGTGGTCGTCGAACAATATACGGAAGAGGAGAAGCGCACCATGGCCGCTGAGATCAAGCAGCGCATGTACGCCCTGTTTGCCGTGCTCGGCATCTCCGTCTTCTTCTGGTTCTCATTCCACCAGAACGGCCAGAGCCTCAGTTTCTTCGCCCGCGACTTCGTGAAGACCGACTCCGTGGCTCCTGAGATCTGGCAGGCTGTCAACCCCTTCTTCGTCATCTTCCTCACACCGGTCATCATGTGGATCTTCGCCTACCTCACCAAGAAGGGGCACCCCATCTCCACGCCGCGCAAGATTGCCTATGGCATGGGCATCGCCGGACTGGCCTACGGCTTCCTGATGGTGCTCTCGATGGTGAATGGCTGGCCGTCGGCCGAGGCGTTCACCGCCCTCGACCCGTCAGCGCGTGCCATCCAGAAGGCCGGTCCCTGGGTGCTCATCCTGACCTATGGCTTCCTCACTGTGGCCGAGCTGTTCATCTCGCCTCTGGGCCTGAGCTTCGTGTCGAAGGTGGCGCCCAAGCACCTGCAGGGTCTCTGCCAGGGCCTGTGGCTCGGCGCCACGGCCGTGGGCAACAGCCTGCTGTGGGTCGGACCGCTGATGTACAACAAGTGGCCGCTCTGGGAGTGCTGGCTGGTGTTCATGCTGGTATGCTTCATCTCCATGGCCGTCATGTTCGGCATGGTGAAATGGCTTGAGCGCGTCACCGCCTGACGCCTGCCTCGCACATCCTTACTCTGACTGACAGCTCCGCCTGCGGGCGGAGCTTCACATATTCACACATTCACTTATAATTCACGTTATTATGTTTGAGGGACAACCCAAAGGACTTTTCGCATTGTCACTGGCCAACACAGGCGAGCGCTTCGGCTATTACACGATGATAGCCGTGTTCTCCCTGTTCCTGAGAGCCAACTTCGGACTGAGCGCTGGCACGGCCGGTCTGATCTACAGTATTTTCATGGGTGCCGTTTACTTCTTCCCCTTCCTGGGTGGCATCCTGGCCGACAAGTTCGGTTATGGCAAGATGGTCACGCTGGGCATCTTCGTGATGTTCGTGGGCTACCTGCTGCTGGCCGTGCCACTGGGCGGCAACACGTTTGCCATGATCTTCATGTGCGGCGCCCTGCTCTGCGTCAGCGTGGGCACGGGTCTCTTCAAGGGCAACCTGCAGGTCATGGTCGGCAACCTCTATGACACGCCGGCCCTGCAGGGCCGACGCGACGAGGCTTTCTCCATCTTCTACATGGCCATCAACATCGGTGCCCTCTTCGCCCCGACGGCTGCCGTGCGCATCATGGACTGGGCACAGCACTCACTCGGCTACAGCGAGAACGACTCCTATCACTTCGCCTTCGCCGTGGCCTGCCTGTCGCTGGTGCTGTCGATCATCATCTACTACGCCTGCCGCTCCACCTTCCGCCAGGTCGAGGGCACCTCGGCCGAGATGGCCAAGGAGGAAGGCACCACCGAGGAGCTGTCGCCTGCCGAGACACGCGAGCGCATCATTGCCCTCTGCCTGGTGTTTGCCGTGGTGATCTTCTTCTGGATGGCGTTCCAGCAGAACGGCCTGACGCTCACCTTCTTTGCCGATGAGTTCACCGCCAAGACCTCCACGGGTGTGCAGGCCATGGCTTTCGACGTGTTCAACCTCGTGGCGCTTATCTTCATCGTCTATTCCCTCTTCGCCCTCTTCCAGAGCAAGACGGCCAAGGGCCGTGCCATCGCCGCCGTGGTGGCCCTGCTGTCCGTGGCCTACCTGGTCTACGACTATGTGCACACGGCTGGCACCGTGGTGCCTGTGTCGGCACCCATCTTCCAGCACTTCAACCCCAGCTACGTGGTGATGCTCACGCCCATCAGCCTGGCCATCTTCGGCTACCTGGCACGCAAGGGCAAGGAGCCTTCGGCACCCCGCAAGATTGCCTATGGCATGGTAGTGGCCGCTGTGGCCTACGGCATCATGCTCGTGGGTTCGCTGGGCCTCAACACTCCCGACGCGCAGCGCCTGGCCGGCGACAACGGCACGTTCGTGTCGGCCAACTGGCTCATGGGCACCTATCTCGTGCTCACCTTCGGCGAGTTGCTGCTCAGTCCGATGGGCATCAGCTTTGTGAGCAAGGTGGCTCCTCCCAAGTACAAGGGTGCCATGATGGGCGGCTGGTTTGTGGCCACCGCCGCCGGCAACCTGCTGGTCAGCGTGGGCGGCTTCCTCTGGGGCGGTTATCCGCTCTGGGTCGTCTGGACGGTGTTCATCGTGCTCTGCCTCCTGAGTTTCTTCTTCATGATGGCGCTCATGAAGAAGCTCGAAAAGGTGTGCTAAGGTCAAGGGGCGTCACGCCCCACGCCCTGCGGACCACACCGCAACAGCTCACGTCATATTAACCGTAAGGGCTTCGCACGGACTTGCCGAGAGCAAGGCGTGCGAAGCCCTTTGCGTTGCTCCATATCGAGCACCATCAGCCGCATTAGGCATGCACGCCCAAAACGATTCACTGCACATTTGGAGTGATGCCCCCCTTGCGTCGGGATTGAATAAAGCGGACAATGTATATAAAAAAACAGGCGTTATTTTCAA
>DJOV01000020.1 GCA_002437285.1 Prevotella sp. UBA6429 | reverse complement strand
CGCTCCATAGCCATGAACATTATTCGTTGCCAGACATCCTCCGCATGGATGATTTTTGTGTTCATGTTTGGTTGCAGTATGAACAAGAGGTGTATCAATGGAAACTGGGAAATGTATTTTTTAAGCAGGAAGAAAATGGAAAAGGAATGGATGAAACTAATTGATGCTGAGGTGAACGAGTCAACCTCTTGCCATCATGTACATGGCGATATTGTCGACTATGTAAGGGAGCAGGCAACGATAGAGGACAAGCGTGCCATCGTGCAAGAAGTGGAGCGTCGTGTCAAGGAAGTGGTAAATCGGGAAGAAAACAATCCTGATTTTATCTTTCGCAATTTTAATGAATCTGAAAGGAATTTGCTTGATAACTTGTTGCAGTTGCGAATGTTCGTGCTCGACGAGATGATGCTTCAACCTACTGAGTCTGAAGTCAGTCGCTTGGGAGCTTTGAACGATAAACTCTATAAGTTGACCGAAGATTGTTTTGAGCAATGCCGTAATCTATGGCGCACGCTCTACCTTTCGCCCTACAAGGTAAACGATAGGTTCGATTATTGGCTGGAGGGTGTTTTACGTTTCGAATATGCCGACAAGGATTCGGTACTGCATCTGGAGAATGATGACTATTACGGTTCCGACTTCGACTATATGATTCATCTTACCAGTGAACTGCTTATGTCGGCTGGTAACAAAATGACTACCATCGTAAACGGCACTTGCGCTAATTTCTTTGAAACAGAGGAAGAGGCGATGAAGAGTTTGACAAACTCTTTGGATGATGGTGTGTCGTGGGCGGAAGCTCATCTGCATAACAAGGCATACGACAAGTATTGCATCTGTTATGCGATGCACGCCCTGCATACTCACATGCCTTGGTGTCTGCCCGACATTCTCCGCATGGACGATTTCATCGTCAATGTGAAATTGGAATACGAGCGTAATGTATCCGAACAGCGAGATATTCGTTATGCTGATGATGGAAACGAGAACGACCCTCATTGGCCAGAGGGGGTGCCTTGCTTGGGGAGAGAGTAAAAACTGAAATCTTGATATAATAAAATGAGATGTTTAACGTCATATATAAAAATAAGAAGACTATGAAGTTAGCAGAAGCATTGAGCATCAGGGCCGACTTGCAGAAGAAAGTGGCTCAGTTGAAAGAGCGTATCAAGGAAAGCGCCAAGGTGCAGGAGGGCGATGAGCCTTGCGACAACGTGGAGGAGTTGTACAAGGAACTGGATGATGCTCTCGTACAGTTGGAGGACATGATTTATCGCATCAACATGACCAATGTCCAGACCCTCCACGATGGTGTGTCCTTGACTCGGTTGATTGCCAAGAGAGATGTCTTGTCGATGCGTGTCAAGGCACTGCAAGAGGTGGTAAGACACGTATCTGCCAACGACACTCGCTTTGGCAGAAACGAACTGAAATATGTCCGCACCATCGACGTAAACGCTCTTCGCAAGGAGGCGGATACCTACGCCAAACAGTATCGAGAGCTCGACTTGAAAATTCAAAGCCTGAACTGGACAGTCGATTTGGTTGATTGAAATATCTTCAGTTTATCTAATCCAAGTCTGTTAAATAATAGGTAAAGATATTTGGAGAAAAGATAGGGGCAGCAAAAAGCTGACGTAGTATAAGACTATGCAGCATATCTTATTATAATATTTATGTGATTCTTGTTGGAGGCTATAGATTGGCACAGAGCATCTCCGGCATCGTGCATAAGCGTATTGAGCACAGGTGGATGGCGTTGGCTTGAAACTATCATTTTGCATTACCATTTTGTTGACTGTCTTTTCTCCGTTTTTTCATTTCAGGTAGAGTCTAAAGTCTTGCATTCTTCTATCTGTGATGGAGATTAATAAATAAGCAAAGAATGTAATGTTATGGACAATCGGGTAAAGTTTTATGGTTGGCTGATCGCTCTCTTGGAGCGCAAGCATCTTACCTTTGAGGAGATAGCGAATGAGTGGCGTGACGCTTCTGCCAATTCTTTTGAGGATGAATTGCAGTTGCGAACTTTTCATCGCTATCGCCAGGCGATTCAGTCGCAGTTTGGCATCAGTGTGGAGTGCGACAAGAGCGATGGTTACAGGTATTACGTCAAGCGTGACGCAGTGGAGTGTGACGATGTGACGGAATGGATGCTGAGTTCCCTTCGACTTGCCTCGTTGGGTGATATGCTGAGGTATCACAATAAGGTGATGCTCGATACGCCGCCTTACAACACGGAATATCTGGATGATGTCCTTGCGGCGATAGACAAGCAATATCTGCTGAAGTTTAAGTATGTGTCTGGCTTCGGGGCGGAGAGCGATATGGTGCTGGCTCCCGCTTTCGTGAGATACTACAAGCAGCGGTGGTACGTGATAGGAGTGAAGGAAGATGAAAAGGTTCGGGTGCTTCCTTTCGACCGTATCAGTTTCTTGAAGGTGATTTGCGAGAAGCATCCGATGTCGAAGGAGATGAAGAAGTTCTTGACTCCAGAAAACTATTACGAGAATTGCTATGGCATCTATCGCATGGAGGAGGTGCCTGTGGAGAACATCCGTATTCGCGCTTTCTATCCGGAATACAACTACATCGAGGAAGTGCCGCTGCATGAGAGCCAGCAGAAAGTGAAGGAGTCGAAGGACGGGATGTATCGAGAATATACGCTTACCGTTCGCCCCAGTCGTGACTTCCTGCAGGAATTGCTTTGGCACGGCAGGAATATTGTTGTCCTGGAGCCTGAAAGCCTGCGCCAGGACATGATCGGAATTTTAAAGGATATGACGCGGAGCTATGAGACAGGCGAGTGCCTGAATGGAGAGGAATGAAAAAATATAGAAGAACTCGTCATTTCTAAAACCTTACCGCACAAATAGAAGCGCAAAGATGTTACTATAACCAGCCTTGCCTCAAGGCCTAAAAAAGATGAAAGCAGGTGACAAAACACCATTAGCCAGTGTTAGTCACCTGCTCAAGAATCCTACGAATCGGAGAAGAGCGGATGTATCGTTTTTGGCGATGAACTTCCTAAATGGAATTGCCTCATTAGGTGCTCTTGATTGCGCAATTTCTGCGTAAGTTGTTTTTTTGAACATTACTAAAAAATGGGATAAAGGCTAAGCGGTTTTAAGCTGCCAGCCAAAGAGTTCTTTGTTAGTATGACTAATTAACTTTCGGTTCGGTGTGTTCCGACACTTCAACATGAACCGAAGGTCACTGGCGCGAAGCGGAGAAAGTAACGGGCGAAGCTTTTTGTTTCTCTGAATGATATAGGTTAAGGTGGGTTCTGTCAATTACCGCCATAAAAAACGAAAATAATGAAGGGTTACGTTTTGTCATCTTTGGGTCTCTTTTCGGCTCAGGCCGCCACCCCGTTCGGTCGTATAGCCCGCGCGTCCCTCACTTGCTGACGTCCTGAACTCGAAAAGAACTTCAAAATCTGACAAAGCTAATTTTTAGAACCAACCTTAAGTGTTCCCGATGCTTCAGGCGTATTTATAATTGAAAGGTGCCAACGACACCACATTTCCCAAGAATAACCCTACGACCATGAAAAGACATATCCTACTTCTGTGTCTTGGCGCCCTGGCCCTCTGTCTGCAAGCGCAGGCACAAGACACCAAGCAACTGCATCAACGGCTGGACCCCATCCTGCAGCGCGTGGCCGCACAGCCCGACTGGCTCCTGTCGCGCCTGCAGATGTACTGGACGACCCATGCCACTGATGTCTACGTGTGCGGAGAGGCGTTCGACCATCCCGGTGGCGGGCGCGCCCCCGTGGCCACCGTGAAATACAACGGCACGCGCGGCACCGCCTCGCAGTACAATCGGCCGAAGCTGGAAGATGTCGTTCCCTACGATGACGACAGTCTGGGCAATGTCACCTTTGTCAACCGCGCCACGGGCAAGATGGAGAAGGCGCATCCCTCCAAGACGGGTTGCAACATCGACGGACTGAACCGGCAGATACTGGGCCTGGCGGCCGATGCCGCACAGCTCTATGCCCTGGAGGGCGACAAGCGTTGCGCTCAGATGGCCTTCGGCGTGTTCGACACGTTCATGCGGGGCATCTACTACCGCAACGTGCCCGTCGACCTCAACCACGGCCATCAGCAGACGCTGGTCGGCATGACCACCTTTGAGGTCATCCACGAGGAGGCCATCACACCCTTGGTGAAGACTTACCGGCTGCTGGGCAAATACATCAAGCAAGGCCGCGACCTCTACGACGCTGCCTTCAAGAAGTGGGCCGACAACATCATCGCCAACGGCGTGCCCCACAACAACTGGGACCTGCTGCAAGCCGAGTACGTGGCGAAAATCGCGCAGGTGTTGCAGCCCGACAAGCACTATGCCGACGGCCATGGTCGCGAGTATTATCTCGACTGCATCGTGGAGCGCAGCAGCATACGCCAGTGGGGGCTGAAACCTCTGGCCGACTTCGGCTTCGACAGCGACACAGGCATCTGGTATGAGGCTCCGGGCTACAGCCAGATGGTCGTGGGCGACTTCTGTGCCTTTGCAGACGAGCTCGACCGGGAGGCCGGCATCGACGTGTTCCGTCGCCTGCCCGTGCTGCGCAAGGCGGTGTTCGCCCTGCCGCAATACCTCTTCCCCAACCGCATGATAGCCGGCTTTGGCGACACGCATCCTGACTACTTGAACACCAAGGCCATCGATGCCTATGCCAGCTATGCCGCACGCCATCACGACGCATCCACTATCGGCGAACTGGCCCGTCTGAAGGCAGCGGTGCAGCCTGCGGCCCCCGACACGGCAGTGGCGCGCCACGTGTTGCCCATCTTCCATGCGAAGAACGTGTCGTGGCTTGCCATGCGGTCGGGCATGAACCGCCAGCACGACCTCATGGTGTCGCTCAACGGCTCGCTGGGCAATCACCAGCACGCCAACGGCATCTCCATGGAGCTCTATGGCAAGGGATGGGTGCTCGGTCCCGACGCGGGCATCGGCGAGCACCTCTACAGTGGGCTCGACTATCAAGAGTACTACTCGCAGATGCCGGCCCACAACACCGTGTGTGTCGACGGCGTGTCGAGCTACCCGGTGATGATGTCGCAACATGCCTTCACGGTGGTCGACAGCGGGCAGGTGGCCACCCCCGACGGCACATCGCGCGCGCTCTTCAGCGTGGTGTCGTTTGTGGAGCCCGAGACGCAGAGTGACCAGCAACGCACCAACGCCATCGTGAAGACCTCGGCCACAGGGGGCTTCTATGTGGACATCTTCCGCAGCCGCCGACGTGACGGTCGCGACAAGTTTCACGACTACTTCTACCACAACCTCGGGCAGGACATGCGCCTGACAGCTGCCGACGGCTCCGACCTCGGCCTGCAGCCCACCGATGAGCTGGCTTTTGCCGGCGGACACCTCTACGCCTACTCCTATCTCTACGACAAGCGGAGCGCGCAGACTGCCGCTGACGTGAAGGCCGCGTTCGTCATGACACCCACCAACCAGAACAAGCTCGCCGACCCCAAGGATCCCATCACCATGACGCTGTGGATGCGGGGCGACAGCGCGAGGGAGGTGTTCAGCGCCTTGTCGCCAGTCAACCGCGAGTATGAGCGCATGAGGGACGAACCCTACGACATCGACCGCCAACCCGTGCTGACCTATGTGGCACGCCAGCGCGGCGAGGCATGGACCCACCCGTTTGTGGCCGTGTATGAGCCCACGTCGGCCTCGGAGCCTTCCGAAATTAAGGGCGTGAGCTTCTTCAAGCCCCAGAGTGCCGACCCTGCGGCCGTGGGCATACGCATAGACCTGAAAGACGGACGCACGCGCTATGTGTTCTCGTCGGCCGATGGCAGCGAGATGCGCTACCAGGGCATCACGGCCAAGGGGCGGTGCGTGGTGAGATGATCCCATTCTTGACAACCTGCATTAATATTCAAGCAACATGAATGTGACGATTACAATGAACCTGAGGAGACAGATATGCCGGGCGCTGCTCGTGCTTGTCACACTTTTGTCGGCAAACGCTGCCGCGGCCAAGAAAGACTTTGACGTGAACCAGGAGCTCAACTACTGCAGCCAGCAGGTGAGACGGGCCTTGGCACAACTGCGAAAGGCCGACGGTACCTATGATTTCTCCCTCATCCCACGCAACATCCTGGCCACCGACAGCCAGCCGGGCTGGAACTGCCGCAAGGCAAAGGCCGAGGAGTGGTGCTCAGGCTTTTGGCCCGGCATCCTGTGGATGGACTATGCCGTGACGGGCGACAGCGAGGTGCGCCGGGCCGCCGAGGGCTACACGGAGGCCCTGCACGATATAGCCTACCGCCCGGCCTACGACCACGACATCGGCTTCCTCATGTTCTGCTCTTACGGCAAGGGCTATGAGGTCAACCACGACGAGGCCTACAAACGGGTGTTGCTGGCCTCGGCCGACACGCTCGCTACGCTCTTCAACCCCCTCGTGGGAACGCTGCTGAGCTGGCCGCGCAATGTGAAGATGTTTGGCGGACACAACACCATCATGGACAACATGATGAACCTCGACCTCCTGTTCTGGGCGGCGCGCAACGGCGGCAACCCCTTGCTCGGCGACATGGCCGTGGCCCATGCCACGACGACCATGCGCCACCAGTTTCGTCCCGACGGGTCGTGCTACCACGTGGCGGTCTACGACACCCTCGACGGCCACTTCCTGCATGGCGTCACCCACCAGGGCTACAGCGACGAATCGATGTGGGCGCGCGGGCAGGCTTGGGCCATCTATGGCTACACCTTGGTGTACCGATGGACGCGCCGGCCTGTCTTCCTCCGCTTTGCCCGCCATGTGGCCGATGCCTACATCCGTGCCCTCACGCCCACGCCCCTGCGCCCCGGGGGAAAGGCGACTACCGTGCCGACCACCGATCTCAGCCGCTACGACCTCGTGCCGAAGTGGGACTTCTGCGACCCTGACCCCGCGGCTCCCAAGGATGCCAGCGCAGCTTGTGTGGTGGCCGACGCGCTGCTGGAGCTGAGCCAGTATGCGGAGGGCGCGCACGGCGCGTTCTACCGTCACTTCGCCGAGGAGACCTTGCGCCAGTTGAGTACGCCCGCCTACCAGAGTGGCGACAAAAACGTGAGTTTCCTGCTCCACAGCACGGGTCACCATCCCGCAGGCTCGGAGATTGACGCCAGCATCGTCTATGCCGACTACTACTACCTGGAGGCCCTCATGCGGCTCAAGGTCCTGCAACAAAAGGAGGGCACAAGCCGCTAAGCGAATCCATGACAGGACAATTGTCGGTCGTCTGTCGCGTGAGGATGTTGTGCATTAACAACCATTTACAACAGCTGTATTCATGCACTTTTTTTTTAGCAGTATCTGTATCTGTATTTTGAACACCCTACCTGAAGGGGCAAAAGTATAGTCGTGTAACATACTGATTATTATGAATACTTTTGCCCTTACAGGGCGTGATTGCTATCGCCATGCCAACCCGGGGCGCCGCTTCGCTTGCCCTGCTATGTAGGTATTGGGCTTTCTTGCTGACGCAAGCGACAAAGTCGAGCGCAGCCCGCGCATGCGGCAAAGTCAGGCGCAACACGCGCATGGGACAAAAGTCAGGAGCAACACGCGCATACGGCAAAAAGCAGGCTTTTCCGGAATTTGGAGTGATGGGTCCCTTACGTTGGGCTTGAATGTAAACCAATATAAACCCCAGAGGGCTTCCCGCACCCCTGGCCATAAACCGAATGAAACCGCTCACGCAGTAGGAATGTAAACTGATGAAACCGCTTACGCATGTCTCGCAAGCCATGCTGTTTACATTCAAGCCATGGGTCTTGTCACGCCAAATTCAAGACATTCAACATCGAATACAAAGGCTTGTAGACGGAAGACTGTAATCCTGCCGTCACCGCTATCGTTGTCATGATTT
>DJOV01000133.1:18254-31482 GCA_002437285.1 Prevotella sp. UBA6429 | reverse complement strand
CTCATTTCGGATGGTTACTTTTCACCTTTTCCTTTTCCAAGCCCACCGCCCTTATTAGGCCACAAGATTTCACTTCCGCCACATATTCACCTTGCTAAAAACAAGTTCGCTATCAAGGAAGCCACCTCAAAACGACAAAAGGGTGCGCAAAGCTAAGCTTCACGCACCCTTCATATGGATTGATGCAAATACCTATTTACTTCACCTTGTCCACGATGGCCTTGAAAGCCTCAGGGTTGTTGACGGCGAGGTCAGCGAGCACCTTACGGTTGATCTCGATGCCAGCCTTGTGAAGAGCACCCATGAGCTGGCTGTAGCTCATGTCCTGCAGACGGGCGGCAGCGTTGATACGCTGAATCCACAGAGCGCGGAAGTTGCGCTTCTTATTGCGACGATCACGATAGGCATAGGTCAAGCCCTTCTCCCATGTGTTCTTGGCAACCGTCCAAACATTCTTACGGGCACCGAAATAGCCCTTCGTGAGCTTCAGAATACGTGTTCTCTTTGCTTTAGAAGCTACGTGATTTACTGATCTTGGCATAATTTTTCTTCTTTAAACGTTCGACTAAAAAGTGAAATGAGTGATTAACGCAGATTGAGCAGATCACGCACCTGCTTCAGGTTGTTACGGTCGACCAATGTCACGTGGTCGAGGTTTCTCTTCTGCTTCTTTGTCTTCTTAGTCAGAATGTGACTGTGGTAAGCGTGACGACGCTTGATCTTACCGGTTGCGGTGAATGTGAATCTCTTCTTCGCACCGGAGTTAGTCTTAACTTTTGGCATTTTTTGTTGTTGTTAAAATGATTATTATAAAAGGTGGCAACGCATATACCTGGCGGTACCACTCAGTCTTTTCACTCTTGTGAGTTGTCGCTTTCGACCAACTTCTTCAAGGCATCGCCACCCTTGGCATTGGCCAGCAGGCCATTCTTCTCTGCCTTCTCAGCGGCCTTTTGCGCATTTTCCTCCTTGGCAGCGGCTTCAGCGGCAAGGCGGTCACGCTTCTGCTGACTCTGCTTGGCCACACCCGCCTTCTTAGGAGCGAGGAAAAGAAACATCTTCTTACCCTCCAAGCGGGGCAACTGCTCCACCTTGGCATACTCCTCAAGGTCATTGGCAAAACGCAGCAGCAACACCTCTCCCTGCTCCTTGAAAAGGATGGAACGTCCACGGAAAAACACATAGGCTCTCACCTTGTTGCCCTCTTCCAAGAACTCCTGGGCATGCTTCAGCTTGAATTGGTAGTCATGGTCATCGGTTTGAGGTCCGAAACGAATTTCCTTAACCTCCACCTTCACCTGCTTCTGTTTCATTTCCTTTTGCCGCTTCTTCTGCTGATACAGGAACTTGCTATAGTCGATGATACGACAAACAGGAGGCTGCGCATTGGGAGAGATCTCCACCAGGTCCACACCCTGCTGGCGAGCCAGATCCAAAGCTTGACGGGTGGGCATCACTTCGGAGCCACCGTCGCTAACCACACGAACTTCCCGCACGCGGATTTGGCCGTTGACGCGGTACTGATTCTTCATTTTGTTGTTGTCTTTCTTCATTCAACTATTTTAAATTCTGTATCGAAAGGGCATAACTTCCCCAATTCAGCGTGCAAAATTACTAAAAAGTATCGATACTTCCAAAACTTTACGTAATAAAATTCAAAAGAAAAGTGTGCCAAGAAAAGAAAGCGAAAAGGCGGAAGCCACAAGCACACACGGCTTGTCACCTCCGCCTTATAAGTTCCGCCTGGTCAATGGGCTCGTATATTTCTTTCCACCATACTCGCCAAGCCTACGGCTTTGCGACATGAAAGGGACTTGAAATTCTTTTCACAAACGAGCACCCTTGAAAAAGGCTTAGATATTTTTCAGTTGCTCAGCCACCTCATCCTTGATGCGCTGGGCGAAGTCTTCCATCTTCATGGTGGCCTGCTCGCCGCCACCCTGCACACGCATGGAAACAAGGCCTTCGGCAGCCTCCTTCTCGCCAACAATCAACATGTAGGGTACGCGCTTCAGCTCATTGTCACGAATCTTACGACCGATTTTCTCATTGCGGTCGTCGATGTAAGCACGCACATCCTGCTCGTCGAAATAGGCTTTGACTTTCTTGGCGTAGTCGTTGTACTTCTCCGAAATGGGCAGAATGGCCACCTGGTCGGGCGTGAGCCACAAGGGGAAATGGCCAGCTGTATGCTCGATGAGCACAGCAGTGAAACGTTCAAGCGATCCAAACGGCGCACGGTGAATCATCACGGGAGTCTTCTTGGAATTGTCCTCAGCGGTATACTCCAAATGGAAGCGCTGCGGCAAGTTGTAGTCTACCTGAATGGTGCCAAGCTGCCAGCGGCGGCCAATGGCATCCTTCACCATAAAGTCGAGCTTAGGACCATAGAAGGCTGCCTCACCTTCCACCTCACGGGCTTGGAGACCCTTTTCCTTGCAGGCCTCGCGGATGGCGTTTTGGCTCTCCTCCCAAATCTCGTCAGAACCGATATACTTCTCGGTGTCCTTGGGATCGCGGAGTGAAATCTGTGCCTCATAATTGTCAAAGCCGAACGTACGGAAAACAGTCTGGATGATGTCAATCACCGATTCAAACTCCGCCTTCACCTGGTCGGGGCGTACAAAGATATGAGCATCGTCCTGCGTGAACGTGCGTACACGGGTCAGTCCGTGCAGTTCACCACTCTTCTCATAACGGAAAACCGTTCCAAACTCAGCGATACGCAACGGCAGATCCTTGTAAGAGCGAGGCTTACGGGCATAGACCTCACAGTGGTGAGGGCAGTTCATGGGTTTAAGCATGTAAATTTCATCCTCCTCCGGCGTCTCGATGGGCTGGAACGCGTCCTTGCCATAATGAGCCCAGTGGCCGCTGGTGATGTAGAGGTTCTTAGACCCGATACCCGGCGTGATGACCTCCTGATAGTTGTAAGGCTTCAGCACGCGGCGCAACAGTTCCTGCAAGCGCAGGCGGAGCTGGGTGCCTTTCGGCAACCAGATAGGCAATCCCTTTCCGACGCGATCGGAGAACATGAAGAGCTCCATCTCCTTGCCAATCTTGCGGTGGTCGCGCTTCTTGGCCTCTTCGAGCATCACGAGATACTCATCGAGCATCTTCTTCTTCGGGAAGGAGATGCCATAGATGCGCGTCATCTGCTCACGCTTGGCGTCGCCACGCCAGAAGGCACCAGCCACGCTGGTGATCTTGATGGCCTTGATGGCGCCTGTCGACAACAAGTGCGGGCCACGGCAAAGGTCTGTGAAATTGCCCTGAGTGTATGTGGTGATCGTGCCATCCTCAAGGTCTTGCGCGATGTGTTCCACCTTGTATTGCTGGCCTGCGGCCTCAAACTCCTTGAGCGCCTCAGCCTTGGGCACCTCGCGGCGCACGACGGGTTCGTTTTTCTTGGCCAGTTCCTTCATCTTGGCCTCGATTTTCGGGAAGTCGTTCTCAGAGATGGTCTGCCCCTCGGCAGGCATCACATCATAGAAGAAGCCATTTTCCACGGCGGGTCCGAATCCGAACTGCACACCTGGATAGAGCTCCTGCAACGCCTCGGCCAAGAGGTGCGCTGAAGTGTGCCAGAAGGTATGCTTGCCTTCCTCATCATCAAACTTGTAAAGTTGGATGGTGCTGTCCTCATTGATGGGACGGTTCAGCTCGGTTGTCTCACCATTGATCCCACAACATACAACGTCACGGGCGAGAGCCGGCGAGATGCTCTCTGCGATTTGAAGTCCGGTTACGCCCTGTTCGTATTCACGCACAGAACCATCCGGGAATGTGATTTTAACCATGATACAAATTAGTTTTATTTAAATCACCGCAAAAGTAATACATATTTTCCTAACACGACAACAATTCCCACTTTATTTTCAAGAGTTTAGCATAACTTCACTTTAGGCGAGGACTTTCGAAGAATGTCTCAAGGACTACATCTCCTGCTTCTCACCCATGCACAATGGGTTATGAAAACAAATGGGAATGTGGAATCACGCGAAAACAAAAAGACAAGCTGCTCCCCCACGAGATCATTTTCTACTCATTCAACAAGGACGGCCTACTATAAAGAAAGATGGCGGGGTAACCCGACGCACATCACCGCCGCTCACTTCTTGCGCGACAGCTGCTTACCTACTGCATAAGCGTTGTAGATGCCCAGCTCACCCGCCTTGCTGAAGTCGCTCAATCCTTCCTTCACATCGCCCGAATAGCAACGCGCCAAGCCCCGATTGAAGTAAGCCTCCGCAAAACGCGGGTCTATCTCGATGGCGCGCGAATAGTCATCGATGGCGCGCGCGTAATTCCTGGCTGTCGCGAAAAGCGTTCCCCTATTATAAAAAAGGTAAGCATTGGCAGGTGAGGCCTTGATTGCCTCAGCAAAGTCGCCCTCCACCTGTGCGGCCTTCATACTGACATTCTGTCCTCGCGATGCGTCATAACTGTTGAGCAACGCCTGGCAGACAGCTCGTTCCCAACGACCGGCAACCGACGCGGTGTCCACGGCGAGATAATCGTCAAGGTCGGCAATGGCGTCGGCATAGTTTTGCGCCTCGGCATAGGCCACCGCGCGCTGCAAAAGCAGGGCCGCACGTGCCGAGCGGTCAGTCTCTTCGCCAATGCCAGCCGTCAGCGCATCAATGAGTTGGAATGTCTCACGCGACTGTGCGTCAGTCAACTTTTCACGCCCCTGGTTGCAAGTCACGTGCAACTTGCGCAGTGGTTCGCGCGTGCGGTTGAACTGTTCGACGCTGGCGTCATAAGCCTGGTAATCGCGCACACCGTTACCATAAGTGAAGTATGACAACTGGAACATCGGCAAGAAGGCAATCTCCACCTCACGGTTCTGGACGGCTCCACGGTAGTCGCTATTGTACTCATGCTCCACACGCGGTTTGTCCTCGACCACAATGTCATTGTACTTGCCCAAATCCACTTCCGAACGCTTGCGCACGTTTCGCAGCTTCGATCGGCTCCATCGTTGCTGTATACCGATATGCTTGTCCATCTGAGCCTTGAAGATGCGGAATTCGTCAAGTTCAGCCTTGGCTGTCATGCCCAACTTGCGGTAGGCACGGGCGCGCAGGTTAAGTCCTGTCCAAAAGTTTGGAAACTGGTTGATAACCAGCGTGTAGTCACGAATGGCAGCACGCAGGTTGCCCACCTTGTCGTGGAGCAGGGCACGGTTATAAATGGCCATGAAGTTTTGCGGCTCCATCTTGATGACGAAGTCGAAATCGCTGATGGCGCGGTTGTCGTCACCCAACTGCACACGGAGCAGGCCGCGATTGTAATGGGCCAAGAAGTTGTTGGGGTCAAGGTCAATGGCCATGTCATAATCGGCCATAGCCCCCCGGAGATTGTTCACGTTGAGTCGGGCCAAGGCACGATTCACATAGTTGCCCGCCACTTTGGGGCGCAGATGTATCACCTCCGTGAGACAAGAGTCGGCAGCGCGCCACTGATGGCGGTTCAAGGCAATAAACGAGCGCGTTGACCACGCGTCGGCGTTGTAGGGGTCCTGTTGCAGACTACGGCTAAGCCAGTGGTCAGCCGTAGTAGTGTCTTTTTTCTCCAAGTAGATCTCAGCCTTCAGCGAATAGGCCGTGGCTGTCTGCGACCACCTGGAGATGATGGTGTCAGCGTCAAGCAGCGCTTGGTCGTAATCTTTGGCGTTGTAACGGCAAATGGCTCGATTGAGCCAAAAACTTGACACATTGGGATTTAGCTTGATGGCACGCCCATAGTCGGCAATGGCATCCTCATACTTTTCCTGGCGGATGCGGGAGATGGCACGCAAATCAAACAACTGTTCAATGTAAGGATTGAGCGAGATGGCTTTGGAGGCATCCTGTTCGGCGCCTACAAAGTCTTCCAGGTAAAACTTGGCCGTGGCACGGTCGTACCATGGCAACCAAAGGTATGGCTTAAGGGCCAACACCTTATTGAAATACTGTATGGAAAGCACGTAGTCCTCATAGTGCAACGCCACCTCACCACTGGTAATCAGGCGATCCACATTGTATTGCGCCTTGGCTTTGCCGCCGAAGAGCAAAGCCAAGAACATGGGGACAATCACACGCTTCATGACAGCATCATCTTGACAGTGGGGACTATGGGTGCGTTAGCGCCTCGGAGCCTTCACACGATAGGCACAACGGAACTTGCCTTGTGCGATGGCGCGCAGTTTGCTGTTGATCATCTGCTTGCGGAAGGCCGACAAGCGATCGACATACATCACACCCTCCAGATGATCAAACTCATGTTGCATGACACGAGCCAGGTAGCCATCCACCCACTCATCATGGGGAGCGAGTTGCTCGTCAAGGTACGTCACATGGATGCGCGTGGGACGGGTGACGCTCTCGTGAAGCCCCGGAATGGACAGGCACCCCTCATCCATCGACTCCTTCTTCGACTTCTCGTCATACTCCACAATATGAGCGTTGACATAGGCGTGGCGGAAGCCGGCATACTCGGGCATATCGTCCTTCAGCACATCAAGGTCAATGACCACGACACGCAGTGCCTTGCCCACCTGGGGGGCAGCGAGACCCACGCCCTCTGAAGCGTCAAGGGTCTCAAACATGTCGGCAATAAACGTCTTCAGCGTTGGGTCGTCCACTGCGACATCCTGGGCAACCTTTCTCAAGACAGGTTGTCCATAAGTGTAAATGGGTAATATCATTTCTTGGAATTCATGTAATCCTGAAGTATGATCGTTGCCGAGATCTCATCGACAAGACCTTTGTTTTCGCGTCGTTCCTTCTTCTTCACACCACCGTCTATCATGGCGCGATGGGCAAGCACGGAGGTGAAACGCTCATCATAAAACTCAATGGGGATGGCAGGGCACACCTTTCGCCAACGATTGACGAAGTTCTCCACCCTGGCCAGATTTTCCGAAGGTTGGCCATTGGGTTGCGTTGGTTTGCCAATGACAATCCGCTCGACTTCCTCTTTTTTCACATATTGCGAGAGGAAATCGAACAGATTCTTGGTCTCCACCGTCGTCAGTCCGTTGGCAATGATCTGCAGGGGGTCGGTCACGGCCAACCCCGTGCGTTTCTTGCCATAGTCTATGGAGAGAATGCGTGGCATGGATGCTCCTCAGCCACCTGCCCCAAATAAGGCGGGCGACACTTGTTTTTTACTTCTTGAAGAGCAACCAAGCGTCACTCTTGGGATTGAACTTGCTGCCACGGATGGCATCGCGGCTCTGCACGGCACTGGCCTTGTCAGCATAGGTTGAGGCGACCACACGATACATGTTGATGCTGGAGTTGTAAGCGATCTGCGCATCATAGCCACCCTGCTTGAGGGTGTTTTGCATACCCTCGGCGTTGGCCTTAAGCGAGAACGAGCCGACAACAACGCTATAGGCCTTCAGGCCCGGTCCGCTGACCACGGTCACATCCTCCGTGCGCACGGTGGCATTGTCAACATTGGTAACAGTTGTCTGGTCGGCAGACTTCTCCACAAGCGGTGTGACGACGGGAGCCGTCTCCTGGGCAGGAGCTTGCTCACGGTTCTGTTCCTCCTGTGCCTGGGCCTTTTCCCATACTTTCTTGTAAGCACTTTCCTGTGATTTACAACCCGTGAAAGCAAAGGCTACACAGAATGCAGCGCCCAAAGCCATATATTTCTTCATAACTTAATAATTATATAAGTGTTAGTAATGTCTTTCCGGAAATTATCTTCCCTTTAATTTGCGAAATTACAAAATATCCCCAAGACTTGAGGCGGAAAGCCACATAAAGTTTGTTAAATCAGCAAAATAGGGACATTTTAACAAAAAATATCCTTTCATTGATATCATTTTCGAGATGGATTGACTATATTTGCATCAACGAATGAGACCCATTCGAAACAGGCAACTATTTACCATTAAACGATACGCTTATGAAAACAATCGGTTACATTGGCGCTTTTCTGGGTGGCGCCATCGCAGGCGCAGCCTTAGGCTTGCTCCTGGCCCCTGAAAAGGGATCTGACACACGTACCAAAATCTCTGACGCTGTGGACGACTTCTGCAAGAAACATGACATCAAGCTCAACCGCAAGCAGACAGAAGACCTTGTGGACGACATCAAGGACGCGGTCGATACCGCAGCCGAGTAACGTTCCACAAGCCCGACTGAGGCGCCAGGAGACTTTGCTCCTTTTTGCGTGCGAAACGCTTGCGGACCTTAGGTCTTCCGGCGTCTCTATCTGGCTATCGGGACACTCCCCCTCAAGACTTTACATTTCACAAGACAAGATATGTTTTCCAACGACAAGAACATTGAGACCATAGGCCAGTTGGTGGAGACCCTGAAGCACTACGTCAAGTTGCAAGGCGAGTATGTCAGGCTCGACGTGGTAGAGAAAACGGTACGTCTGATGACAGTCATCACGATGACAGTCATCGTGTCGTTGCTCATCATGCTCATGATGATCTACCTGAGTTTTGCCGCTGCGAGCGCCTTGACACCCGTTGTGGGCCAGACTTGTGGCTACCTCATCGTGGCGGGTGCATACTTCGTCTTGCTCCTTCTCTTTTTCATTTTCCGCAAGCAATGGATTGAGAAGCCTCTGGTCAGGTTTCTTGCCTCCATCCTACTCAGTTAACCATCCGTTACTCCCGTGCGGTTCCTTTACCATGACACCTATGTCCTACACCACTATCGAAGAAATACAATTGCGCAAGGCCATGCTGCTGACCGAAATACAGAAGGACAGCAACAAGTTGGGCAATGAGTGGAAATCACTGTTCCAAAAGCCTGACGCCCTCAACCGGAAGGCCACGCCTACCAAGCGTCTCAACAGTGTGCTGAGCGCAGGAGCGGGCATGCTTGACGCAGCCATCCTGGGTTGGAAGTTGTACAGGAAATTTAAGAAGTAATCATACTTCAGTAATCGATACCAAGCATTGCAGTAGTTCAGCATTGAGGACTACAGTAGTTCAGCATTGAAGACTGCAGTAGTTCAGCATCAAGGCCTGCCGTAATCTGCCCAAGTGCCAATAAGTAAAGATTCGCATCGTATCAATTGCCCAACCCACCTCCTTTATTCAAAGGCTTATTTTTTAATGCTGCTGAAAAGTTGCATTTTTATTGTAACCAAGTCCTATTTGGGGTTTGATGATTTGGCATGCACCTACCGCTGAATACTTTTTATTCCTAAAATGTTAACGAATAATAAAGCGTAACTTATGACCGTTAACGTAAGTTATAAATCTTATATATTTTTTCTCTTACACTTGCAAATTTACACAAAGTTTGTAATTTTGCAATGTGTTTTTCATAGTATTAGATTTAAGGTTAACAAGGTTGGAGTACGGCGGTACTCCTTTTTTTATGCCTTTTTCTAATGTCTTGCTAGGCACCCGGCATTTCCTTAGCCGGTTTTCTCACACGTCAATCACTTCGCCATCATAGGCAAAGCTGAACCCTTCAGGCAAACGGGCATTGGCTTCATCATAGAGTCCAATCTCATGGGTCATGTGGATGAAGAAGGTGCGCTCGGCCCCGACCCTGCGCGAGAATGCTATGGCCTCATCTACAAGCATATGGCTGTGATGTGACTTTTCCCATCGCAGTGCGTTGACCACCAACGTTTTCACGCCCATCAAATACCCTACCTCCTCGTCGGCCATCGTCTTCATGTCGGTGACATAGGCCATATCGCCAAAGCGATAACCGAGGATGGGCAGTTTGTCGTGCATCACGCCAACAGGCACCACATCCACATCACCGATGCGCAGCGGTTGGTGGCGATGGATCGTGTGAAGATTCAACTTCGGCACACCCGGATAGAGATGTTGCACGAAGCAGTAGGGGAAGTTATGCATTACGTCCTTCACGGTAATATCATTGGCATAGATGTCGATGTCTCCAAACTTGCAGAAAGGGCGCAAGTCATCGAGCCCGCCCACATGATCATAGTGGGCATGGGTCAGCAGCACACCGTCTATGCGACGGAAAGGCAATGGCATGAGTTGCATGCGGATATCGGGTCCACAATCAATGAGGATACGCGTCCGCTCGGTTTCGAGCAGTGCCGCAGTGCGATAACGCTTATCATGCGGATTGTTGCTCTTGCATACCTCACACTCACAACCATTGACAGGCACACCCGTCGAGGTGCCCGTCCCCAGGAACGTCAGTCGTCTCATGGTCAGATCACATTCACTTCAGGATGCAACTCCAGTCCGAAACGCTCCTTGACACTCGCCTGCACAGCGCGCATGAGTGTCACGATATCGGCTCCCTTGGCCCCTCCAAGGTTGACGAGCACCAGGGCTTGCTTGTCATGCACGCCTGCGGCGCCCAAGCTCTTACCCTTCCAGCCACACTGGTCTATCATCCATCCGGCAGGTATTTTGTAGCGGCCGTCGCCCATCTCAAAGTAACGCAAGTCGGGATGCGCAGCCTTGAGACACTCAAAGGTCGACCCGTCCACGATGGGATTCATAAAGAACGACCCTGCATTGCCCGTCTCTTCCGGATCTGGAAGCTTGGCACGGCGGATATCAATGATGACGTCGCGCAACTGTTGGGCCGTCAGCCGGTCAACTGAAATGCCACGGCGCTCCAGTTCTGTACGAATGTTACCATAGTCGAGGTCTGGCGAGAAGGTCTTCGACAGCCGGTAAGCGACCGACAGGATGACGTACTTGTCTTTCCACTCGTGCTTGAACCGGCTCTGGCGGTAACTGTATCCGCACTCGTCAGCCATCATCACGACTGTCTTGCCCGTCGCAAGCTCCACCGCCTCCACATTGACAATGATATCCTTCGCCTCAGCGCCATAAGCCCCGATGTTCTGTACGGCCGAAGCGCCACACTCGCCAGGGATCAGGCTCAGGTTCTCCATACCATACCAACCGTGTCTCACAGCATAGGCCACGACATCGTCAAATGTCGTTCCTGCCCAGCAGCGCAGCACCACCTCTTGGTCGTTCTCCTGCTCCACCCTGACGTCGAAGCGCTTCTCTGGCGTGATTACAAGACCAGGGAAGTCGCGCGTCAGCAACAAGTTGCTGCCGCCACCCAGCAACAGATAGGGTATGGTTTGCCACCGGGCGTCAAGCGCAAGGGCCCGCGCATCGCCCTCATTCTGATAGACCACCAACTCGTCACATCGCTGGTCGATGCCAAACGTGTTGCGCTTGAGCAGCGAGGCATTCTTGAACGTCTGCATATCTTAGCTGTTAAATTTCACAAGTTTCCACTCGCCGCGCTCCTTGCGGAACGACAACTCTATCTCCAGTCCGTTGGCAATGCCACGTATAAGGAACACTTTCCGGGTGGTCTCGGTGTAAGTCTGCCCGTAAATAATGTTATAGATGACCCCCCGGGGAATCAGCGTCGGCTTGAAGTCGGGCCACTGCTGGGGGATGATGACACCCGAAATCTGCGAGAAGTCGTCATCGGGATCGGGTGCCGTGAATTCCACCTCGCTGGCCATGCTCCTCACCTGGAAAGCAGAATCAACGGAGAAATGATGGTAGAACTTCAAGAACGATGCATTCTTGTTCTGGTAAAGAGGTTTATAGTTCATCGAGGTCAGCATCCACTCGCCCCGCACGCGGTCGAACAAAAACTGCTGTACCGTCTTGCGCTTGAAGAAAATCTTTTCGATGGTGACATGATTGACGGACGTGTCTTTGAGCAATGCTTTCTGTCGGTCATTGTCGAAGATAAGCGTGTAGTAGCCTTGGCGCATGAAGAAGTGCTCAATCCTCCATTGCGACGAGGCGACTTTCTTCACGAGCTTACCATTGCGATAGACGGGCAACGGGAAGACAATGCGCTTCATCTGCAACTTGCGGTTGGCCGCAAAGTTGAACACGAAGTCATCAAACAACTCATCAGCCGCCTTGGGCATGGGTGTCTCCGCGATCAGCCTCTCGGTGGAATCGATAGTCGACGTGTCAGTGGCCTGCGTGTCGGCATTCACTGTGTCAGCCTGTGTCGGTTTCCGGTCGGTGCAGCCATAGGGCACCGCCATCATCAGCAAGAGCAAAAAGAAAACAACAAATACAATTCTCTTTCTCATAAAATCATTCATAAACCGGGGCAAAATTACACATATTTTTTTATATAGCTCTGCTTTTTCAAATAAAAGTTTGTAACTTTGCAAACCGAAAAAGGTTAATGAAAAGATGATGTTAACAGACAAGATAGACCAACTTCTCAAAGAAGTGTCCACGCTCTCGGCCAAAAACGCAGAGGACGTAGAGCAGCTCAGACTGAAATACCTGAGCAAGAAAGGTGAAATCAACGCCATCATTGCCGACTTCCGCAATGTGGCCAAGGAGCAAAAGCGTGAACTTGGCATCAAGATCAATGAGCTGAAAACGGCCGCCACAGAGAAGATCAACGCTCTGCGTGAGCAAGTGGAGACCACCGAGACAGGCTCGGAGAGCCTCGACCTGACACGCACAGCCTACCCCATCGGCTTGGGAACGCGTCATCCGCTGACGCTTGTCCGAAACGAGATCATCGACATCTTCCAGCGCATGGGCTTCACGCTCTTCCAGGGACCGGAGATCGATGACGACAAGCATGTGTTCACCATGCTCAACTTTGCGGCCGACCATCCGGCACGCGACATGCAAGACACCTTCTTCATTTCGCAGAATCCCAACGACGTGACCAAGAATGTGTTGCTTCGCTCACACACCTCGGGCGACGAGGCCCACTACATGGAGAACCACGAGCCGCCCATCCGCGTACTCTGCCCGGGCCGCGTCTACCGCAACGAAGCCATTTCGGCCCGCGCCCACTGTTTCTTCCACCAGGTGGAAGGTCTCTATGTCGACAAGGGCGTCAGCTTCACTGACCTGAAGCAGGTGTTGCTCACCTTCGCCCGCGAGATGTTCGGCCCCGACACAAAGATTCGTCTTCGCCCCAGCTTCTTCCCGTTCACCGAGCCCAGCGCAGAGATGGACATCTCGTGCACCATCTGCGGAGGCAAGGGTTGCAACTTCTGCAAGCACACCGGATGGGTGGAGATCCTGGGATGTGGCATGGTCGATCCGCACGACTTGGCCGCCTGCAACATTGATCCGGACGTCTACACCGGTTATGCCTTTGGCATGGGCGTGGAGCGCATTGCCAACCTGAAGTATGGCGTCAATGACCTCCGTCTCTTCTCGGAGAACGACACACGCTTCCTCGGAGAGTTCCAGAGCGCCTACTGATAACACGGCAACCCAACCAAAAAGCCCAAGGGGGCG
>DJOV01000133.1:456-18187 GCA_002437285.1 Prevotella sp. UBA6429 | reverse complement strand
CGCCCCCTTGGGCTTTTTGGTTTCCGCGATGGCTCTTGCACCAAAGCCTCTTCACGTGTTACCGCCAACAGTTTGTTCAAGTCTCACCACTCCGCTCACAGCAGATCGGGGCGCAAACGCTTGGTACGCTCCATGGCTTGGTCCATCTCCCACTGCTTGATCTTGGCCTCATTACCCGAGAGCAAGACATCGGGCACGCGCCAACCCTTGTAGTCTGCTGGGCGCGTGTAGATGGGAGCAGCCAACAAGTCGTCTTGGAAACAGTCAGACAGCGCGCTCTGGTCATCGCTGATTACACCGGGCACCAAGCGCACCACTGCGTCGGCTATGCAGGCCGCAGCGAGTTCTCCACCCGTCAGCACATAGTCGCCCACGCTGATCTCGCGAGTGATGAGATGCTCGCGGATGCGCTGGTCGATGCCCTTGTAGTGACCACAGAGGATGATGAGGTTCTTCTGCAGGCTCATGCCGTTGGCTATCTTCTGGTCAAACCGCTCACCGTCGGGCGTCACATAGATCACATCGTCATAGTCGCGTTCGGCCTTCAGGGCACTGATGGCCCTGTCGATGGGCTCACACTGCATCACCATACCGGCAAATCCGCCATAAGGATAGTCGTCCACTCGGCGCCACTTGTCGCTGGAATAGTCGCGCAGGTTGTGCAAATGGATTTCGGCCAGTCCCTTCTTTTGGGCACGGGCCAGGATGCTCTCATGAACAAAGCCCTCCAACATCTCGGGCAAAACGGTTATAATGTCTATTCTCATATTGGTTGCAAAGTTACAAAAAATATGTCTATTAGCCTTCTGTTTAGGCACAAAAGCCTGTGGACAGCCCCCTTGTCGGAAGGCGTGTGGCCAGTTATCCGAACCGCTCCACAAAATCGTCTTCCGAAATGATGGGTATGTTAAGCTGGTGAGCCTTCTGGTTCTTGCTGCTGGTAGAGGTCACATCATTATTGATAAGAAAGGTGGTCGACTTGCTCACCGATCCGGTCACCTTGCCACCTTGAGCCTCGATGTAAGCTTTGAGCTCACTGCGGTTCTTATAGTGGTGCACATCGCCCGTGACGACAAAGGTCATGCCCTTGCACTTGTCACCCGTCGCCGCCGTCGAGGCCTGCTCCACCGTAAGCTCACCCAGCAACTTGTGGACAACCGCCCGGTGCTCCGTCTGGGCAAACCACGACACAAACGACTTGGCCTTCTCGGGACCGATGCCGGGCAGCAAGGCCAACGTCTCCTCGGCCCGGGGGGCGAAGAGATCGGTCGGTTGCACCTGTCCCTCCGCCAGGGCGATCAAGTCTTGCAGGGGATAGGCCGATAACAGACGGTTGCAGACATCCTGCCCGCACAAGGGTATGGACAGGGCGTAGAGCAGGCGACGAGCCTCTACACGGCGCGCGCGCGCCACCGACTGGCAGATATTGGCAGCCGACTTGTCGCCAAAGCCATCCAGCGCCGCTATCTCCACGGCGTGCTTCGGCAGGTCGAAGATGTCGGCATAGTCACGTATCCATCCCAAGTTGACAAACTTCTGCAGGGTCTGCTCTGATATGCCGTCCACATTGACGCCCTGCTTCGACACAAACCGCGCAAACTTCTTGAGCTGTTTGGCGGGACAGGCCCCATTGGTGCAGTGGAGGGTCTTCGTGCCGCTGGCCGGGCTCACGTACACTTCGGTGGGCGCTCCGCACACGGGGCACTGGCCTGGGATGTGAAACGCGTCCACAGCCTGGTGTACCTTGATGACCTTCGGGATAATCTTGTTAGCCTTGATGACCTCCAGTTCCGATCCCTTGTCACCGATACCCAACCGCTCACACTCACTGATGTTGCACAGTGAGGCGCGCTTCACCGTGGTGCCCTCAAGTTCCACAGGTCGGAACACCGCCACTGGCGAGATGGTCGACGCCGCACAACTCCACTCGATGTGGTCGAGCTCGGTCATGGCGCTCTCGTCGGCCCACTTGAAGGCGTAGCCGGCGCGGGTGGCATGGTGACCTGTGACAGACCCCGTGGCGGCATAAGCCACATCATCATAGGCAATGACCAGTCCATCCACCGGATAGGGGTTTTCACGCCGGGTGACCTTCTCCGTCCAGCGGTCTATCACCTTATTTATATTGTCGAGTGTGGGATGATCTATGCGCTCATGGTCCACGCACCCCAGGCCTATCGCCTGGAGCCAGTCCATCCGGGCACCCCATGTATCGATCTCCTCATCGGTGTGCACAAGCGTGAAGGGAATCCAGTGGATGTGGCGTTGCGCCACCTCACGCGGATCCTTCAGCGTCAGAGATCCTGAGGCCAGGTTGCGGGGATTGGCATATTCCTCATCGCTCTCCAGGTTGAACCGCTCAAAGTCCTCATAGGAGATGACAGCCTCGCCGCGCACCACGACATGGCCCTCCGCCTTGATGGTCGAGGGTATGCCGTCGATAGCCGGAGCCAGATGGGTGATGTTGGTGCCGATGTGGCCATCCCCCCTTGTCACCACCTTGGTCAGCTTCCCTGCGTCATAGGTCACGACCAGCGTCAGGCCATCGAGCTTCCAGGAGAGCCAGATAGGCCTACCCTCCGCCCACTTCACCAGGTCAGCGGGCTGCTTGGTCTTCGCCAGTGAGAGGGCGGGATACTCGTGCTCTTCCTTCTTGCCCACGGTGGTATCAGCCGACACATGATGGGTGGGCGAATCGGGCAAGACAAAGCCTGTCTGCTCCTCCAATTGCTTGAGCCGGTCGAACTTGGCGTCCCACTCATAGTCGGTCATGATTTCTCCACGACCATTATAATAGGCGTCGGATGCGCGATTGAGCTCTCCGACGAGTTGTCTCATCTGCTCTGTTATGTCCATATCCATGATTGTTGGTGGCGGGCTTGCGGGGGCTTGCCACAAATGCAGGCACAAACTTACAAAAAAAACTTCGAAACAGGCTTCTTTACTTGAAGAATGTTTAAATAAAGATCCAAATGACACTGGGGAAGATGGTTTTGGCTCATATTCCTGTTTTTTGGGACAGGCGTGTAACATTTCCACTTATTTTTCTTTCTTGCTCCTTTCTTTTTGCTTAACTTTGCATACAATACCGCAAAATCGCTTGAATATGAACATCATAGTAAGCCAAGAAATCGAGCAAGCTTGCCCCACATTTGTGGGTGCTTGCGTGGAAGCCACGGTCCAGAACACTCCCTACAGCGAGGCGCTTTGGGACGAGATCGGTGCGCAGGGCGACCACTATCGCACCTTCCTGACCACCGACACCGTGAAGGAGCTCCCCGGCATTGCCGCCACACGCCGTGTCTACCGCGCTTGCGGCAAGGATCCCTCGCGCTATCGCCCCGCCTCGGAGGCGCTCATCCGCCGACAGCTGCAAGGCAAGAATCTCTACCAGATCGACACACTCGTAGACCTCATCAACCTCGGCAGCATCGCTTACGGATACAGCATCGGCGGTTTCGACGCTGACAAGTTTGTGGGCGACACGCTGACCCTGGGCATCGGACGTGAGGGCGAGCCCTACGAAGGCATCGGACGCGGCATGATCAACATCGCCGGCCTGCCCGTCTACCGTGACGCACAGGGGGGTGTAGGCACACCCACCTCCGACAACGAGCGCACCAAGATCACCCTTGACACTACGCACCTCGTGGTGCTCATCAATGGCTACGACGGCGATGAGGAGCATGTGCGCCAGAACGCCGAATACATCCAACAACTGCTGCGCAAGTATGCGCAGAGCGACGGGGGTTCCTATCACCTCTACCGGTAAGCGCCACCGCCCTACCCTACCTACACCCCCGTAACACACACATCACCATGATAATAGGAATAGACGTGGGCATCAGCACCACCAAGATTGTGGGCATCGGCAAGGCCGGTGAGGTCGTCTCGCCCATACGCATCAAGGCCACCGACCCCGTGACCTCGCTCTATGGGGCTTTTGGCAAGTATCTCTACGACAATCACATCCGGCTGGAGGACATCGAACACGTGATGATCACAGGCGTGGGAGCGGCCTACATCAACGCCCCCATCTACGGATTGCCCACCGACAAGGCGGAGGAGTTTATCGCCGACGGCCTCGGTGCGCGCTATGAAACGGGGCTCGACCGCATGATCGTAGTCTCGATGGGAACAGGAACCAGCCTCGTGCAGTGTGACGGCGATGACATTCGCCACATCGGAGGCATAGGCCTGGGCGGCGGAACGCTCATGGGCCTGAGCCGCATCATGCTGCAGACCGACGACATCAAGCAGGTCATCGACCTGGCCAACGAGGGCAACCTGGCCAACATCGATGTACAGATCGGAGACATCAGCCCCAACCCCCTGCCCGGACTGCCCAAGGATGTCACGGCATCGCTCTTCGGCAATGCCAAGAGCAACGCCACACGAGAGGACATCGCCCTGGGCATCATCACCACCGTGCTGCAGACCATCGGGTCAAGCTGCATCCTCGCCTCACTCAACTCGGGCATCCGCGAGTATGTGCTCATCGGCAACCTGACGCTGCTGCCGCAGTGCCAGCGGGTGTTCCCGGCCATGGAGAAACTCTACAACGTGCGATTCATCATACCCACCTTCTCGGAGTACTGCACCGCCATCGGAGCGGCCCTGAGCTACAAGAAGGACCATCAGAAATAACAACCTGACTAAAACATAGCTAACGATCATGGACTTAAGAACCATCGGACTGGCGGCATTGGCCCTCGCCTCCGCAGCGGCCCGCGCGCAAGGCACGGCTGCCGACTACAAACGGGCCTACGGACTCTACGACAAGTTCCAACAGAAGAATGTAGCCCATTGGGCACACAACATCGGGTGGCAGGACTCCACTTCGGTCTTACACTATTACATTGACACACAGGATGGAAGACGATATATAACATACGATGTGTCGTCAGGAACCAGCAAGACCTACAACTCCGAGAAAGAGATGAAGGATGCCCTGGGCATCCGTGAGCGCCGTGGTCCCTGGGGACAGCGCCGTGGCGATGACCCCTTCCGCCATCCGCAACGCCACTGGATGGAGACCGACGACGAGCAGGACCAACGCGTGGTGGCCTCGCCTGACGGCAAGCTCGACGCCTGGATCGAGAGCAACAATGTCTACATACACGAGGTGGGCAAGCCCTACACAGAGAAACATGCCCTGACGCAGGACGGAACCATCGGGCGCTACTACAGTTCCAACATCTATTGGAGCCCCGACTCACGTAAACTTTTCGTCTGCAAGCGCAACAGTGTCGAGAAACGATACGTCTACTACGTGGAATCATCACCCGCCGACCAGGAGCAGCCCATCCTCCACAAACAGGAATACGCCAAGCCAGGCGACGAGCTGGTGCAGCACTGGCCGGTGATCATCTCACTCACCCTGCCCGACACGGCAAGCGGCAACCAGCGCTCCCTGCTCGACGGCATGGTGGTGAAGAAGGTGGAAGCAGACCCACACGCCGTGGAAAACCAATACAGTCTCGACTGGTTTCAGTGGACGCCTGACAGCCGGGAGGTGACCATGGAGTACAACCGGCGCGGACACCAGCTCTATCAGATGCTGGCCATGAGCGCCACAACGGGCAACCTGAGAACCGTGGTGGAGGAACGCTCCAACACGTTTGTCAACTACTCGCGCCTCTGGAGACAATTCATCAACGACGGCAAGCAACTTCTCTGGACCTCGGAGCGCGACAACTGGAACCACATCTACCTCTACGATGTACAACCCGACAAGAAAGGACACCTCGCCAAGCCTCGCCAGATTACCCGGGGTGACTGGTTTGTGCGCCGCGTGGAGAACGTAGACGAGCAGAACCGCATCATCTACTTCGCCGCATCAGGCGTCAACAAGGACGAGGACCCTTACCTCATCCATTACTACAAGATTGGCTTCGACGGCAAGGGCATGACCTGTCTCACCCCCGCCGAGGGCAATCACTCGGTGGTGTTCTCGCCCGACCACCAATACCTGGTCGACACCTACAGCAAGGTCGACACGCCACCCGTCACCGAACTGCGCAGCGCCTCCGACGGACACCTCATCAAGACCCTGGAGAAAGCCGACATCTCACAACTCAAAGCCAACGGATGGGTGGCTCCCGAGGTGTTCAAGGCCAAGGGACGTGACGGACAGACCGACATGTGGGGCATCATCCAGCGCCCCACCAACTTCGACCCGTCGAAGAAGTATCCCGTCATCGAGTATATCTACGCCGGCCCTGGCGACGCCTACACCCCCAAGAGCTTCATCGCCTACAACTGGAACATGACCGCCTTGGCCGAACTGGGCTTCATCGTCGTGCAGCTCGACGCCATGGGTACCAGTTACCGTGGCAAGAAGTTTGAGGAGATCTGCTACAAGAACCTGAAGGATGCCGGTTTCCCCGACCGTGAGCTGTGGATCAAGGCGGCAGCGGCCAAGTACCCCTATATGGACGCCGACAACGTGGGCATCTTCGGCGCTTCAGCCGGTGGACAGGAGTCCACCACGGCCGTGCTCCTGCATGGCGACTTCTACAAGGCCGCCTACAGCTCCTGCGGATGCCACGACAACCGCATGGACAAGATCTGGTGGAACGAGCAGTGGATGGGATGGCCCATCGACTCAAGCTACGTGGAGTGTAGCAACGTCTACAACGCCCATAAGCTGGAGCGCCCGCTGATGCTCGTTGTGGGTGAGCTTGACGACAATGTTGACCCGTCGAGCACCTACCAGGTGGTCAACGCCCTGGAGAAAGCGGGCAAGGACTTCGACCTCGTGGTGCTGCCGGGTGTCCACCACACCCTGGGTGAGCAGTTTGGCGAGCACAAGCGCTACGACTTCTTTGTGAAGAACCTGCTCCACGTCAATCCGCCCAAGTGGTCGGAGGTGAAGTGACACATGAAAATCAGCGAATGAGAATGGAAACAGAAAACAAGTTATTTCAGGAGGTCAACGAGGGCTACACCATGCACGAGGCCATCGAAGAGGCCAAGCGGTGCCTCAACTGCAAAGTGCCACAATGCAAGAAGGGGTGCCCCATCAGCCATGACATACCCTCCTGGATACATGAGCTATCGATGGGAAACCTCGGCAACGCCATGGATATCATCAACAGCAAGAGCAACCTGCCCTCTGTGTGCGGGCGTGTGTGTCCCCACGAAAAGCAATGCGAAGGCCACTGCGTGCTCAACAAGAAGGGCAAGGGCATCAAGGTCGGCAAACTTGAACGGTTTATAGCCGACTTTGATGGCGACATGGGTCTCATTCGCGAGATGCTGTTGCCCAAGACACGAGGCAAGGTGGCCGTCATCGGCTCAGGACCAGCGGGTCTGACTATCGCCGGCGACCTGGCACGGCAGGGATTCAGCGTGGAGATCTTCGAGATGGAACCGGAACCGGGCGGCGTGCTGATGTTCGGCATTCCCGAATACAGGTTGCCCAAAGAGATTGTGCGCCGTGAGATCAAGAAGATCGAAGAACTTGGCGTGGTGTTTCATTGCAACACCACCGTCGGAAACGACACGCTCAACATCGACAAGCTCTTCGCCATGGGCTACGACGCCATCTTCATGGGAACGGGAACCGGCAAGCCGAAGAAGCTCCACATTCCGGGATGCAACCTCAAGGGCGTACGGCAGGCCATCTGGTTCCTGCGGCGCGTGAGCCTCTACAACGAAGGCAATCTGAGCCGTGACGAGGTGGCCGTGCGCGAGGGCAACAGGGTGTATGTCATCGGCTGTGGAAACACGGCGATGGATGCCGCGAGAACCGCCGTCCGCATGGGGGCAAGCCATGTGGAAGTGGTCTATCATCGCACCATCAACGACATGAGCGCGTTACGCTCCGAATATGAGGATGCCGTGTCTGAGGGTGTGCACTTCAGTTGGGAGTCGAGCATCGTGGAGATTCATGACCACGACGGCACGCTCAACGAGGTGGTCATCGAGACAACAGACGGCCAGCGCCGCACAGAGCGTGCCGACTTGGTGATCATGGCTGTCGGCTCGGCACCCGCAAGCCGCATCGTGTCCACTACAACAGGCATTGAGGTTGACGACCGCGGATATGTCCTCACCCGTGAGAAGCCCTACGGCATGACCACCCGCAAAGGCGTGTTTGCCGGAGGCGATGTCGTGAACCGCCCGTCCACGGTAGTCCTGGCCATGCGCGATGCCAAGCTGGTGGCCGAAGGCATTGCACAATATGTGGATGCCATCAAGCTCCTTGAAGCCATCAACATGGAGAGCGAAATCAGAAAGCCCGAACAATAACGCCTACCCCACTGCTGATTAAAAGCATCCGCGTCCTTAGGACCAATCTAAACATTGATACCGCTTTATTCTCCGCATTTTCGCGGAGAATAAAGCGGTATCATTTTCGCAAGCACTACATCGCCTTGATGGTCTTCTCGATGAAAGCCACCTCATCTTCTGTGAGACCATACTTGCGATAGAGCTGCCGGTCGATGTCCTCCACGGGCTGGCTCCAATCGATGTCAGAATGGGAGGTGAAGTCTTGGAGGGGAACTTTTTCTTCTTGATTTTATTGGTTCCAGGGGAAAGAGCAGCTCATGAAAGGCCTCATCCACAAGGGGAAACGCCCCCTACCCCATCCGTCCGATGGCCAGCGCGAACAGGTAGTCGGAGAGGCGGTTGAGATAGGCGAGCATGGCGGGGTCCACAGGCTCGGTCCTGGCCAGCGCCACCATGCGCCGCTCGCAGGTGCGGGCCTTGGCTCTCGCCATGTGGAGGGCAGCGTCGGCGAGATCACTGCCCGGAAGGACAAAGCCGAAGCGGGCCGATGAGGGGCAGCAACGGTTTATCTCGCGCTCCATCCGCTCCACGGCCTCTTTGACACGCTTCTCGTCGGCTGGCGGAAGGGCCAGAGAGGGCTTTGCCACCAGGGCCATGAGGCCCATGAGCTGGCGTTGCAGGGTGGCGTAGGGCTCGGCCTGTCCGCTGGCCGCCCGGCACAAGCCGAGGCTGGCCATCAGTTCATCGAGCTCGCCATTGAGCTCTATCCGCAGGTTGTCCTTGTCGACACGTGTGCCGTCGGCCAGCGACGTGGTGCCCGTGTCGCCTCTCTTGGTGGTGATGTTGTTCATGGTTTCTTAGCTAATAAGACATAGATGATGACCGGAGCGCCGATGAGCGGCGTCACGGCATTGAGCGGCAGGATGCCGGCCTCACCGGGCAGCGTGGTCAGCACATTGCAGAGCAACGCCACGGCCTGTCCGGCAAGCACCGTGACCAGGAGCAGCAGGCGATGGTCGGCCGTGCGCACCAGCAGACGAGCCACATGGGGAACGGCCAAGGCGATGAAGGCGACGGGACCGCAGAAGGCAGTGACGACAGCCGTAAGCAACCCCGTGAGCAACAGGAGCTCACGCCTGAGCGACTTGACATGGACGCCGAGGTTCTCAGCGTATCGATCGCCGAGGAGCAACGCGTTGAGCGGCTTGACCAGCAGAAAGGAGGCCAGGGTGGCCAATAGCGTCAGCGAGGCAAACACGGGCATCTCGCCCATCGGCACATTGCCGAAGTTGCCCATGCCCCACACGGCAAAGTTCTTGACGCCTTGCTCCGTGGCAAAGAAGTTGAGCAGCGTGATGGCGCTCGACGCCAGGTAACCCACCATGATGCCCACCACCATGAGCACCACGGGACTGTGCACCCATCGGCTCACGGCGAAGATGAGGGCCGTGACGGCGATGGCTCCCACAAAGGCGGCCGCCACGGAGGAAAGGTAGCCCAAGGCCACGGGCAGCGTGGCCACAGGAGCCAGCGTGAGCAGTGCCACGGCCAGCGAAGCCCCGCTGGTCACACCGAAGATGTCGGGGGCGGCCAGCGGATTGCCGAAGGCCGTCTGGAGCAGCAGGCCACTCGCGGCCAGCGCGCCACCGGCCAACCACGCCGTCAGCGCTTGGGGCAGGCGCGTCTCCAGGATGATGAAGCGCCAGCTCTCAGGACTGTCGTCTCCCAGCAAGACGGGCACCGCCTCGCCCAGTGGGATGTGCACACTGCCATGCACGAGGCTCAGGAAAAACAGGAGCACGATGGACACCACCAGCAAGAGGACGACGCTCATCTGTCTCCATGGGAAAAGGTCGGTCATCGGAGTCATGATGGGGATTGTGGCAATTTCTTATAGTAGCGCAACTGTCCCAACTTGGCCTGGGGATGTGCCAGGATGATCATCTCCCGAAGCAGGTAGTCGGGACGGAAGCTCACCTCTTCAAAGTAAGGCGTCGCCGAGGCGTTGCACTCATAGATGTCGCCCCGCCGGAAGGCCTTCAGCGCCTTGTAGCCATGAAACTCACGCAGCAAGTCGGCGCGCGTCATCATGCGCTGGCCATTATAGAGGAACGCCCACACGTCAGCCTGTCCGGCCTTGTCGAGCACTTGCTCAAAGGACAATGGCAAACTGCCACTGTGACCATCGGCAGCAAAGGGGTAAGGACTGCGTGCGTCGGCAAAGATTGTCCCTAAGGAGCTCTTTCCGCCCGGCACATACCATACCGCACCCGTCATGCGCTCCGTGAGGACACTGCGTCCCTTGGGAAGTCGGGCCGCATAGGCTCTCAGGGCATTGTAAGACGAGTCGACCACATGGAAGAGGGAGTCGGCACGGCGGGCCTGCCCAAACAGGCGGCCATAATAGCGCATCCACTCGGCGCGTCCCAAGGCTGAAGTCTCCATGTAGTCGGCGGCAAAGATAAGGGGTACGCCAAGCTTCTCGAGCCGCCCGTAACTGGCGCCCTCAAACGGGGAGAGGATGATGGCATCGGGACGGAGGCTCACGATCTTCTCCACATCAGGGTTCATGGCGTCACCGCAATTGGCTATTCGCCCCGCCTTCACACGGCGTTGGATGTCGGGGATGTGCATGTACTGCACGTCACACACGCCCACGATGCGGTCGGCAAGGCCGAGGTATTCGAGCAGTTGGCAATGGGCCGTGGTGAACACCACCACACGGCGTAGGGGGCGCAGCACACCCCTGCCATCGGTCGGTCCGAGCGTGAGGTGTTGGAGCGTCTGCCCCTGGTGCCAGGGATCACTGACAGAGACGCTGGTCTCCGCGCCACGTTCGGCCAGCGTGAGCAGGTCGGAGTGGCCGAGGACCAGCGTGTCGCCCTGTGGACCGCTGCCCGTGGTGCGCGAACCGCACGCGCAGAGCAGCAATGCACAGGTTAGAATACTTATAATGCTACGCATCTTACTTCAGGAACACGATGGCATGGGGGTTGGCACCATACGAAGAGAACTTCGTCTCGTAGTTGCCCTTTGCGTCAAACACATAGATGGTGCCATCACTCACATAGTCGGAAGCCGATGTGGCCACATAGACCTTCTCGTTGTAGGGGTTGACACTGATGCTGTAGACGTTGCTGGTGGCCAGTTCTACGGGCTGGTTCTTGAAGAAGTTGGCGTTGGTCTCGCCCGTCTTCACATTGTAGGCGCCGAGTGTGGTCGTGGTGGCATAAGTGTTCCAGTCGGTCACGCTGTAGGCGGTGTAGATGACATCGTCGCCCACGCCGATGACTGAGGCATGGCCCAGTTCGGTGTAGGTGCCAGTGGCGGGATCATAGACGCCCCATGGATTGTCAAACATGGCTCCATAACCCGTGATGAAGATCTTGTCGTCCTCCTCGTACACCTTGGCGGGGTCTTTCATGATGGTGACATAGCTGATGGTGCGGAAGTCGCTGTTGACGATGGCCAGGCGGTTGTCATCATAATTGGTGCCCTGCAGGGTGACATAGAGCTTGCCATCCTCCTCGGCGATGTCCTCGGGACGGTCGCCCACACGCAGCGAGTCCATGTAGACCAGCTTGTCGCCCTGGATGCGCAGACGGCTCACATAACCGCCATAAGAGGTGGCGTAGACGATGCCATCCTCCTCGACGACCGAGCGCACCTGACCAAGGTTTGCGTACGGCTCAAAGCTGACGCGGCTCTTCTCCACGCCATAGCCGTCGAGCAGCGCCACATAGTTGCTCACGTTGACGGCCACCACCAGGCGGTTGCCGTCCACGGTGATGATGTCGTTGCCGGTGTCACCCAGCTCCTTGCCGTTCTGTGCCACAAAGAGGTCGCTGCCGTTCACGGCGCCTGTCGACCAGTCGAAGTAGATGAGATTGGAGTTGTTGTGGTTCATGGTGCCCTCATTGAGGATGAAGGCACGCGCCGGTGTGGTGAACTCCACGTTGCCGTCGCCCTTCGTGTTCCACTCGTTGTCATCGTCACAGGCGGTGAAGGTGAGGCTGGTGGCCAGCAGGGCCGCCGCAAGATAAATGTTTCTGAATTTCATGAATAAGATATTTATGAAGTGAATAAAAAAGTCATGTCTACGCTCCCCGGCCCTTACAGGCGGACAGCCGCCGACAGGGCGTATTGCCGTCCGGGCATGGGATAGTATTGTATGATGGCATACTGCTCATTGGTGAGGTTGGTGACCTTGGCGCTCAGCGACAGGCTGACGTGTCCGAGCGTCAAGTCGCGCGAGAGGCTGACGCTGTGCTCCCAGAAGGCTGGCAGGCGATACTCGGGCTTGTTCTGCGCCAGGCTGTAGCGGCTGCCCTGCATCAGCAGGGCGTAGCCCACGGTAAGCCACGGTGTCGTCAAGGCCAGCGAGCCACTGCCGCTCCATCGGGGCGTGTAGGGCAACTGGTTGTCGTAACTCTGGTTGGCCTTACTGGTCTTGTCGACAGCGTGTTGCCACGTTGCCGACAGGCTGCCGTTCAGGCTCCAGGCCCGAGCCACGTCGACCTGTGCGCCCAAGGTCATGTCGGCGCCCAGTATCTCGACCTTGCCGAAGTTGGCCATGCGCCACACATAGGTGCTTGGGAACGCCACTATCTTGTCGGTCACATCGTGATAATAGCCATCGGCGGTGACAGTGAGGTATCGCAACCGCGAGGCATGGGTGCTCCACGTCAGGCCCACGCTCCACTGCCGTGCTGTCTCGGGGCGGAGGTGTATGTTGCCCAGTCGGCGATAATAGAGGTCGTTGAACGTGGGCACGCGGAAGGCTTGCTTGTACATGGCCCTGATATATAAAGGCGTGGACGGAAGCAGTCGGTAGCTCACGCCCAGCGAGGGTGTGAGGCGGCGCTTGTCGGCTGGCTTGTCGCCCACGGCCACATGCTCGGCGGCATAGGTATAGGCCAAGTTGCCGTTGACCTTGAGGCTGCGCCACTGGCCCCGCAAGGCCAGGGCGGAGATGGAAGTCCAACGCGATGGGCGCGGCACATCGTAGTTGGTGTTGACATAGACATTGTTGTTCAGGCGGTTGTAAGCCACGTCTTGTGCCACGGCCATCTGCAGGCCGGGCACAACCCACCACCCCAGCGTGGCGGAGGCATAGCCCTCGTCTTGGCGGTCGATATCGGTGCGCTCACCATCGGAATACTGGGAGCCCAAGTCACGATAGCGGTTCCACGAGTGGGTGTACTTCAGGCGGGTCTGCAGCCGCAGCCGTCGGCCCAGCTGCCGGCCGTAGGCTGCCTGCGCGAAGAAGTCCTCGTCCCACATGCGCTCTTGCGAGGGATTGGCATAGAGAATGACGGCTCCGGGCAGTCCGCGTTGCGAGCGATACCAGTAGGCCTTGAAGGCCAGGTCGCCTCCGTCGGCGAACGTGTGGTAGGCGTTGGCCTCGGCCTGCCATGCCGTGATGTCGGAGTTGTAACGGCGCTCGCGCGAGGAGGTGCGCCCGTTGACGAGCGTGTAGGGATAGATGCCGTCGGCCCGGGTCATCTTGGCCGAGAGCGAGAGGGCCGTGCTCCGGCCTGTCTTGACCCACCAGCGCAGCGAGGGCGACACCAGGCCAAAGGAGCCTGCGCTCACACCCATGCGGAGCGACTGCCACTGCCCCTCACGGAAGTGGGGCCGCTCGGTAGTCAGGGTGAGCACACCGGCTGACGGATATTGGCGTGCGGCAAGCATGAGCTCATCGTCGTCGCCCACGGAGAGGCTGACGCTCTGCAGGTTGTCGGTGCCATAGCGCCCGATGTCTATCTGTCCGGCCTGGGTGTTGCTGAGGGTCACACCGTCATAGACCACGGCCGTGTGCTGGGCGCCCAGGCTGTGGATCGACACGGTCTTCATGCCGCCGATGCCGCCATAGTCTTTCACGCTGACACCGGCAAAGTGCTTCACGGCCTCAGCCACCTGGTCGATGCCCAGTTGCCTCAGTTGCCGGGCGCTGAAGGTCTGGACGGAATGGGCTCCGCCCACGTTGCGGTCGAGGGCCACAGCGGTCACCTCCACACCGCGGAGCGAAATGGAATCAGATTGCGCACCGGAGGCCAACGGCCACAACAGGAGCGCAAAGGTGTAAACAAATTGTTTTCGCATTCTTCCTCGAGAATTGAAAATCATCAGCTATGCGATGGCAGGTCTTCTGGCTTACGGCCATCCGCACGTCTTCCCGGCTACAAGGGGCTCGCCGTCATGGCTTCCGAAGCCGCACGGCCTCGGGCTGACGCCTGCCCATCCACCAGTGACATGGGTGTGCGGATGAAGAATGTCGCTTACAGCAGCGGGACTGCCCAGGACTTGCACCTGGTTCCCTTTTCATCTCCTCGCGGAGAACCAATCGCTTGGTATGTCGGATGCAAAGTTACGAAAAAAGATCCGTGTAGTACCGATGGACGGGCATTATTTTGTCAGAGCACCTTGCCGCAAAACTCCTCGCCCAGGCGGAAGCCTTCCTCATAAAGGCTTTCGAGCTTCTGTGTGTCTTTCTCCATGCGGCTGACCTCCATGGGACGCTGGGGCCGTATGACGACGATGTCGCCTGCGCGCTCCAGGTCTTCCACCAGCTGCAGCTGCTCGTTGTAGGCCTCGATGCGGTGACTCAGCGCCACACGCAAGCGGGGGTAACGGCGATAGATGAAACGGGGTATCTTGCGGTCGTGGCCCGACTCGCGATAGCCATAGTTGCGGGTGGTGATCACCACATTGAACGCGTGGCCCGTCTCCTGGGCGTGGCGGATGGGTATGGAGTCGACGATGCCACCGTCGAGCATGGGCTTGCCGTCCACCCACACGATCTTGCTCACATAGGGCAAGGAACTGGAGGCGCGCACGATGTCGATGGCCCGCTGGCGGTCGCCCGTGGCGGACAGATACTCGGCACGGCCTGTCTGACAATTGGTGACCACCATCTCGAAACCTGCCGAGTGGCGGAAAAACTCATCGTAGTCAAACGGTATGAGCTCGTTGGGGAACCGGTCGTAAAGAAGCTTCTGGTCGAAAATGCAACCCTGGGTCACCAAATGGCGCAGGCCGATGTAGTTGTACTTCGGCAGGAAGTCGATATTGGACAAGCGCGCGCGGCGGGGCTGCCTTGAAATATAACTCATACCATTGCATGCGCCAGCCGAAACGGCCACCACATATCGGAAGTATAGCTCATGCTTCATGAAAGCGTCGAGCACACCGCTGGTAAACACGCCGCGCATGCCACCACCTTCAAGCACCAGACCTGTATTTCTGTCAATATGCATAAAATATTATAAATTCACTTGCAAAGATACGCATTTCTATCGAAGTTTTTTATAACTTTGCAACATAAAACGTAAAAATATCTATTTATGTTTAGCAAAGAAACCTACGTCGGCCGCCGCGCCGAGCTGAAAAAGCTTGTAAAGAGTGGCATCATAGTGCTGTTTGGCAACAACAGTTCGCCCGCCAACTTCCCCAACAACGGATACTATCCCTTCCGTCAGGATTCGTCGTTCCTTTATTATTTTGGACAGAACCGCGACGGACTGGTGGGTGTCATCGACATTGACAATGACATCGAGACGCTCATCGGCGACGACATCTCCATAGACGACATCGTGTGGTATGGCTCGGTGGACAGCGTGCACGACATGGCCGAGCAAGTGGGCGTGGCCAACTCCGCACCCATGAAGACGCTGAAGACCATCTGCAACGACGCCTTGCGGCAGAAGCGCAAGATACACTTCCTGCCCCCCTATCGCGCTGACATCAAAATCCAGATATTCGACCTCCTGGGCATCCATCCCAACCAGCAGAAGGAGAGCGCCAGCATGGAGCTCATACAGGCTGTGGTCAAGATGCGCTCGTCGAAGACCGACGAGGAGATTGAGGAACTGGAGCGCGCCGCCGTCATCGGCTACAAGATGCACACCACGGCCATGAAGATGTGCCGGCCGGGTGTCACGGAGAAGGAGATTGCCGGCACTCTCGACGGCATCGCCAATTCGCTGGGCGCCATGGTGAGCTTCCCGACCATTCTCTCACAGCATGGTGAGATACAGCACGGCGCTCCCTCGCCCGCTCCCCTGCAGGCCGGCAAGCTGATGCTCTGCGACGCGGGTGCCGAAACCCTCAACAACTATTGCTCGGACAACACGCGCACCACACCGGTCAGCGGCCGCTTCGACCAGCGCCAACTGGAGATCTACTCCATCGTGGAGGCTTGCCACGACTATGCGCTCACCGTGGCCAAACCTGGCGTGAAGTGGTGGGACGTGCACTTCGGCGTATGCCGACTGATGACGGAGAAGCTGAAGGAGCTCGGCCTGATGAAGGGCGACACCGACGAGGCTGTGGCCGCTGGCGCACACGCCATGTTCATGGTGCACGGACTGGGGCACATGATGGGCATGGACGTGCACGACATGGAGAGCCTCGACCAGATCAACGTGGGCTTCGACGAGGAGGTCAGGCCCAACCTCAAGCAGTTTGGCACCAACTGCCTGCGCATGGGACGACGCCTGCAGAAGGGCTTCGTGGTCACCGACGAACCGGGCATCTACTTCATCCCTGCCCTCATCGACGACTGGAAGGCCAGCGGACACTGCAAGGAGTTTATCAACTTCGACAAGCTGGAGACCTACAAGGACTTTGGCGGCATCCGCATCGAGGACGACCTGCTCATCACCGACAATGGCTGCCGCTTCATCGGCAAGGACCGCATACCTTATCACCCCAAGGATGTGGAGGCGTTCATCGCCAACAACTAAACGACAACTGAAAAACAATAACACCAATAAAAAACAAATGAAGAAAATCATCTTGGCGGCGATGGCTGCCATGCTGACCCTCTCGGCAGGGGCAGCGGAGAAGAAAGACAGCACCAAGTCGAACGCGCCTGTCTTCACCACCATCAAGGAAAACCCCATCACCAGCATCAAGAACCAGAACCGTTCGGGTACCTGCTGGGACTACAGCACCCTGGCGTTCTTTGAGGCTGAGATCCTGAAGAAGACGGGCAAGACCTACGACCTCTGCGAGGCTTTCGTGGCCAACAAGACTTACATGGACCGAGCCATCCAGGTGGTGCGGCTGCACGGCGACTGCCAGTTCTCACAGGGCGGTAGCGCTTACGACCCTCTCTACGCCATCCAGCATTATGGCATCTGCCCGGAGACGGCCATGCCGCTCACGGGAAGCCAGTATGGCGACTCGCTGTTCAACTTCAACGAGTTCTTCAAGGTCATGTCGCCTTACGTCGACGCGGTGGCCAAGAGCAACGCCAGCAAGCTCTCACCCGCATGGAAGAGTGGCCTGCAGGGCATTCTCGACGCTTACCTGGGCAAGTGCCCCGAGACCTTCAAGTATGAGGGCAAGACCTATACGCCGAAGAGCTTCGCTGCTGCCATCGGCCTCGACTCCACCGCTTGCAACGACTATGTGAGCTTCACTTCCTACACTCACCACCCCTTCTGGACGGCCTTCGCCGTGGAGGTGCAGGACAACTGGCGCAACC
>DJOV01000133.1:250-409 GCA_002437285.1 Prevotella sp. UBA6429 | reverse complement strand
ACAACTGGCGCAACCCGCTGTCATGGAACGTGCCTGTGGAGGACCTGAGCAAGATCATCGACAACGCTATCATGAACGGTTACACCGTGGCATGGGGCGGCGATGTGTCGGAGGAAGGCTTCACACGCGACGGACTGGCCTATATGTACGACACCAAGA
>DJOV01000133.1:0-189 GCA_002437285.1 Prevotella sp. UBA6429 | reverse complement strand
ATATGTACGACACCAAGAAGCTGGAGAGCCTCGAGGGCTCGGACATGGCTCACTGGCTGAAGCTTTCGTCTGTGAAGAAGAAAAATCTCATCGACTCGCTGGGTGTCAACGTGCCTGAGGTCACTCCCACACAGAAGCAGCGCCAGGAGCGCTACGACAACTGGGAACTCACCGACGACCACGGCATGC
>DJOV01000022.1:3608-3883 GCA_002437285.1 Prevotella sp. UBA6429 | reverse complement strand
GAACGCGAAAATGGCGTTTTTCGTCGGTCGCGCCGCGATTTGCATGGGGTAATTTTGCGATAAAGGGTGTTTTATGTTGCGATATACCCTTTATCGCGATGCGATTAAGCGTTTATCGCGTCATGATAAAGGGTATATCGTAACGCGATAAAGGGTATTCTTTGATGAAAAGTATTTACTTTTTAGGGCGAATAAAATCCTAAATTTTATAAATGTCTAATTATCAACCGATTATGAAAAGTGCCGTATTTTCGCGTATTTCGGCCAAAATATTT
>DJOV01000022.1:0-3512 GCA_002437285.1 Prevotella sp. UBA6429 | reverse complement strand
TACATTGTCCGCTTTATTCAAAAGGATGGTCCAGGCTCAGCATTTTGGACGGCATTTGCCGTTCAAGCACCTTGACTAAAGAGTCACCACTCCCCTTTCCGGAAGAACCGGAATGTGATACATGTAGGGTTACAAAAAAGAGGAGTGGGACTTCCCGCGGAACCCCCACTCCTCTTTTGTATAGAATGAACTTAAAAAATCAACCGAAAAGCGGCTGTCCGCTTACTTGGTACCCTCCACCATGTGGTCCATGACCAATGCCAGGGCTGAAGCGCCTACGAACATGACAGCTGCGAATGTAATAAATGTCATCATACTCATAACTTTTTCCTTTCTCTGTTTATTAATGTTCTTACTTACCACCCTTTCGGATGGCTTTTCTTCTACCGCTTGCGCGGTGTATCCTTGAATTACAATCTCTTGTCTTTCGACGATGCAAAGGTACAAACTTCATGCTGTGTGCGCAAACAGTGACAGATTTTCCTCTCATTTTCCACGTTTTAATTGACGGAGGTCAACCCGGTTGACGCACGTCAAGGCCGCCGATTGATATAGCTCAAGACTCCGGGCGGCCTCTGTGGCAGCAGGTCCATGGATGTCATGTTTTCAGCCACTTTGTCACCACTGTTTGCCTTTTTGTCCGTTGACAGCAACCGCCACGCGAAGTCAAACTTGTTAAACGGATGGTTAAAAAACATCCAATTCTTTTGCCGTTCGGCCTAATTCCACTAACTTTGTAAATCAAATGAAAAAGACCATCTGCGACATTCTCAAGGTGGCGCTGTCGCTTCTGCTGGGTGGCGCCATACTCTACTGGATGTACCGCGACTTCGACTTCCATCGCATGGAGCGCGTGTTGCTGCACGAGATGAACTGGACATGGATGTTGCTGTCGTTCCCCTTCGGCATCCTGGCGCAAGCCTTCCGCGGCTGGCGGTGGCGCCAGACGCTCGAGCCTGTGGGCGAACGGCCACGTGCCACCGTGGCCGTCAACTCCATCTTCCTGTCTTATGCCGTCAGCCTCGTGGTGCCCCGCATCGGCGAGTTTGCACGGTGCGGCGTGCTCAAGCGGTGGGACGGCGTGTCGTTTCCCAAAGCCTTGGGCACCGTGGTGACCGAGCGCGCCATCGACTCGCTGCTCATCCTCGTGGTGACGGGCACGACGCTGCTCTGCCAGTTTAAGGTGTTTGACATCTTCTTCCAAAGGACCGGCACGCGCGTCGACGAGATTCTGGCCAGCTTCTCCTCCACCGGATGGCTGGTGACGGCCGCCTGCGGCGTGGCCGTGGTGGTGCTGTTGTGGTATCTCGTGCGGCGCATGGCCATATATAATAAGGTGAAGGGCATCTTCATCGGCCTGTGGCAAGGCGTGCTCTCTGTGCGCCACGTCAGGAACGCTCCCCTCTATGTGGGTTTCACGCTGGCCATCTGGTTGAGCTACTTCCTACACTATTACCTCACGTTCTTCTGCTTCGACGCCACTGCCGGTCTCGGACTGGGCTGCGCGCTGGTCACGTTCATCGTGGGATCCATAGCCGTGGTGGTGCCCACCCCCAACGGGGCCGGCCCCTGGCACTTCGCCGTGAAGACCATGCTCATGCTCTATGGCGTGGGCGCCAACGACGCGCTGTTCTTCGTGCTCATCGTCCACTCCGTGCAGACGCTGCTCGTGGTGCTCCTCGGCGTCTACGCCTGGATGGCCCTGTCGTTCACGCGCAAGCGCACCGCCCACGCCACACCCGCAACAAGCATCCATTAACTTTTTTAAAGAAACAATAACTATGAGTGAAATCGCAAACCTGAAACCTGAGGCCATCTGGCGCAACTTCGATGCGCTGACACAGGTGCCGCGTCCGTCTGGACATCTTGAGAAAGTGCAGCAGTTCCTGCTCAACTGGGCCAAGGAGCACCAAGTGGAAGCCTTCCTTGATCCCGCCGGCAACATCGTGATGCGCAAGCCCGCCACACCGGGCTATGAGAACCGCAAGGTCGTGCTGCTGCAGGCACACATGGACATGGTGCCGCAGAAGAGCCCCGAGAGCACGCACAACTTTGAGACCGACCCCATCGAGACCTACATCGAGGACGGATGGGTGCACGCACGCGGCACCACACTGGGCTCGGACGACGGCATAGGCGTGGCAGCCATCATGGGTGTCATGGAGAGCAGCGACCTGAAGCACGGGCCCGTGGAGGCGCTCATCACGCGCGACGAGGAGACGGGCATGTACGGCGCCAACGACCTGCCCAAGGGCGAGTTGCACGCTGACATCCTCATGAACCTCGACTCGGAACTCTGGGGCAAGTTTGTCATCGGTTCTGCCGGCGGCATCGACGTCACCTCATCGCTCGAGTACAAGCCCGTGGCCAACGACCAGCAGAAGGCCGTGCGCGTCACCCTGAAGGGACTGCGCGGCGGACACAGCGGACTGGAGATCAACGAGGGACGCGCCAACGCCAACAAGGAGATGGTGCGACTGGTGCGCAAGGCCATCGCCGAGACGGGCGCACGCCTGGCCAGCTGGCACGGCGGCAACATGCGCAACGCCATCCCCTTCAAGGCTGAAGTGGTCGTGGCTCTGCCTGCCGATCAGGTGGAAGCACTCAAGGATCTCGTGGAGAAACAGCGCGCCATTATCGAGGATGAATACCGTGGCATCGAGAAGAACGTCGAGTTCTTCGTCGAAGACGTGGAGACCCCCACCGAACTGGTGCCCCAGGAGATACAAGACAACCTCGTGGACGCCATCTATGCCTGCCACAACGGCGTGGTGCGCATGATCCCCGCCTATCCCAACGTCGTGGAGACCTCGTCGAACCTCGCCATCATCGACATCGAGGCCGGCAAGGCTGTCGTCAAGATCCTCGCCCGTTCCAGCCGCGAGGACATGAAGGAGTATGTGGCCACCACGCTGGAGAGCTGCTTCGACATGGCCGGCATGAAGACTGAGCTGAGCGGCAGCTACGGCGGATGGGACCCCAACCCCGACAGCGAGATTCTCAACCTGCTGAAGAAGGTCTACAAGGAACAGACCGGCGAGGAGGCCACCGTGCAGGCTGACCACGCCGGGCTGGAGTGCTCGGTCATCCTGAGCAAGTATCCGGGCATGGACGTCGTGTCGCTCGGCCCCACACTGCTCTCGCCCCACACCACCAGCGAGCGCTTCAAGGTCGACACCGCCGAGCCGTTCTGGCTGCTGCTCACGGCCACCCTCGAGCAGGTGCCCGTCAAGTGATGACCTCATCACATGGGGGCCTACGCCTGCAACAAGACCCACGTGTGACAAAACGAATAAAATAAAAGGAAGGCGCGCAACGGGGCGTGAGCCACACGGCCGCCGACAACCTCTTCCTCGACGGCCGCCGCCTCGTGCCCACCTCGGGCACCCGCGGACAGGACGGTGCCACCTATGTGGTGGAGGGCGATCCCTACACGCGTGTGGTGCTGCACGGTGACATCGGTGCAGGCGCGCCCTCGTCGTGGTTCACGGTGACCACACCCGCGGGCATGA
>DJOV01000112.1:6871-18907 GCA_002437285.1 Prevotella sp. UBA6429 | reverse complement strand
ACCCTTTATCGCAAAATTACCCCACGCAAATCTTGTTGCGACCGACAAAAAACGCCATTTTCACGCTCTATTTCATCCGCTCTCCATGACAAACTTTTCGACCAAAAATCATGACAACGATAGCGGTAACGGCAGGATTGCAGTCTTCCATCGACAAACCTTTGTATTCGATGTTGAATTTCTTGAATATGCCTGTGGTTTGGAAGAAATGTGGGTAAGATCCGCAATCATGCATGTCCTCCTTTTTCCTTGTATAAGGTTCCTTCATTTATGGCATAGTCAAAAAATACCCTTTCAGAACAATGTTGAAAGAGTCACGAGCTTCTTCGTCCGTCTTACCGTAGCCCGATAAATCCAGGGCTGGGGCTGTAAGCGATATAGTTACGCTAAATCCGTGACGCAAGTATATGAGCGACGAGTGGTGACGAAACGCGACTTTGATGAAGACTGGGTGTGTGATTTTAAACCGATGCCATAGTAGCTTCCGTTATAGTTTTTTGTGCCTAATGCTTTGCCTCTTCGATGTTCCTTGCGTAGATGCGGTGGCGTCGGTGGTTCTCCGCTTCGAGGTATTGCCATTGGCTGAGCACACCCTTGTTGGTCTCCATCTGAGGCATGGCTTCAGCCCAACGGAACCCATACTGCCGATAGCGGCCGATGAGGTCGTTGAAGATGAGAGCGTTGGCACCTTTCGCACGGTATTCGGGCAGCACGCCGATGAGCAATAGGTCCACGGTGTCGGTCTTGTGCCATTTGAGCACGCGCAGCAGGTGCCACCATCCGAAGGGCAGCAGCCGTCCGTCGCGCGTGTGTTGCAGGGCACGTGAGAACGAGGGGAAGGAGATGCCGAATCCTACGAGCTTGTTGTCCTCGTTGCCGTCGACGACGCCAGTGACGAGGTTGAGGTCGGCCTTGCGGATGTAGTCGTTGACCAACTTGTCAACCTGCCGGTCGCTCAGCTGGGCAAACCCATAGAGGTTGTTGTAAGTGCTGTTGAGGATGTCGAACACCCGTCTACCCATGCCTTGGTGCAACAGTTCGTCGCGAGTGAATTTGTGAGCGTGCAGGTTGTATCGCCGTTCAATCATCTCCGAGAGCTTGGCAAACTTGGTAGGGGTCACCTCAGGCACGCGGATGCGATACTCCAGGTAGTCGTTGTCCTTGCGAAAGCGCCCCATGGCCTCCATGTGTGTGGGGTAGTAGGGAAAGTTATAGTTGATGTACAGGGTGGCCAGTCGGTCGAAGCCCTCCACCAGCATGCCCTCACGGTCCATGTCGTCGAAGCCAAAAGGCCCGCCAATCTCGGTCATGCCCCGCTCGGCGCCCCAATGCTCCACGGCAGCGATGAGGCGCGACGAAACCTCCTGGTCGTCGATGAAGTCAAACCACCCGAACCTCACCATGCGCTGGTTCCAACGTGTGTTGGCTCGCGTGTTGATGATGGCCGCAATGCGCCCCACGACCTTTCCGGCCTTGAAGGCCAGGAAGTAGGCTGCGTCACAATAGTCAAAGGCGGGGTTTTGCTTTCGGTCGAGCGTGCTCAGTTCGTCTGCATAGAGAAAAGGCACGGCATGGGTGTCGCCACGGTAAAGGTCGTAGCGAAACTGGATGAAGGCCTTGAGCTCTTTCCCTGTTTCCACTTGCTTGATGTCCACACGCATGGCAGGTTCCTCCTTCTTATTCTTGTTTGTCTTGAGGCAGAAATCCCTGACTGCGCAACGCCTCGATCATGCCCACTGACAGGGCTTCGTTGTCCTTGCGCGTGTAGCGCAGGTCAGTGAAGACCTGTGCCAGCGTCTCCTTGTGGTTGATTTCCACGAAGTGCCGGTTGACAGGCAGTTGCTCTTTCTCCTCATAGAACTTGTCGATGTCTTGGGGTGTGTAGTCGTGGTAGGTCTCATCGTGGACGATGGCCTGCAGGGGCAGCCGGTCGCTTTGCTCGGGCTGCTCGTCGGGCCACCCCAGGGTGATGGTGGCCACGGGAAACACCAGGCGTGGCAACTGGAGCGTGTCGATGATGAGCTGAGGCTGGTAGACGGTGGTGCCCAGGAAGCACAGGCCCAGGCCCTGTTCCTCGGCCAGGTTGCAGAAGGTCTGGCAGAAAAGCAGCGCATCGGTGGAGGCGTTGATGAAGCTGAGGAAGTTGTCGTAGCCCGGTGTGGCCTTCCGGTTCTCAGCCCACGTGGTGGTACGGCGGAAGTCGGCGCAGAAGGTCAGCACCACAGGCGCGCCGCAAACCATCGGTTGGTTGAAGTGGGCAGGCGCCAACTTCTCCTTCATATCCTGGTTTCGTGTCACGACGACGCTGTAGAGTTGCAAGTTGCCCATGGTCTGTGTGCGCTCCGCTTCGGCCAAAAGGCTGTGGAGCAGTTCGTCAGAAATGGCCTTGTCGGCGTATTTGCGTATGCTTCGGCGAGTATCTAAGTTTTTCATTTTGGTAAGTTTTGTTTGGGGCAAAGATATGGAAAATTATCCAAAACGGAAATGTTTTTTGCTAATTTCATCAGCCGAGTGCCCCCTTTTTCGCAAATCTTTTGTAGTTTTGCAGAATCAAGTTCCAACTAACAGAAAACCATATCATATCATGGAAAACCAACCGACCTATACCTACGAGGAGGCATACGCTGCCTCGTTGGCCTATTTCGATGGCGATGAGCTGGCCGCCCGCGTGTGGGTGACCAAGTATGCCATGAAAGACAGTTTCGGTCATATCTACGAGAAGAGTCCTTCCGACATGCATTGGCGCATCGCTCGCGAGGTTGCCCGCATTGAGTCGAACTATCCCAATGGGCTGAGTGCCCAGGAGGTGTTCGACCTGCTCGACCACTTCCGCTATGTGGTTCCTGCAGGCAGTCCCATGACAGGCATCGGCAACAATCATCAAGTGGCCTCGCTGAGCAACTGCTTTGTGATCGGCATCGAAGGTGACGGCGACTCCTATGGTGCTGTCATGAAGCTCGACGAGGAGCAGGTGCAGCTCATGAAGCGGCGTGGTGGCGTGGGCCATGACCTCGACCCCCTGCGCCCGAAGGGCTCGCCCGTCAACAACTCCGCGCTGACGAGCACCGGACTGGTGCCGTTCATGGAGCGATACAGCAACTCTACCCGTGAGGTGGCCCAGGATGGCCGCCGTGGCGCCCTGATGCTGACCGTCAGCGTGAAGCATCTTGACGCCGAGGACTTCATCGACGCCAAGATGACCGAGGGCAAGATCACGGGTGCCAATGTCAGTGTGAAGATTGACGACGCCTTCATGCAAGCGGCGGTTGACGACAAGCCCTACACGCAGCAGTTCCCTGTCGGCGCGCAGCAGCCGAAGGTGAGTCGTGAGATCTCCGCCCGCAGCTTGTGGCGTAAGATCGTGCACAACGCCTGGAAGAGTGCCGAGCCCGGTGTGCTCTTTTGGGATACCATCATCAGGGAGAGCATACCCGACTGTTATGCCGACCTGGGCTTCCGCACCGTCTCCACCAATCCCTGTGGCGAGATACCCCTCTGCCCCTATGACAGTTGCCGGTTGCTCTGCCTCAATCTCTACAGTTATGTGGAGAACCCCTTCACGCCAGAGGCACGCTTCGACTTTGAGAAGTTTGCACAACACGTGCAACAGGCCCAGCGCATCATGGACGACATTGTCGATCTGGAGATGGAGAAGATAGACCTCATCCTGGAGAAAATCAAAAATGACCCTCAGGCCGATGACGTGAAGCACACCGAGTATCACCTGTGGGAGAAAATCAAGCATAAGAGCGGACTCGGACGCCGCACGGGCGTAGGCATCACCGCCGAGGGTGACATGATAGCCGCCATGGGCTTGCGCTATGGCACGCAGGAAGCCACCGATTTTGCTGTCAGCGTGCAGAAGACGTTGGCGCTCAACGCCTATCGCTCATCGGTGACCCTGGCCGAGGAGCGCGGCGCCTTTGCCATCTACGACGCGCGGCGGGAAGAGCACAACCCGTTCATCTGCCGTCTGCGCGAGGCCGATCCGAAACTTTATGACGACATGGTGAAGCATGGCCGGCGCAACATAGCCTGCCTCACCATCGCTCCCACGGGCACCACCTCGCTCATGACCCAGACCACAAGTGGCATAGAGCCTGTGTTCATGCCCGTCTACAAGCGCCGTCGCAAGGTCAACGCCAACGACAAGGAGGTGCATGTGGACTACGTGGATGAGGTCGGCGACTCGTTTGAGGAGTACATCGTCTACCACAGGAAGTTCTTGGAGTGGATGAAAATCAACGGCATTGACACCCGGAAGAACTACTCGCAGGAAGAAATAGACGCCCTGGTGGCGCGATCGCCCTACAGCAAGGCCACGGCCAACGATGTGGACTGGCTGATGAAGGTGCGCATGCAGGGAGCCATACAGAAGTGGGTGGACCACAGCATCTCGGTCACGGTCAACCTGCCCGGCAACGTCGATGAGGAACTGGTCAACCGCCTCTATGTCGAGGCATGGCGCTCGGGGTGCAAGGGATGCACCATTTACCGTGACGGAAGTAGGTCTGGCGTGATGGTCTCGGTCTCCAAAAAGGACAAGAAGAAGCGTTCGGAGGCTCAGGCACCCGTCATCGCACCTGCCATGCAACGGCCCGCGGTGCAGGAAGTCAGGCCGCAGGAGCTCGATTGTGACGTGGTGCGCTTTCAGAACAACCGAGAGAAATGGGTGGCCTTTGTGGGCCTGCTCAACGGCTATCCGTATGAGATATTCACCGGCCTGCAAGACGACGAGGAAGGCATTGTGCTGCCCAAGACGGTCACCAAAGGCAAGATCATCAAGCAGACCAATGAGGACGGTAGTCACCGCTATGACTTCCAGTTTGAGAACAAGCGAGGTTACAAGACCACGGTTGAGGGCCTGAGTGAGAAGTTCAACCCCGAATACTGGAACTATGCCAAGCTCATCTCCGGTGTGCTCCGCTACCGCATGCCCATCGACCATGTCATCAAGTTGGTCGGCTCGCTGCAGTTGAAAGACCAAAGCATCAACACGTGGAAAAATGGTGTGGAGCGTGCCTTGAAGAAATATGTCACCGACGGCACCAAGGCTGCCGGCCAGAAGTGCCCCGTCTGCGGGCAGGAGACGCTGGTCTACCAGGAAGGCTGCCTCATCTGCACCAATTGTGGTGCCAGCCGCTGCGGGTGACATACAAGAATGTGCTTATGAAATTGAAAGACAGTTTTATTCAGCTTCGCGGCTTGCGCTTCCACGCTTACCATGGCGTGGCGGCGCAAGAGCGTCTTGTCGGCAATGACTATGTGGTCGACCTGCGCTTGCATGTGAATGTGGACAAGGCCATGCGGAGCGACAACGTGGACGATACGGTCAATTATGCGGAGGTTTTCCAGGCCGTGCGCGAGCAGATGGCGCATCCCAGTGACCTGGTGGAGCATGTGGCCGGGCGCATCGCACAAGCCGTGCTTGACCGGTGGCCGCAGGTGGCCGACGTGACCGTCTCTGTCACCAAGCTCAATCCGCCCATGGGTGCCGACTGCCAAGGGGCAGGCGTAGAACTGCATGTGTCACAAACAAAAAACGCCTAGACTCACGTCTGGGCGTTTCGCTTTTCAACCTATTTGCGTAGTTAGTTAATATGTAGCTTCTGTTTTTTGAAATCGGTGTCTTTAGTTTGTTTTGTCTTTTGCAAAGATAGCGATTTTCTTCTGATACGTTTCATTTATGAAGCAGTTTCGTGCAAAAAAATGCGTAAACGTTTGCGTAAACGTTGCGTAATGGGACGAAAGGTGGAATTCCCTTTTACCGGGAGAATAGAAAAAATGAACCTCTGCAATCTGCTTTCCCAATCTTTTTCTGTATCTTTGCACTTATAAATAATGTAAGAAGCATGAAGGAATTTGTCATATCCGAAGTCAAAGCCGAAACCGCCATCCTGGTGGGACTGATCACTCCCCAGCAAGATGAGGCCAAGACCAAGGAGTATCTGGACGAACTGGAGTTTCTGGCCGACACGGCGGGAGCCGTCACTGTGAGGCGTTTCACGCAGCGCGTGGGCGGGCCGAGCAGCGTCACCTATGTGGGAAAAGGCAAGCTCGAGGAAATCAAAAACTATATCAAGGAGGAGGAAGACGAGGACCGAGAGATAGGCATGGTCATCTTTGATGATGAGCTCACGGCCAAGCAGATACGCAACATCGAACAGGAGTTGAAGGTGAAGATCCTCGACCGTACGTCGCTCATCCTCGACATCTTCGCCATGCGTGCCCAGACGGCCAATGCCAAGACGCAGGTGGAACTGGCCCAATACCGTTACATGTTGCCGCGGCTGCAACGCCTGTGGACTCACCTGGAGCGCCAGGGTGGTGGCTCGGGATCGGGCGGTGGAAAGGGCTCCGTGGGACTGCGCGGACCTGGTGAGACGCAGCTCGAGATGGACCGGCGTATCATCCTCAACCGCATGAGCCTCCTGAAGAAGCGGCTGACAGAGATCGACAAGCAGAAGACCACGCAGCGCAAAAACCGCGGGCGCCTCATTCGCGTGGCACTCGTAGGATACACCAACGTGGGCAAGTCGACCATCATGAACCTCTTGGCCAAGAGTGAGGTCTTTGCCGAAAACAAGTTGTTTGCCACACTCGACACCACCGTGCGCAAGGTGGTCATCGAGAACTTGCCCTTCCTGCTGGCTGACACAGTGGGCTTCATCCGCAAGTTGCCCACCGACTTGGTCGATTCGTTCAAGTCGACGCTTGACGAGGTGCGCGAGGCTGACCTGCTGCTGCATGTGGTGGACATCTCGCACCCCGACTTTGAGGAGCAGATAGAGGTTGTCAACCAGACACTCAAGGAACTCGGATGCTCGGACCGGCCCACCATTATCGTGTTCAACAAGATCGACAATTACCATTGGACGGACAAGGAACCCGACGACCTGACGCCCCCCACACGCGAGAACGTCACGCTCGATGAACTCAAGCGCACGTGGATGGCGCGTCTCAACGACAATTGCCTCTTCATCTCCGCAAGGGAGAAGGAGAACGTGGACGAGTTCCGCAGCGCCCTCTACCGCAAGGTGCGCGAGCTTCATGTGCAGAAATATCCATACAACGACTTCCTCTATCCCGTGGAAGACTAACCCTACAACTATCCATTAAACCGATTACGACATGGACTACCGAAAACTCACCGACGAGGAGATCAATGTGCTTGAAGACCATAACTGCTGGGCCGAAGACTGGAGCAGGGTTTGGGTCTCTGACGATTTCAAGCCCAACTACATGCATCGGGTGATGCTCTATGGCGACATCCGTATCGGGGCGTTTGAGAAGAACGTGGAAGTCTCGAAGGGCTTCCTCAAACATTCGGGCATCGTCAATGCCACCTTGCGCAATGTCACCATGGGCGACAACTGCCTCGTGGAAAACGTGGGCAACTTCATCAACAACTATGTCATAGGTGACGACTGCTACATCTCCAACGTGTCGACCATCGAGACCACTGAGGGGGCTACCTATGGTGAGGGCAACCTCATATCCGTGCTCAACGAGGTGGGCGACGGCAACCTCATCCTCTTCAAGCATCTCAACAGTCAGTTTGCGGCTTTCATGGTGAAGCACTTCCACGACAAGGAACTGAAAGACTGTATCCGGCGGCTCATCCGCGAGGAGATCGAGGCCACCACTCCCGACTGCGGCACCATTGGCGCAGGCGTGAAGATCGTCAACACCAAGGAGGTCACCAATACCAATATCTGCGATGACTGCGAGGTCAACGGTGCGGCGCGCCTCAGCGATTGCACCATCCTGAGTTCGCCCGAGGCAAGCGTCTACATCGGGACGGGCGTGATCTGCGAGAACTCCATCATCAGTGACGGGTCGAGCATCATCAACTCGGTGAAGATGCAGGACTGCTTTGTGGGCGAGGCCTGCCAGATCAGCAATGGGTTCACGGCTTCGGCCAGTGTCTTCTTTGCCAACAGCTACATGAGCAACGGTGAGGCGTGTGCGGCCTTCTGCGGCCCGTTTTCGGCCAGCCACCACAAGAGCTCGTTGCTCATCGGTGGCATGTTCAGCTTTTACAATGCCGGTTCGGCCACCAATTTCTCCAATCATGCCTACAAGATGGGCCCCATGCACTGGGGAGTGCTTGAGCGTGGCACGAAGACGGCCAGTGGCGCTTATCTTCTCATGCCCGCCACCATCGGCACGTTCAGTGTCTGCTTTGGCAAGCTGATGCACCATCCCGACACACGCAACCTCCCGTTCTCTTATCTCATAGCCTATGGCGACACCATGTATCTGTCGCCAGGCCGTAACATCACCACTGTGGGCCTCTACCGTGACATTCGCAAGTGGCCCAAGCGCGACATGCGGCCGAAGGACTCGCAGAAAAGTATTGTCAACTTCGATTGGCTCTCTCCCTTCAGCGTGGGCGAGATCATCAAGGGTAAGAAAATCCTGGAGAACCTGCGGGCATCGTCAGGTGACGATGTGTCGAGCTACAACTTCCATGACTATGTCATCAACGGACCGTCGCTCCACAAGGGTATCAAGTACTATGACATTGCCTTGCGCATCTACATGGGCGCTGTGCTCAAGCGGGTGCTCAAGCGCGACCCCGAACTGAAGGCTCCCACGACAGCCGTCGGCTTGGGTGACTGGAACGACTTGTCCGGTCTGTTGCTGCCCGCCTCGGAGGAGCAACGCTTGGTGGATGACATCAAGAACGGAACGCTTGACACCATCGACGCGGTGACCAACCGATTTGTGGAGATCAATGATAACTATCGTCTCTATCAGTGGGCCTGGACCTATCGTGTGATACTCGACTATTATCACTTGCAGGAGCTGACCCTCGATGATGCGGCGCGCATCAAGCAAGACTATATCACGGCGCGCCGTGCGTGGATTGCGGAGATACGTAAGGACGCCGAGAAGGAGTTTCGCATGGGCGACGTGGAGAAGGAAGTGCTCGACAACTTCATCAACAACCTCGATCATGAGGTCGACTTTGAGAATTAGGCGCAGGACGTTTTGCCGCCAGTCTCTATATCATCTTTTGACTGTTTAAATAATCATCACAATATGAAAATCAGAAGTTTTCTTGCTGCAGTGGCTTTGCTGATCACCTCATCGGCCGTGGCACAGCAGTACAAGTACACCACTGTGCCGGGCGACCCGATGCAAGCTCGCATCTATACGCTTGGCAACGGACTGAAGGTGTATCTCTCCGTCAACAAGGAGAAACCCCGTTTGCAAACCTACATCGCGGTTCGCACGGGATCGCGCAACGACCCCGCTGAGACCACAGGACTGGCTCATTACCTTGAGCACCTGATGTTCAAGGGCACTACCCATTTCGGTAGTAGCAACGTGGCGGCTGAGGCCCCGCTGCTCGATTCCATCCAAAACCGCTTCGAGGCTTACCGCCGTCTCACCGACAAGGCTGCTCGCAAGAAGGCTTACCATGAGATAGACTCCATCTCACAGCTCGCAGCCAAGTATAACATCCCCAATGAGTATGACAAGCTCATGTCTTCCATTGGCTCTGAGGGTAGCAACGCTTACACTTCCAATGATGTCACCTGTTATGTGGAGGACATCCCTTCCAATGAGATTGACACATGGGCTAAGATACAGAGTGACCGCTTCAAGAACATGGTTATCCGCGGATTCCACACCGAGCTGGAGGCTGTCTATGAGGAGTACAACATCGGACTGGCCAGCGACAACAATAAGGAATGGAATGCGTTGGGCGCCAAGCTCTTCCCCAACCATCCCTATGGCACACAGACGACCATCGGAACGCAGGACCATCTGAAGAACCCGTCCATAGTCAACATCAAGAATTACTTCAACCGTTACTATGTGCCCAACAACGTGGCTATCTGCATGGCGGGCGATTTCGACCCCGACAAGGTGGTGGCCATCATCGACAAGTATTTCGGCGACTGGAAGAAGAGTGACAACCTCAGCCGTCCCGAGTATGCTCAGGTGCGTGAGCTGACTGCCCCCGTGGACACCACGGTGGTGGGCCTTGAGGCCGAGAACCTGATGATGGGATGGAAGACGGAGGGCGCGGCCAGCTACCAAGCTGACACGCTCGATGTCATCTCCAACATGCTCTCCAATGGCAAGGCTGGCCTGTTCGACCTGGACCTCAACACGCCGATGAAGGTTCAGAGTGCAGGGGCCGGCAGCATGGGCATGACCGATTATGGGCAGTTCATCTTGGTGGGAAGCCCCAAGCAGGGCCAAAGCCTGGAGGAGGTGCGCAAGCTGATGCTCGCCGAGATAGAGAAGTTGAAGAAGGGACAGTTTGCCGACAACCTCCTTCCCGCAGTGGTCAACAACATGAAACTGAGCTATTACCGCTCGTTGCAAAGCAACAGCTCTCGCGCAGACAAGTTTGTGGATGCTTTCATCAACGGGCAGAAGTGGAGCGACCAGGTCACCCGTCTCGACCGCATCTCCAAGATGACGCGCCAGCAGATCATAGATTTTGCCAACCGCTTCTTCCTCAACAACTATGTGACCGTCTTCAAGCGTCAGGGCAATGACACGACGATCCACAAGATCGAGAAGCCCAGCATCACGCCGATACCTACCAACAATGACAAGCAGAGTGACTTCCTCAAGGAGGTGATCAACATTCAGCCGCAACCCATCCAGCCCAGTTTCGTTGATTACAAAAAAGACCTCACCAAGACCGTCACGAAGAAGGGTGTCGACGTGCTCTACAAGCAAAATGCCGATGACGACCTCTTCACGTTGGCCTACCACTATCCGTTTGGTCAGCAGAGTGACAACCGCTACGACATAGCGGCCGGTTATCTTGATTATGTGGGAACATCCAAGCTCTCCAACCAGAAGATCAATCAGATGTTCTACGACTTGGCTTGCAGTTACAGAGTGAATGTGAATGATGATGCCATCGACATTTACCTCACGGGTCTCAACAGTTCCATGCCTAAGGCATTGCAGTTGCTTGAGACGGTGCTCAACGACGCCAAGGCCAGCAAGGCCACTTGGAACCAGTATGTCGACTTGCTCTTGAAAGAACGTGCGGATGCCAAGGCCAACCAGCGCTCCAACTTCACCGCGTTGCGCTACTATGGCACCTACGGCAAGTACAACGCCGCCACCAACCAGATGAGCGAGAAGGAACTGCGTGCCGCCAATCCGCAGGCTTTGCTTAATCTGTTGCGTGACCTGAAGACAAGGAAGCACACCTTATTATATTATGGTCCGTCCAAGGAAACGGAGATCGACGCCTTGGTGAGCAAGACCCACCTCACACCGAAAACCTTCGCGCCCGCGCCTGCGGCTAAGGAGTACGCCCAGCAGCGCACGCCTGCCAATGAGGTGTGGCTCGCACCCTATGATGCCAAGAACATCTACATGGTGATGCTTCACAATGAAGGCAAGAAGTGGAGCGCAGACAAGGCGGCCATTGAGGCTCTGTTCAATGAGTATTTCGGCGGCGGCATGAACGCCATCGTCTTCCAGGAGTTGCGCGAGGCACGTGGATTGGCTTACTCGGCTTCGGCCAGCTACAGCCGTCCCTCACGTCCGAGCGGCGACGAGTCGTTCTACACCTACATCATCACGCAAAACGACAAGATGATGGACTGCATCAACGAGTTCCACAACCTGCTCAACAACACGCCTTCTCGTGAGGCGGGCTTCAAGTTGGCCCAACAGGGATTGCTCAAGAGTCTGGCTACGGAGCGCACTACCAAGTTTGGCGTGCTTACCAGTTATCTGCGTGCCCAGAAGCTCGGTCTCGACTACGATGTCAACCAGAAGATCTACGAGACGTTGCCCAAGCTGCAGTTGCAAGACGTGATGAACTTTGCCAAGGAGAATATCGCCAACAAGACTTACCGCTATCTCATCCTCGGTGACGAGAAGAACCTCGACATGAAGTCGCTGGAGAAGATTGCCCCGGTGAAGCGTCTCACGACAGGTGAGATCTTCGGTTACTAATGAGATAAGGGAAGAACTCTGATTAAAGGTGGATTCTATAAATTACCACTATAACGATATAAAAAAAAACAGTGGATTACGTTT
>DJOV01000112.1:0-6737 GCA_002437285.1 Prevotella sp. UBA6429 | reverse complement strand
AAATGACCTCAAAAAGAGCCTCGAAATCTGACAAAGCTAATTTATAGAACCCACCTAAAGGAAAATCACAAAAACATTATATAAAATATTTATTCAAATCAACTATGGCTAAACCAGTAGATTTCAAGTATGCTCCTATGTTCCAGGTGGGCAAGGATGACACTGAGTATCGCTTGCTGACCAAGGAAGGTGTCAGCACGGCTGAGTTTGAGGGTAAGACTATTGTCAAGGTCTCGCGCGAAGCTTTGACTTTGCTGGCCCAGCAGGCATTCCACGACTGTGAGTTCATGCTGCGTCGCAAGCACAATGAGCAGGTGGCCCAGATCCTGAAGGATCCAGAGGCTTCGGAGAACGACAAGTATGTGGCTCTGCAGTTTCTCCGCAATGCGGAGACCGCTGTCAAGGGCGTGTTGCCCTTCTGCCAGGATACGGGCACTGCCATCATCCATGGCGAGAAGGGACAGCGTGTGTGGACCGACTTCGACGATGCCGAGGCACTCTCACGTGGTGTCTACAACACTTATACGGAGGAGAACCTGCGTTACTCGCAGAACGCACCGCTCAACATGTACGACGAGGTGAACACCAAGTGCAACCTGCCCGCACAGATCGACATCGAGGCAGAGGAGGGCGATGAGTATCGCTTCATCATGGTGGCCAAGGGTGGCGGATCGGCCAACAAGACCTATTTCTATCCCATGACAAAGGCTACCATCCAGAACGAGGGCACGCTGCTGCCTTTCCTCGTGGAGAAGATGAAGAGCCTCGGCACAGCCGCTTGCCCGCCTTACCACATCTGTTTCGTCATCGGCGGTACGTCGGCTGAGAAGAACTTGCTGACGGTGAAGCTCGGCTCCATCAAGTACTATGACAACCTGCCCACTACGGGCGACGAGACGGGGCGTGCTTTCCGTGACGTAGACCTGGAGGCTAAGTTGCTTGAGGAGGCTCATAAAATCGGTCTTGGCGCACAGTTTGGCGGCAAGTATCTGGCTCACGACATCCGTGTCATCCGCTTGCCGCGCCATGGCGCCAGCTGTCCCATCGGTCTTGGCGTGAGTTGCTCGGCCGACCGCAACATCAAGGGCATCATCAACAAGGACGGTGTCTGGTTGGAGAAGATGGACGATAACCCTGGCGAGCTCATCCCTGAGGAGTATCGCAAGCCCGGTGAGGGTGGCAACAATATCGTCATCGATCTTGACAAGGGCATTGACGCGGTGCGTGCCGAACTGACCAAGTATCCTGTCTCCACCCGTGTCATTCTCAACGGCACCATCATCGTGGCACGCGACATTGCACACGCCAAGCTGAAGGCACGCTTGGACAAGGGCGAGGATCTGCCGCAGTACTTCAAGGATCATCCCATCCTTTACGCTGGCCCGGCCAAGACTCCGGAGGGCTACCCCTGTGGTTCCATGGGCCCGACGACGGCCAACCGCATGGATCCCTATGTGGACGAGTTCCAGGATCATGGCGGTTCGCTGGTCATGATAGCCAAGGGCAACCGCACGCAGGTGGTGACCGACGCTTGCCAGAAGCATGGCGGTTTCTATCTCGGTACCATCGGTGGCATTGCCGCTGTGCTCTCCAAGGATTGCATCACCAGCATCGAATGTGTGGAGTATCCCGAGCTTGGCATGGAGGCCATTTGGAAGATCACTGTGAAGAACTTCCCCGCCTTCATCCTCGTCGATGACAAGGGCCACGACTTCTTCAAGGAGTTGAAGCCCTGGGCTCCCTGCAAGAACTGTTAATCATTCGCGACAATTCTGCTCCACTTTAGTGAGGAGTTAACCATCAGCCGCGTCTCGCTTGTCTTCGGGCAAGAGAGCCGCGGCTTTTGCGTTTTCTGTACGCAAAGCGTCAGTTAGATTGTAAGCGGGAGACCATGCGAAAATAATTTTTTAGCATAATAAGGGGACGGCGATAAAAAGTGTACGGAAAATTTGCGAGTTGTCAAATTTGTGTTTAAATTTGTGGCATGCATCATTACGAATGCATACTATTAATCTGAAACCCTTTGCATTGGCGGTCTATGAAACGTAGATTTAGTCTATTATTGCTAATGAAGCTAACATGTTGCTCCTTAAGGCCCAGTTTAAGGAACCCGTCACCATTCCCACGCCCAACACGGCGACCCTGGCTCAATATGGCGTTGTCCCGATGTCATTGCACACGGGCAAGGCGAATATCTCCATTCCCCTTCTTGAGGTGGCTGCTCGTGGTGTCAAGCTGAGCGCCAACCTTCTTTATGACACGTCAGGCATCCTTGTCAATTCCTTGCCCAGTTGGACAGGGCATTCCTGGACGCTCAGTGTGGGAGGTGTGATAACGAGAGCCGTCAAAGGACATCCCGACGAATTTGACATCAAGAACCATGCGTCAATGAACTCAAATTGGGAGAATTATTTTCACCGTTATTGTGGCGACATTAATGATTCTAAAGAGGGATTCGGTGACTATATGCCCGATGTGTTCTACTTCAATTTCATGGGACATAGCGGCAAGTTCTTTTTGGGCAACGACGGAGATTGGAAGGTTGCGAGCGATGAGAACTTAATGGTGGAGTTCGACTTCAATAACCCAGACAATTTCATGCCTCCCTTCATTGATGAGTTCCCTTCCTGGGATGGCGGCAGCACCAAGCAGCCCAACACTTGGGCAGTGTGCGTGAGGTTGTGGCGGACGCTTGGGAGGTGCAGCGGAACGGTTACTACGCCTGTGGCGACAGGAACACGAACGCGGACGCACAACCGCTGAAGTTCCTGGGCAAGGAGTGGGACCACCAGCATGGCCTCGACCTTTACGACTTCGGCGCACGGATGTACGACCCTGCCGTGTGCAGGTGGACGATGATGGACCCGCTCTGTGAGAAGTACTATGGTGTCAGTATTCGTTTTCTTGACATGGAATCTATAAATGCTGTTTATAATGCGTTGTTGCCAGGAATGCGTTTGTCGATGGAATTTAATAGGTTCTGTGCTTTATCCTATAGGGAAAACTATTAGTGGAAATTTGGGACAAACGTTACACCCCAAAACATCAGATGAACTTAAGCGGTCTCTAAATAATAATCTTAGAATTAATATTAATGCTAAAGGGAACATTAATCATCGCACCTGTGGTATCGCCCACGAGTTAGGGCATGTGGTATTGTATTTAATGGGATTACCCCATAGTCATGCGGAAAATGGAAAATTTATATATGGCCGTCAATGGAATGTAATGAAAATATTAGGGTATGATTATATTGATTATTAATGAAGTGTGCAGTGCTATTGTGCGTTGTGCTATTATGGCACTATTTGCGCTTTTTTCCCATTAAACCTTTTTGCGCAAATTTGTGCACGTGAATCTTGTTTTAAAGATCGTTTTGGAGTTGTAGCCCGTTTGAAGGGTGATAGCGTAGACTATTACTCTTTGAATAAGCATACTTATCGATTGAAGGTGAATGAAGTGGCATTTGATGGAGGCTTTGATGTCCTTCGCACGACTATATATGCCCATTTGAAATACGAGCATGAAGAAAACATTCGAATAATTGTTTTTATTCTATTTGATAAGAAACTCAACATAGATGAAGTGCGGTTGTGTGAATTAGTTCCCAACCATGCTCCCCAAAAAGGGCAACAAATGGATAAGGCATATTATAAAGATTATATACACTCAATTAGAAAAACTAAGAAGAAATGGAAGTCGATTGAAAAAGGGCGTCAGGTAGCTATGTTTGGTATTCATGTGCATTAGAAACAGGTCGTGTTTATCTGCTGGGAGATTAGAACATGAGCTTGATCATGTCATGGACAAATCCGATTTGCCATTTTGTGTGTTTTTTATATTCGTTCGTAAGGCATTTCTGCCAGTTTGTTTGTAACTTTGCACCATCTAAAAGTCTGTTTGTATGTCACCGCAACGTGCACGCAGGAAAACAAAGAGATTTGCGGTAACTTAATTATGAAGTTATAGAGACAGAAATTTCATTATAATACATTGTTAAATAGCGTTTGCTGTTATTCGGAATGTCTTGAAACTTGGCCGTAACAAGATTGTTCAAAAACACGAATAAGTTGTGAACGCCTGCGCGTAGCGTGGGCGAAACTTATCTGTTTTTGAAGGGTCAAGGCCAAGTACCCAAGACGTGGATAGGTTTGTCCACGCTTTTTGGTACTTGGTCTCAACACACACCCTTCATTTTTCGTTTTGCAGTATCGCCTAACACTATTGCGTTTTTATGGTTTTTAATTCTTTCCAGTTCATCTGGTTGTTCCCATTGATATTCATTGGGTACTACTTGTTGTCGTATCTGCCGGGGAAGAAAGGTCAAATGTTGCAGCACAAGACAAGCAATTCCTTACTGCTGCTCGTGTCCTATGGCCTGTATGCCCAGGCCAATGCGGCCTTCACTCTCATTCTTTTGGGTGTGACATTCGTGACTTATTCTTTTGCTCTGCTCATTGAGCGAAGCGACGTGGTAAAGTCCAAGAAGTTGTTGATTGCGGGCGGAAGTTTGCTGGCTTTGTTGCCCTTGCTGGTATTCAAGTATTACAATTTCATAGTTGCCACCAGCAATTCGCTTTTCGAGTCCATCCATTGTTCTGCAGACTTGCCTGGGCTCAATTTGGCTGTTCCGTTGGGCATTTCCTTCTTCACATTCCAAGCAGTGGGCTATCTCATGGATGTCTATTACGGGCATATTAAGGCTGAGCGTGATTGGTGGGATTATATGCTTTTCGTATCCTTTTTCCCCCAAATTATGGCCGGCCCCATCAGCAAAGCCAAGGATTTGTTGCCTCAAATCAAGTCCTATCGGCGTTTCGACCCTGACATGGCCACACAAGGCTTGAAATGGTTTCTTTGGGGATTGTTCCTTAAAGTGATGATGGCCGATCGCCTTGCGATGTATGTTGACAAGGTGTTGGACAATTATCAGTTTAACTCTGGTACGTCATGCCTTCTTGCAGTTGTTTTTTACTCGTTTCAGATTTATGGCGATTTCGCAGGATACTCATTCATGGCGATGGGCGTTGGGCGGCTGATGGGCTTCCGTCTCATCAACAACTTCCAACGGCCTTATCTCGCCACGTCCATCACCGACTTTTGGCGCCGATGGCATATATCCCTCTCCACTTGGTTGAAAGATTATGTCTATATACCTTTGGGTGGAAGTCACTGCTCAAAGGCGAGAAATTACTGGAACATCTTCGTTACTTTCCTGGTGAGCGGCATTTGGCATGGTGCCAATTGGACGTTCATCCTTTGGGGAGTTCTTCATGGATTGTTCCAAATCGTTGAGAAGATGTTCGGCTGGCAAAAGGTGACTACCCGAAAACTTCCTGTTCGTTTGGTGCGGATTTGTGTTACATTTGCACTTGTCACTTTCGCATGGATTTTCTTCCGCCAGCCCAGTATTGCCGATGCATTTGGCGTAATCGGGAGAATCGTAACGGATCATGGTCCGCTGTTCAACCCATCCAAGACGGTTATGACCTTCTGTTTCCTGTCCATTGTCATTGTGGCGTGTGTCGACTTGACAAGAGAATTCCAATACAGCAAGTTTGTTCGATTTGTGCACGCACCTGTGGTCATCCGTTGGTGTGTCTATTATGCGCTGGTGTTGCTGGTGTTGCTGTGCGGAGTGTTTGATTCCAGTCAGTTTATTTACGTTAGTTTCTAAGCCTTATGATGAAGTTTGTTAGCAAAGTGGTTTTGTTCTTGTTGGGTCTCATCGTTGTTGATGCCTTGGTGGGGGTGGGAGCGCGTCTGTTGGTCGCTCATGCCAAAGGTGGAGACACGGGATTGAATAACTATATCTGTCACCGGATGGAAGAGGAGTGCATTATCTTCGGGTCATCCCGTGGTATGCATCATTATGACCCCAATATCATAACCGACAGTTTGGGTATGAGTTGTTGGAACTGCTCGCTTGACGGCAATGGTATCATACTGATGTTTGGGCGATACAAGATGTTGAGCGCCAGGTACACCCCAAAGATGCTCATTTATGATGTACAGACGTCCTTCGACTTGCTGGAGGGAGACAACCACACATATTTGGGTGGCCTTAGATACTATTACGATGATCCAGGCATTGACTCCATCTTCTGGAGTGTTGACAAGACGGAAAGGCTTAAGATGCTTTCCAATTGTTACCGCTATAACTCACAATGGTTACAGCTCCTGTCTGACAACATTCGTCCCTTGAGAAGCGACGACAAGGGCTATAGACCTATGGACAAGACAATGGCCTATAGGCCGAATAGGATGATGAAGAAACAAAAAGAGCAATATCGGTATGATCCGCTCAAATTGCACTACCTTGAGCGCTTGGTCAAGGCGTGCAAAGCCAATGGAACGCGGCTGGTATTTGCCATCTCTCCGCAATATGACACCCACGATGATGCTGTGTATCAACCGCTCAAGTCACTTTGCTGGCGGTATGGTGTGCCTTTGCTCAATCATTATTGTGACAGGCGCTTTGTCGACAATGCCGATTACTTCTACGACTCAGTACACATGAACCGTACGGGAGCCACGAGGTACACGAAGATGCTCGTCAGAGAATTGAAGCACTTGCAATAGGACAGATGCTAAACCGCTCACGCCATTCTTCGGTCCCTGTCCACGGAGTGTAAACAGCATGGCTTGCGAGACATGCGTGAGCGGCTTCGTCAGTTTACATTCAAGGCGCACACCATTGAATAAAGCGGACAATGTATATAAAAAAACAGGCGTTA
>DJOV01000106.1 GCA_002437285.1 Prevotella sp. UBA6429 | reverse complement strand
ACCCTTTATCGCAAAATTACCCCATGCAAATCTTGTCGCGACCGACAAAAAACGCCATTTTCACGTTCTATTTCATCCGCTCTCCATGACAAACTTTTCGACCAAAAATCATGACAGCGAAGACAGGTGATGCGCATGTGATGAAGATCGAGTCGAAGACGCATCCCCCTGTCAAGGTCATGCCCGACACAATCGAAGAAGCCCAGCGCAGACGCTTCTGCACTGGGCTTACTCATGATTTGTTATAAGCAACGTACTACCTAATAAATGAACCAAAAAATTGCTTTCAGTGCCGCAAAAGTACGCAATCCGCACCGCTACGACTTACAAGATTATCCACAAGAATGGTAAAATGATGGGATGTTGGACGATTTTTCCAACATTTGGACGGTTTTTATAACCGTTTACCCATTATTATGCGTATCTTTGTATTCGTAAAATGCTGTCGCACATCCGTCACTGCGGATTCGCATGCGACCGCGCCAAGAACCACCTGCACTGTCTATGCGTAACATTCTGAAATCATCCATTCTGCTGCTCATCGCCACATGGCCCCTGGCCTCATGGGCCAAAAGCTACCTGGTCAAGTCGCCCTCCGGACGCGTGGCTGCCACCATCAACCTGACCAAGGGTGCCACCATCAACGTGACGCTCGACGGCCACACACTCCTCACGGCACGCGACGTCAACCTCCTGCTGGCCGACGGACAGGCCGCACTCCATGGCGACCGCGGCGTCAAGGCCAAGCGCACCAAGGCCAGCCGGACCATCGACGCGCCCTTCTACCGACAACGGCAGTTCCGCTTCGAGGCCAACGAGCTCGACCTGCACGCACCCACAGGCTTCGGACTGCGCATCGTGGCATCCGACGAGGGAGTGGCCTACCGCTTCTATACCACGCGCACGGGCAAGACCGTCATCGGCAACGAGACCGCCGACTACCACTTCGGCACTGCGCAGCGCGCCTGGCTGTCGCCCACGACCAATGCGCAGAAGCCCTACCAAATGGCCTTCCAGAACATCTATCATGACACCACGCTCGGCACCGTCGACTCGCTCAGCGCCCTGCCGGCCTTCCTGCCGGCCACTGTCGACTGCGGACAGGCCAAGGTGACGCTTCTCGAGAGCGACGCGCACGCCTATCCGGGCATGTGGGTCAAGACCGACGGCAAAGGGTCGCTCCACGCAGCTTTCGCCCCCTACCCCAAGCGCATGGACTATCATCCCTGGCGGCACATGACCTATGTGGCCGACACGGAGCCCTTCATCGCCACATCGGCTGGCCCGCGCACCTACCCCTGGCGTGTCATGCAGGTCAACGAGAAAGACACCGACATGCCCACGGCCAACATGGTGTACGCCCTGGCAGAGCCCAACCGCATCGGCGACACGTCGTGGATCAAGCCCGGCAAGGTGAGCTGGGACTGGTGGAGCGACTGGAACCTCAAGGGTGTCGGTTTCCGGGCCGGCATCAACACGGACACCTACCTATACTATATAGACTTCGCCGCCAAGCACGGACTGGAGTATGTCATCCTCGACGAGGGCTGGTACGACTCCAGCAAGGGCGACATCATGCACCCCATCGCCGACGTGGACCTGCAGCGCCTCATCCACCACGCCAACGAGCGGCATGTGGGCATCATCCTGTGGGCTGTGTTCAACGTCATGGACGAGCACCTCGAGGAGGCCTGCAGCCACTACGCCAAGATGGGCGTGAAGGGATTCAAGGTCGACTTCATGGACCGTAACGACCAGACGGCACTGGAGATGGTGGAGCGACTGGCCGACTGCTGCGCACGCCACCACCTCGTGCTCGACCTGCACGGCATCTACACGCCAACGGGCCTCAACCGCACCTACCCCAACATCCTCAACTTCGAGAGTGTCTTCGGCATGGAAGAGGTGAAATGGGGCTCGCTCAAGAACGACCACCCGCGCTACGACGTCACCTTCCCCTTCATCCGCATGCAGGCGGGCAGCGTCGACTTCACGCCGGGCGCCCTGCGCAACGGCACGCGCAAGGACTGGCTCGCCTCTTACACCAAGCCCATGAGCCAGGGCACACGCTGCCACCAGGCGGCCGAGTATGTGGTCTACGACTCGCCGCTCACCATGTTGGCCGACGTGCCGACGAGCTACGAGAGCGAGCCGCGGTTCACCGGTTTCCTCGCCAGCCTGCCCACGGTGTTCGACAAGACCACCGTCATCGACGGACAGATCGGCAGCCACATCGTGACGCTCCGGCAAAAGGGTGACACGTTCTACCTCGGCGGCATGACCTGCTGGGACGAGCACGATGCCGACGTGGCCCTCTCGTTCCTGCCCAAGGGCACAACCTACAAGGCCACGCTGCTCACCGACGGTGTCAACGCCGACCGCAACGCCGAGGACTACCGCCTCGACAGCCGACAGGTCACGGCCGCCGACAGTCTGCAGTTGCACATGGCCTCGGGCGGCGGCTTCGTGGTGGTGCTCGCACCGGCCACACGCTGAAAGGGCCTGGCGGCTCAAGGCATACACACGAATCAACAATCATCAAAAACATAAAGACAGAGACATGAGACATTCCATCATCATGGCCTTGGCGGCAGCCGCAATGATTGCCGTCCCCGCTTCGGCGCAGAAGAAGAAAACGGCGTCGGCGGGCTATCCCATCACACCCGTGCCCTTCACGCAGGTGAAGGTGCCGGCACAGAGCTTCTGGGGCCAGCGCCTCGAAGCCAGCCGCAAGGTGACCATCCCCCTGGCCTTCTCGAAGTGTGAGAGCGAGGGACGTTACAAGAACTTTGAGCGGGCGGCAAAGAACCTCAAGACACACGCCGATGACGTCAACGTGGAGAAGGTGATGCCGCTATCCTTCGACGACACTGACCCGTACAAGACCATCGAGGGAGCCAGCTATATCCTGCAGACATTCCCCGACGCAAAGCTCAAGGCTTACATCGACTCGGTGCTCGACATCATCGCGCCGGCACAGGAGCCCGACGGATACCTCTACACGGCACGCACGCAGAACTTCAAGCACCCGCACCCCTGGTCGGGAGCCACACGCTGGTCGAAAGAGGAGGATCTCAGCCATGAGCTCTACAACCTCGGACACATGGTCGAGGGTGCCGTGGCACACTGGCAGGCAACGGGCAGCCGCAAGTTTCTCGACATCGCCATACGCTACGCCGACTGCGTGGTGAAGGAGGTCGGACCTAACAAGGGACAGGCTTGCGTGGTGCCCGGACACCAGATTGCCGAGATGGCGCTCTGCAGGCTCTACCTCGCCACTGGCAACAAGAAATATCTCGACGAGGCCAAGTTCTTCCTCGACTACCGCGGCAAGACGTCCATCAAGCAGGAATACTCGCAGAGCCACAAGCCGGTGGTGGAGCAAGACGAGGCTGTGGGACACGCCGTGCGCGCCGCCTACATGTATGCGGGCATGGCCGACGTGGCCGCCCTCACGGGTGACACGGCTTACATCCATGCCATCGACCGCATCTGGGACAACATCGTCAGCAAGAAGCTCTACATCACGGGCGGCATCGGAGCCACCGCCTCGGGCGAGGCTTTCGGGCCCAACTACTACCTGCCCAACATGAGCGCCTACTGTGAGACTTGCGCCGCCATCGGCAACGTGTACGTCAACTACCGACTGTTCCTCCTCCACGGCGACAGCAAGTATTACGACGTGCTCGAGCGCACACTCTACAACGGCCTCATCAGCGGCGTCAGCCTCGACGGCGGCGGATTCTTCTACCCCAACCCGCTGCAGTCCATGGGCCAGCACCAGCGCCAGGCTTGGTTTGGATGCGCTTGCTGCCCCAGCAACATCTGCCGCTTCATCCCCTCACTGCCCGGATACGTCTATGCCGTGAAGGACAACAACCTCTACGTCAACCTCTTCCTCGCCAACACCGCTACGATGAAGGTGGGCGGCAAGAGCGTCACGCTCAGCCAGCAGACGGGGTACCCCTATGATGGCAACATCACCGTGTCGGTGGTCAAGGGCAGCGGAGCCTTCGGCATGAAGATCCGCATACCGGGATGGCTCAAGAACCAGCCCGTGCCTTCCAACCTCTACGCTTACTCGGACACGAAGCGCCTCGCCTACACGGTGCTCGTCAACGGCAAGCCCGTCAGCGCATCCGTCACCGATGATGGCTACTACACCATCAACCGCAAGTGGAAGAAGGGCGACAAGGTGCAGGTACACTTCGACATGGAGCCGCGAACCGTGCGTGCCAACAACAAGGTGGAGGCCGACCGCGGCATGGTAGAGGTGGAGCGTGGACCGCTGGTCTACTGCGCCGAATGGCCTGACAACAACTTCGACATCAAGGAGCTGCTCATCAACCAGGAGCCTACCTTCAAGCTCGGCACCAAGACGCTCGACGCCTTCATCCCCGAGGCCAGCAAGCAGAAGCTCGAGGACTGGCGCGGACAGACGCTCACCACGCTCACCACCGATGCACAGACACTGGCTTTCGACAAGGCGGGCAAGCTCACCACCAAGGACGTGACACTGACGCTCATCCCCTACTACGCCTGGGCACACCGCGGCAGCGGAGACATGACGGTGTGGCTCGCACAAGACCTCAAGGCTACCTCGCCCTCACAGCCGGCCACACTGGCCAGCCAGAGCAAGATCGAGTCGTCCATGCGCCTGCCGTCGCTGCAGAGCATCAACGACCGCCTGGTGCCCAAGGACGCCACCGACCGTTCCATCCCTTACACCCACTGGTGGCCTAAGAACAACAGCACCGAGTGGATCAGCTACACCTTCCCCGAGGCGGCCACCGTACAGAGCGCCACGGTCTACTGGTTCGACGACCAGCCCTGGGGCGGCTGCACCGTGCCCGATAGCTGGAAAATCTACTACAAGGACGCACAGGGACAGTGGCAGCCTGTGGCCAACCCCGATGCCTATCCCGTGGAGAAGGGTGCCGCATGCACGGTCAACTTCACTCCCGTGAAGACCACCGCAGTGAAGCTCGAGGTGAAAATCAACGAGCGTCTCTCGGCCGGTGTCTACGAGTGGAGCGTGAAGTAACACGTTCGCAACAGCTCACCATCACGGTGCTGGCACGCTGTTCATAGCATGCGTCGCCGGCACCGTCACACCATAGCGTGGGGACAAGCGCGCAGACGCTTGTCCCCACGCTTTTCTTTTGTGCGGGGGTGCCCTCGCAATTTTTAGGGATTGGTATAAGGTTTGTACACGGATTCCACGAATCCGTGCGCAAAAAGCAAACAGCGGCGCAACCCATTCCAGACAAGAAATAACATGACTAAAGGTATTCCGAGAAGGCCGTCGCCGCCAGCGCGAGCGTCATCGTCCGCAAATACGCGCCATTTTTGTATTTTTCCCTTAAGCTCTACAAATCAACATATTGCAAGATTCCCGAAACTTTCAGCTCGTTTTTTCAATCTGAAAAGCTGGAGAAAGATGGCCTGTCGCGTCTCGAAAGATGCCTTCTCGCGCGGCGGTCTCGCACCTATCGTCCCGGCTTTAGTCGCCTGTCGCACGTCGATAGCTATCCCATGCCTGCGCCAGTTGCTTGCGCTCACGCATTGTCGGGCCTCTCGGCGTCCTTCCGGTCGTCGCTCACCTAATTTTCATCCGCTTAACGCATCCCTTCAGAGAGACTTCTTTTCCCAGAAAAGAGAAGACAAATTCAACCGCCTGGCCTGTCGCGCGCCAATGCGGTCGGCAAGAGTGTGATTCGCGACCGGAAAGAGGCAGTCGTCAGACGACTTGACCTGCTGGGGTAGCGCCCATACGTTATGGATAAGCCAAGGGTATCGGGGAAAACTGAAATTTTTCTTCGGGTTTTCACCATTTTTTATGGGTTCCACTGATTTTATCCAAAGTTTATGCGTAATTTTGCACCTTTGAAAACAATGCGCCCCCCAAGCACAGGGTCGCCTTTCGCACGTACCGGCTTGGCCCATCCTGTCGGCGCGTGCCTCAACAAACATCAAGCAAAGCATGAAAGCAACAAGACACGTGCTCTTGGCCCTTTTGGCCCTCTTCACCCTCGTGACTTTCTTTGCCAACATCGGCGCCTTGCCCACCGACATCATGGAGCAGCGCAACGTGGTGACGGCACGGGAGATGGTAGACGACGGCTGTTGGCTGGTGCCCACCATGAACGGCGCCCTCCGACTGGAGAAGCCACCACTGCCCACGTGGGTGGCCGGAGCCATCGAGGCCGTGGCCCCTGGCAGCCTGTCCACGCAGCGACTGGCCGCCGGCACCATGGGATGCCTGTGGACCTGGTTTCTGTTCCTCACCGCGCGTCTGCTGGCCCGCCGCACCGATTACGCCATGGTGGCTACGGTAGTCTTCCTCACCTGTTACAACACGGTGCTCATGGGGCGCTCGGCCACATGGGACATCTATTGCCACGCACTGATGATGGGCGCCATCTACCTGCTCCTCAGGGCCCTGATGGAGGAGCGGGGCTACCGCTGGGAGCTACCGCTGGCGGGCCTGCTGATGGGCCTGTCGTTCCTGAGCAAGGGGCCAGTGTCGTTCTACGCGCTGCTGCTGCCCCTCGTGCTGTCGATCGTCACCCTGCCCTCCGTCTCCATGCGCGGCAAGTGGCCTTACGTCGCCCTGATGGCCGTGGTGGCCGTGATGGTGGGCGGCTGGTGGTACGCCTACCTGCTCTTGGTCCACGGCGACGCGGTCAGCGCTGTCATGGCCAAGGAGTCGGGCGCGTGGTCGAACCACAACGTGCGCCCGTGGTGGTACTACTGGCGCTTCTTCCTCGAGATGGGCGCCTGGGCCTTTCCCGCCCTGGCGGCATTGGCCTTGACCTACTGGAAGCACCACATCACACTGAAGCGCACCTACCTCATCACTTTCTGCTGGGCCGTCGGCTCGCTGTTGCTGCTGTCGCTCATGCCCGAGAAGAAGATGCGCTACCTGCTGCCCTCGTTGGCCCCGTGCGCCATGTTGGTGGCTTGCGTCATGACCCATCTCAAGGAAGTCTGCGCAACAGGCCGTGTCGACCCGCTCGGCCGCGCGCTCTACGGGGCACAAGGCGTGCTGCTGACGATAGTCATCACCGCCGCCGCCGTGGCGCTCTTTGTCGTGCCCGCCGCCGCGGTCATCAGTCTCGCGGCGCGCGTCGTGGCAGCCGTGGCCCTGGGCGTCACGGCTGTCCTCACCGTGTGGGCCACGCTGAAGCGCAAGCCCATGGTGCAGGTGGCTGCCGTGGCCCTGGTGTTTGCCACAGCCGAACTGTTGCTCCTGCCCGCTATCACAAGGGCCGTGGGCAATCCCGCCTCGCGCAACATCATCCTCACCGTGGGCACGCCACAAGCCAAGGCCCTACCGCTCTATCACGCGCAGGACACGCCCATCCGCATCGAACTGGTCTACAACGCCCAGCGCAAGATACTCCCCATAGACCTCAACGACACTGCCAACGTGCGCGCCCACCTGCCTTTGGCCCTGGTCATCCCCGCAAGCCAAACGGAGAGGGTGCCCGCGACCGTCATGGCCGTGGCCGACACGACCGTCATGGGACACTACGACATCAACCTCCACCCCAAAGGCAACCGCCACTACACCGACGACCTCCGCGGGCGCGTGTTGCGGCTGACGGCCAAGGGCGGCAACGCGGGGCGCCGTGCCCCACAGCCAACGTCAAACGACCAATAACAACACATAGCATGAACAAGACACAGCAATACGAACTGACCATCATCGTGCCCGTCTACAACGAGGAGGACAACCTCGACCGCGTGGAGAAGGCACTCGCCGACTACCTGCCCAAAGCCTCCGTGAAGGCTTGCGCCCTGTTTGTCAACGACGGGTCCACCGACAGCAGCCTCGACAAGATACGAGAAATCTGCGGACGCCACGCCGACTTCCTCTACATCAGCAGCAACGACAACCACGGGCTGAGCACCGCCATGAAGGCGGGCATCGACAGCGCGCAGAGCCGCTTGGTGGGATACATCGACTCGGACCTGCAGACCAATCCCGAAGACTTCAACCTCCTGTTGCAGTATGCCGACGACAACCAGCTCGTGTCGGGCATCCGCGCCAACCGCAAGGACTCGGCCTTCAAGCGCTTCCAGTCGCGTGTGGCCAATCGCTTCCGCCGCCACATGACGGGCGACACCGCCACCGACACGGGTTGTCCGCTGAAGGTGATGTGGACAAGCTACGCACAGCGCCTGCCCTTCTTCGACGGCATGCACCGCTTCCTGGCAGCGCTGATGACGCTCGAGGGCGGGCGGTTCAAGGAAGTGCCCGTGCGCCACTACCCTCGCACGGCGGGCGTGTCGAAGTATCACCTGTGGAACAGGCTCAAGGGACCGTTCCTCGACTGCTTCGCATTCCGCTGGATGAAGGCGCGCTACATACGCTACACCGTCGACAATAGCAACCTGGACGACAACGCCCGGTAAGGCGGGTGTCGCCACGACCTAACCACCAACGACATCCATGGAAAAGACATCTATGTGGGTTTACGCCATCGGTTTCGCCGCCCAGGGTTTCTTCTCGGCGCGCATGCTCTTGCAGTGGGTCTTGTCGGAAAAGGCCCACCGCGTGGTGTCGCCCAACATCTACTGGATATGCAGCCTGGCGGGCAGCATCCTGTTTTTCGCCTATGGCTGGTTGCGCAACGACTTCGCCATCATCCTCGGGCAACTCATCTCCTATTACATTTACATCTGGAACCTCAACATCAAGCAGGTGTGGCGACACGTACCCCTGTTGTTGCGCGTGGCCATCGCGGCAGTGCCCGTGGCGGCCGTGGCGATGATGGCCAGCGACGGGGCGGCTTTCGTAGAGTCGTTTCTCCACAACCGGGATGTGCCCATGGCCCTGCTGGTATGGGGCTCGGCCGGACAGGTCATCTTCACGCTCAGGTTCATCTACCAGTGGTATTACAGTTACCGACGGCACGAGTCGATGCTGCCCATTGGCTTCTGGGTCATCAGCCTCACGGGATGCGCCATCATCGTGAGCTACGGTGTCTTCCGCCTCGACCCCGTGCTCATTCTCGGGCAGTCGGTCGGATTCTTCACTTACTCGCGCAACATCGCATTGTTCCACAAACAAAAGAAAGCAAGCTCATGAACATTCTCATAACGGGTGCCGCAGGCTTCATCGGCCACGCCCTGGTCAAGGCCTTGGCAGCCGACCGCCACACGACCATCACCGGCATCGACAACCTCAACGACTACTACACGCCAAGGCTCAAGGAGGCGCGACTGCGCGACCTGGGCGTCATGAGCCACGGCCCACAGCCCACAGCAAGCGCTACACTGCCCAACTTCTCGTTCATGGAAGCCGACATCGCCGACCGCGAGACCATCGACCGCATCTTCTCTCAAGGGGGCTTCACACACGTGTGCAACCTCGCCGGACAGGCTGGCGTACGCTTTTCCATCGAGAGTCCATACTCCTATGTGGAGAGCAACGTGCTGGGATTTCTCAACATCCTCGAAGGCTGCCGCCACCATCATGTCGGCCATCTGGTGTTCGCCTCGTCAAGCAGCGTCTACGGCATGGACGACCACGTGCCGTTCGGAGAGACCGACGACACGAGTCATCCCGTGAGCCTCTACGCCGCCACCAAGAAGAGCGATGAGGTGATGGCCTACGCCTACACTTCGCTCTACGGATTCCAGACCACGGCACTGCGCTTCTTCACCGTCTATGGCCCATGGGGACGACCCGACATGGCACCGTTCAAGTTTATGGATGCCATCGCCAACGACCGACCCATCAAGGTGTTCAACCACGGTGACATGCTTCGCGACTTCACCTACATCGACGACATCGTGGAGGGCATCTGTCGCATCATCGGCGCCGCCTATGACGACAAGGTCCCGGCAAGGGTTTACAACATCGGATGCTCCCATCCCACAAGACTCATCGACTTCATCGCCACCATCGAGCAGGCCACAGGCCACAAGGCGCAAATGGTCATGATGGACATGCAGCCTGGAGACGTAACGCGCACTGACGCCGACACTTCTCGCCTGCAACACGACTTCGGTTACAAACCGCACACACTGCTCGACGAAGGCATCAGGCAACTGCACGAGTGGTACGAGACCGTCTGGCCAAACATCAAATGACAAAAGCAGACAAAGCGGACAAGACATCATCACATTTAGCCTGTTCCAGGCTTGCCCATCCCAACCTTTCTTTGTAGGTGGGTTCTATAAATTAGCTTTGTCAGATTTTGAGGCTCTTTTTGAGGTCATTTCGTTAGCGCGTGAGGGAGCATAGCGGGCTATGTGACCGAACAAGCTGACGGAACGGGCCAAAAAGAGACCAAAAGATGGCAAAACGTAATCCACTGTTTTTTTATATCGTTATGGTGGTAATTTATAGAATCCACCTGTATCTGAGCGGCACAAGTCTTTTAAAACAAGCAAGACCATGGCTGACATCGTCAACCGTTATCCCGTGGGGGGACTTTCGAGAACATTCGCGAGGGGAAATACCTCTACATTGACAAGACAAGATACATCATCGATTCGCAAGAAAGGCATGAAGCTTGTCCACACGCTTTTCTTTTGTGCGGGAGGCCCTCGCTTTGCGACCTTCAGGAGGTGCCGGGCCGAACTGAATCAAAACGCGTTTTTGTTTTTTGTGACAAATATCACGGATTTTAAATAATTTTTTATATATTTGCCAACAAATAAAACCCAATCACTTACCATCATGAAGAAAGTCGTCATCCTATCACTCTTGTCTCTTATCGCCTCGACCACCCTCTTCGCACAGCGCCCACAAGGCACCACAAGGCAGGGCAACACCAGTAAACCCGACAAAGTGGTCTACACCACCTTCATCTACACCAGTGACGACCTGGCTGACCAGATTGCCCAACAGAGCAGCGAGGCACAGTCGCGCGGATACCTCTCTGACCTCTTCGGAGCGGCCAAGAACGCTACGAAGGGCATGGCATCGGGCTACGTCTCTTCCTTCATTGACATGGGGGTCAACGCCATCGGAGCGCTCTTCACCACCAACGCACGCCACCAGAAGGAATGGCTTGAGACGGTGAAAAAGGAAAACGCCTACCAGACGGTCATCAACACCGTGTCGGAGGTGAACGACTTCTACAAGGAGCCCTCCTACGACGGGGCCATGGACCCCAAGGGCATGACATTCGACGGCATTGGCTGCCTGCGCACCGACGGCAAGGACACGCTCTTCTACATCTCATGCCACATCGACCGGTCGAAGATCTACCGCATCATCAACCATTCCAAGTTTGAACTTGTGCTCGACACGCTCATCGTCAGTCCCACGCACAGCAACCTGCCCAACACGGCACTCAACATCGCCTACTCCACGCGCGACCGCAAAAACTTCACGCTATCCATGGATATCAAGCTCCTGTCATCATGGATGAATGAGATCGTGCAACTGCAGAAAGACCAGGAGCTCGGTCATTTCACCATCAATGTGCCGGTGGATGAGCACCTGCTCGACAACCAGGGATTCCTGCGCTACGCCAGGCCCAAGGACCAGCCGTCTGCCTATCGCGTGGTGGGTGAGAGCTTCATCGTGCCCCGCTCCTATATGGGGCACCGCGACGAGAACGACCAGTATCGCAACAGTTGGGGCACAGGCGAGTACAAACTGCAGATAACGCTCAACGAGACCTGCGAAGCCACCGACGCATACAAGAAGAACTGGAAGGCGGACCGCAAGTGGCGCAAGTCGCTCAAGCCGCAGCCCAACCTGCTGGAGACCACTTGGCAGACGGTCAGCAAGCAACAGTGGAACGAACTGGCCAAAGCATGGGTCATCACCACACTCAAGGCTCCGGCGGCCATCATCAGCAGCAGCCTCATCGACAAGCTCGGCCTCACCACCACACCTGCCGCAGGAGCCTCTGCAGCCCAGGCTGCAGCCATGAAAGGACAGGCGCAAGGCGCGCAGGGCAAGCCACAAGGCACGCAGGGTGCCGGCATGCCGCAAGGTGCGCAAGGCCAACCCAAGAAGTGACCATCATCTCCGCTCGCCATGAACCACATTCCCCGCTCTCTCACAGCGCTCCGCCGCACGCTGCTGGCGCTCGCGCTCTGCCTCTTGGCCCTGGCGGCCGGCGCCCAGTCGGCCTATCAGCTCGTGGAACAGCACCGCCAGTGGATGCGCGACCACTACCCCAAGGCCGGGAAGCTCAGCGAGGAACAGCGATTGCGCGAGGCGTCATTTGCCGTCATCAACGAGCTGCGTGAGCCTGAGGCCATGGCCCTGCTCCACGCCGTGGGCCACCAGGTGCCGGCGGTGGAGACCTATGCGGCCATGAAGGAGAGCGGCGAGCACGACCACCGTTTCACCCACACACTGCGCGCCCTGGAAGACCTTTATCACTACGCCGAGCAGCGACTGGGGCGCGACAACCCGACTACGGGATGGTGCAAGTATCTCTGGCTGGACTGTCTGAACAACATGCAGGACATCAGCCAGCGCATCGGGGCGGTCATCGCCGAGCAGCAAGACGTGGCCCAGCGCACGGGCGACAAGGAGAACAAGGCCCTCAACTGCCTGTTCCGCATCCTGCGTTTCGACGCCTCTGTGCGCCAGGATCTCTGCAACTCGCCCCGTCTTTACGATGACGTGCTCAAGGTGGAGCGCGACGTGCTCAAGCTCTATCCGCCCAAGACCAGTAATCCCAGTCACGCCAAAGCCGTCCTCTACACGAAGCTGGCCAAGGCCCGCACGGGGTTTTCAGCCTCACGTGAGGCAACGGCGGCCTACAATGAGGTGGGATTAAATTCCGAGACGCCCTATGTGAAAAACACCAACACGGGCGTCGTGACCAACGCCGAGTATCTGTTCCATGTGGCTGAAGAGTGTTACACGCAGCTCTACACACCCGGGCACCCCGAGGTGCAGGAGTTCTATGTCTGCCTGGAGGACGCGCGCCTCACCTACGGCACCTACAACGACGAACACCTCGACGTGCTCAAGGCCCACTACGACTACGCCAGCCTCTACTATGGCGACGGCAGCCTGCCCCAACTCATGCGCAAGATCAACTACTGGAACCTGCTCAGTGCCTTGGGACAGGAGATACCCGATGCCTTCATGTGGCGTTCGATGCTGGGCGAACTCAAGGGATATATGGGCGAGGGCAATCTCTACTATGCCTTCTGGGCTCGCAACATCGTCGACATTGTCTCCATACAGCTACCCTTGCAGTTGGCCGACGCGGCCCGCCTCTATGACGAGGGGGTGGCGCACATCTGCGGCAGCGACAGCCTGCGGGCGGCCTACCTGCGCTACATGCTCTACAGCGACTTCAAGGACATGGCGCCCGCCCTCTTTGAGGCCAACGTGCCGAAGGTAGCCGAATACTATACGGCCCACCACGACACGACCATGCTCTCCATCGCCTTCGGACGGCAGTTGGCAGTGGACCACTATGTCGGGCTCAACAACCACGAGGCTGGATACAGGTACCAAACGATGGTGACCGAAGATGTCAGGCAACGCTATGGCACATCGTCGACCGTCTACCTGGACGAGAAGGAACAGGAGCTCAACCTTCTCGCCTCGTGCAACCCCGATGCGGCCCGACGGCAATACCCCGACCTCATCAGCAAGATGAAGGCGGCCCAAGCGGACCACACCTATGCGTTGACCGATTATGCGACGCTTGAACACAACAACCGCCACTATCAACGCGCGGCCGACCTTATGCAACAGGCTTTCGACGAGTCGAGCGCCGAGGGCGACACACACCGACGCGCCAACATGCTCCTGAGCAAGCTCGTTTCATTATCCTTCCTCAACGGAACGGAAAAGGAACAACAACAGCTCTACCGGCAAGCCAAGCGCATCCTCGACACCGACACCGACACGTTGGCCTGGATGCCCGTCAACTTCTACATAGCAGCCAACTACCTGAAGTCGACAGGACAATACCAGGAGGCTCTCGACATGTACAACCAGGGCATCAACCACTGTGACCACATAGACACGGGCTTCAACACCGATTACATTGACCTTGTCACGGGGCGCTACGACCTCTACGTCAATGGCCTGCACGACATGACCACCGCCTACCGGCTCATCGAGCAGGACATGGCGGCCTTTGACAACCGGGCTTTCAATTATTACACCACCGACCAGCTCGACTATCTTTGGGCGGTCTATAACCTGACGGCCAAAAACTCGGAAGAGGTATTCACTGTGTTCAGCTATTTCATGCGGATCACACAAGCCACATTCAGCATCTTCAGCCAGGCAGGCGGCAACGTGGCGCAGATGGCCCGTTACATGGTTCGGTTGTATGCCGAGTTCATTGACCTATATGCCTTTTACGACGACTGGAGCAAACGGATAGACCTGCGTTCTCTGTCTGCCGAACAGCGCAACTTAATGGATACCTACAAAAGCCAATTTAACGATGTCGTCAAGGCGCTGTCCGACATCATGGAACAGATGGGGCTAAGCGCCACATCTCCCATACCGGTTAGCGTGGACGAAGAAGTGTTCTACGCCTTTCTCAGCGCACAGGAGAAGTTTTATTCTACCATTCGTCCCGATGAGCAGAAGGTCCGCGAGGTGATGGACCGTCATATGGGCCTCACACGCGAGGCCAATCCATCGGAATTTGTCAACGTCTGCCTCTACCGCATGAATTTCCTGAACGGCAAGGGACTCTATGGAGAGACCAAGACATTCTACGAGAAGCAAATGAAGCCTTACGCCGAAGCCCACAAGCTGGCTGACGCCGTTCGGCTACCCGTCGCAAGCCTGATGGCCGCCACCTGCCAGGCGCTGGGTGACGCCCGGAGCATGTTGCCCTTCGCCCGCACCTATTACAAGGAGGTGAAGGACATCATGGCCCACAACTACCCGTTGCTCACCGAACAGGAGCAAAACAATATGGCCAAGAGATTTGGTGACCCGTCCTTCTGGCTCTCGGCCACGCTCGCCACCTATCCCGACAAGTCGAAAATCTCGGGCGAGGTCTACGATGCCGTGCTCTACCGCACGGGACTGCAGCTCCGCTCACAGCGCGAGACACGCGACGCCATCATGCGGTCGGGCGACAAGGAGCTCATGGCGCTCGTCGACTCACTCAACCGCCTGCGGGGTGAGATGGAGAGGACGCAAGGCTACAAGCCCACCTTATCTTCCGAAGAGGCGCAACGCATCTACCCCACCGTAGCCAAGCAGCAGGCGCGCATCAATGCGCTGGAGCGCACCATCGTCGACCGCTCGGCGCCCTACCGCTCAGCGGCGCCGCTCGACGCCACCTGGCAACAGGTGCGCGACAGGCTACACGAGGGCGAGGCGGCCATCGAGTTCATCTACGCCCACCCTCTCTGGATGGCGCTTGTCGTGACACCCGGATGCGCCGAGCCACAGGCCATACCGCTCTCGGTGGCCGACAGCCTGAGCAACGCCCTGCAACGACTGGGCATCACCAATCCCACCACGCTCGCCCGCAAACTCTACAATGAGCGGGCCATCGACCTCTACAGCCTGCTCTGGCGACCACTCGAACCGACCCTGAAGAACATCAGCCGCATCCATTACGCCACACAGGGCCTTCTCAGCACCATCGCCTTCGCGGCCATCGCCACACCCGACGGCCATTACCTCGCCGACCGCTACGACCTCTGTCCGCTCACCACCACGGCCCAACTGCTGCACCCCGCCACCGAGCGCCGGCCCAAGACCATGGTGGCCATGGGCAGCATCTATTACTCTGACCGGCAGCGCCAACAGGTGGCGGCGGGCGACGTGACAGCGGCACGCGGCGACGACGACCTGACCTTTGACGACTTCAGCAACGCTGACACGACGGTGCGGGGCGAACGTGCCTCCATGCGTTACCACTTCAAGTACCTGCCTTTCACCCGGCAGGAGATCTCCGACCTGCGGCAAGCGATGGCGGGCACCACGATGCGGGTCGCCGAGGGCAGCGAGGCGACCGAGCAGACCTTGCGACAGCAACTGAGGCAAGCTCCCGACGTACTGCACCTGGCCACCCACGGCTTCTTCATCGCCAACAGTGCACAGGCGGTCTCCATGCCTTTCTTCAAGCAGCGGGCCGTCAGCGTCGACGATGCCATGCAACGGGCGGGTGTGGCCTTGGCTGACGCGGAGGACACCTGGACGGGTGCCGCCTCTCCTGCCGATGACACCGACGGCATCCTCACAGCCAGCGAGGTGGCCAGCCTCAACCTCCGCGGCACGCAGCTCGTGACGCTCTCGGCTTGCGAGACAGCCTTGGGCAACTACACCTTCGAGGGCATGTTTGGTCTGCCCCGTGGCTTCAAGCAAGCAGGCGCAGCTTCGCTTCTGGTAAGCCTGTGGAGCGTCAACGACAAGTCGACCGCAATGCTCATGACCTCTTTCTACCGCCGCTGGATGCAGGGCGCCACCAAGCGAGAGGCCTTCCGGCAAGCCGTGGCCGACGTGCGCAAGGCTTATCCGCAACCTTATTACTGGGCTCCCTTCGTCTTGCTCGACGCAGCGCAATGACACGCCCCGGCAAGTATTCAAATACCGCACACACATGAACCATAACAAGCATTTCCACAGATTGCTCATGGCACTGACAGCCTGGACATGGGCGCTTGCCGCTCCCATGACGGGCCGCGCGCAAGCCATGCCTGCCAAGATGGTCACCTACCGCAACGCTTGTCTCCGGATGATCGATGGCATGGCCCTCAGGGACAAGTATGCGCTCTACGAGGCCAAGGCCGCCTTCGACAGCGTCAGTCTGGAGACCGTAGACCTTGCCTGCACCGAGGGTGGCGAGGCCCAACGGCCACCCACCGTGCTCTATTGCGCCGACTATGCCGACTCGCTTATCAAGCACGACTTCATCAGCGCGCATCTCGACAACATCACCATCATGCGCAACAACGTCTCAGGCGACCTCATGGTCTTCCACCGGTCGCTGGCGCCACATGCCTCCGTGACCTATCAATGGGAGGGGCACGACGAGTGTAGCCTGATGGTCGTGTCACAACAGGCCACACAGCTCCACGTGTCGGTGACCGACCTGTCGCTGGGGCAGCAGTGGAAAGCCAATGCCACGCCCGATGGCCATTGCCTGCAGGCCTCCTGGACCATGGGCAACGACGACAGCCCTTACGCCATTCGGATGGAGAACACGGGCGACGAGCCTGTCTCGTTTGTCGTGGCACTCAACTGACTTTTTCCACCACACACACCATGAAACGCATCGTCCTCTTCCTGTCCCTATGCCTGTGCGCCCTGACCATGGCGCAAGCCCAGTCGTGGATTGCCAGCCTGCGGCAGGCCGACCGGCTCATGGCCGACGGCCAATGGCGTGAGGCCATCCGGTGCTACACGTCCGTCATCGAGACCACGCCTGACGCCACCGCCCGCACGGAGTGCCTGCAGCAGCGCGCAGCGTGCCACAAGCGGCTCGACGAGTATGAGGCGGCACAAGCCGACTACGAGACGGCACTCGCCTCGGCCACCAATCCGCAGGTGAACGCCGCCATCCGTTACAACATGACCGACCTGCTGATGCAGACCGGACAGTATGGGCGGGCGGCGAAGTTGCTGGAGGGCATACACTTTGCCGACTCGCTAAAGGAATGTCAACGGCTGGCCAACCTCTCCACCGCCTACGCCTACAGGGGAGAGACGGAGCGGGCGTTGGCCCTGCTCGACAAGGTGATCGGGCGCTACCCGTCAGACGACGCCAACCGCGCCCGACTGCTCCAGAACCGTGGGGTCATACGCTGGAGCGCCCGGCTATGGCAGGCCGCTCTCGCCGACTTGCAGGCCGCACTGCCCTCCCTGCAGGGCAACGACCGCTACTTGGCATTGGCCAACATAGCGGTGGTGGAGGCCCAACTGGGACAGGCCGACTCCGCGCTACACCACATCCAGCAGGCGCTCGACTGGCAGGCGACGGCACCGGGCATAGGCCCCCGCCACTCCACCTACCTGATCTCACTGCGCAAGAAAGCGGAAATCTTGTTGAGAATAGGGAAAGTACATGAGGCTGCACAAGTCTTCAAGCGCTATTTCGCATCGGAAAAGGAATATGTGCACACCCACTTCGGCACCATGACCGAACAGGCCCGTCTCGACTTCTGGCAGAAAGAGAACCCGCTGGTGTCGGAGATGTTTGTCCTGGGCGAACAGGAGGCTGCGTTTCTCTATGACGTGGCGTTGTTCCGACGGGCGCTGGCACTCATGGGACGGTGCACGGCCGAGCGGCCTGCGGCACTCAGCGGTGCGCTGGCATGCGGACGACAGGAGGTGGCACGCAGCCTCACACGTCAGGCGGCGGCGGTGGAATGGGTATGCTATGAGGACTTGCTGACGGGCGACTCGCTCTATGCGGCACTCGTCTGCACACCCACACAGACCCGCTGGGTGCCCATCGCCAGCAAGACATCACTTCACGACTACTCCGTGGCGGGCACCACCCTGCAACGGGCCGTGTGCCAAGGGGCTCGCTACGCCCAGGCCATCTACAACGACTCGACACTGGCCGCCCAGCTGTGGCGTCCTGTATGCCAGGTGCTTCCCCCTGAGGTGAAGCGTGTGTATTTTGCCACAGAGGGCATTCTCCAGATGCTCGGCGTGGAGTATCTGCCCTACCCTGGGGCACAGCGGCTCGACCTGAGGCGGGTGTCATCGACCGCATCACTCTGCAGACGGAAGACCAACACGCAAACTGTCAAATCAGAAAGGACTGGCGGCAAGGCGCTCGTGGTGGGTGGGCTTGACTACGACAGGGCAAGCTCAGACCACGGCGAACCCTCACCAGCATCGGCCGGACTGCCGCACACGTTCCCCAACCACATGGCCCATGACATGGCCGTCAGGCTGACGGGAACCTCGCTGGTGTTCCCCTACTTGCGCGGCACCGTGGCCGAGGCCGACACCGTGGCACACCTCATGCACGCCCAGCGGCAGGATGCCATGGGCGAGGCGCTGCTGAAGGAGACGCTGGGCAGCTACGGGCGGGTGCACCTGGCCACGCATGGCTACAGCTTGCAGGTGGAACTCGTGTCACCCATGGCGGGGCTGCGCGACTCGCTACGCCACGACAACTCGCTCTGGGCAAGCGGCATCGCACTGGCGGGAGCCAACATAGACTGGCAAGACCCTAAGGCTGAGGACGGACTGCTATCAGCGCGCGAGCTGTGCGAGCTCGACTTGTCGCAAGTCGGTTTCGTCTCGCTGGCGGCTTGCCAAACTGCCCAGGGGGTCATCAGCGACGAGGGACCGGCGGGTGTGTTGCGGGCCTTGAAGAAGGCAGGCGCAGGAACCATCGTCGCCACGCTATGGGCGGTCAGCGACAAGGCGACGGACCTCTTCATGAAGTCGTTCTATCGCGCATGGATACAAGAGGGAAAAGAGATTCACAGGGCCTTCCGGCTGGCACAACAGGCCGTGCGCGACTATGCCGTGGCAGAACAGCCACGACGGGCCACCACCCTGGCACGACACGCCGCGCAGCCCACGGCGCTGCGCATGACTCGCCCCTTCTCGTCACCTCGCTTCTGGGCACCGTTCATCCTCATCGACTGAGCGCAGGGGCGGCAACAGCCAGATCAGGGGCGCAACGGCCTGTCAGTGAGACCATCTAAACATCGGGGAATATGCTGTCAAGCGATCTTTCGAGAAGCGGGTGCTCTCGCTCATGAATGCGCACAAGTTCCAACAGCGTGTGCCAGGAGACATCGAAGTCGTAGCGCTGCAACCGGGTGCTGGTCATGTCGCCATGATGCTCGCGCAGCCAACCGCCCGCCGGCGCGCCGAGCCCCACATCGGCACAGAAGGTATAACAACGCACAGGAAGGGTGTCTTCATCACTGTAGGTGATGAGCGAAAAAACACTGAATCCCGCCATACGCTCACGATAGTCCACCACGAGCGCCTTCCTCTTTCCCACACGGGTGCGCCGCAACCGGACACGTTCCCAACGCACGTCCTCGGCATCGTAGTCATAGTCATTATACACACGGTAGGAACCGCACAGGTCGCTCACCGCGACACGGTCAAGCCAGCCGCCACCTCGCGTCATGACCAGGGCGGGCAGATAAATCGCACAGAAACGATGGTCCATCTTCTACATTTAAAAGTGAAAAAAAGGCCATACCGCACAAACGGATGGTTGGCCCCAGAAACAGTTGCGGTGCAAAGATACAAAAAACAAGAAATCCAGACACCTCAACCGCTCACATTTGCAAGCGGCCACTCAAAAAAGAGCCATTGAGCCGCAAAACCTTCGCACAGATTTTGCCACATCATCTATTATTTGTAGTTTTGCGGCAAAAGATAAAATATGGACAACAAGATATTTCTTTTAGGATTATTTCTGCTTTCAGTTGCCAACGTGAAAGCTCAAACTCAGACGCAAACAGATTCGCTCACAATGGAGACAATGTTGCACAATCTTCCAGAAGTGATGGTAAAAGGTTCGCGCCCCATTGTCAAGGCAGAGCGGGGTATGCTGTCATACAATATGCCGCTACTCTTAAAACAATTGCCTGCCGACAACGCTTACGAGGCATTGACACGCATACCTGGTGTCAGCGATGCCACAGGCAGCATATCCTTCTCTGGCAATGAAGTAACGTTGATTATCAACGGACAAGCTACCACATTGACGCAAGAGCAACTGGCTGAACGCCTTAAGGCAATGCCAGCCGCACGGTTGGCAAAAGCCGAGGTGATGCTGTCCGCCCCTGCCCGCTATCATGTGCGTGGCATGGCTATCAATATAGTAACGAAAGACTATGCCGGCACCCATCAACTATCGGGACAGATTATTGGCGGCTTGGCGCAAACTAAATATGCCAATGGGTTTGGCAATTTATATTTTTCCATGCAAAGAGGCAAGTTCGGGCTGGATGCACAATACAAATTAGTTAACGGCAATTCATACGGCGAGTCTTCACGCATAGCCAATCATCCACTTGGCAACAACCGTATACACTATAATGATGAAACCGGACAGAAGTCATTTGGCATTACACACGACTACCGACTGGGGATGAATTATGCCTTTAGCAAGAACCATCGTCTTGACGTAGCCTATACGGGACAATGGGACAGGACAACTTCAAACAGCCATACAACAGGTTCAAGCATCAGTGGAATGCATAGTGGCAGTCATAAATATCTGCACAATGTGGATGTTAACTACGCGCTTCCTTTCGGACTAACCCTTAGCGGTTCATACACTTACTATCGCACGCCTCAGCAACAAGCCCTCGATGGTACGATGACTGCGGAAAACAAAAATGAAACTGAACGCAGCCTGACAAGCGGCAGCGAGCAGACCATCAACAAATGGATGTTCACAGCCGACCAAACCCATTCGTTGGCAAATGGTTGGGGATTGTCGTATGGTGTGAAAGGGCAATTCACAAGCAACAAGAGTTATCAGACCACAATAGACAAGGATGGAACCATCCTGCCTGAGGGAACAAGCAGCGTGGACAATAGCGAACGGATATGGAACATATATGCAGGTTTCAGCAAGCAGATAAACAAGTCTATCAGTCTTGAAGCATCCGTCGCTGCAGAGCAATACCACTCTCCGATATGGGATAAGTGGCGCGTGTATCCTACTCTCAATGCTTTGTGGAACATCAGCGACAATCATTTGCTCAATCTATCATTCAGTTCCAATTCCGAGTTCCCGAGCTATTGGTCCACCATGAGCAATGTGTTCTACTCGTCCACCTACACCGAGATACATGGCAATCCCGATTTGAAACCCTTCTCTCATTATAATCTCAACCTAATGTGGCAGATAAAGCGACGTTATACGATCATGGCTTTTGCAAGTCTGAAGCCCGACTATTTCGTGCAACTGCCATATCAGACCACAGACCGTATGGCTTTGATAATGAAGGAAACCAACTTCGACTATTCCAACAGCTTTGGATTGCAGGCATCTGCCATATTCAATGCAGGCAAATGGCTCAACGGCAACGTGTTTGCAGTAGGAACCTACAAGCACGACAAGAGCAGCCACTTCTTCGACTTGCCATTCCATCGCAAGAAACTGTCTGTTATACTTGGAGGTACAGCATCCGTAAAACTTTGCAGCACCCAGGACTTGCGCCTTATTCTTAATCCTTTCTATCAGACTAAGGCAATACAAGGAGTTTACGACATCAGTCCTGTCTTCACGATGAATGCAAAACTGCAATGGTCGTCTCATGACGGTAAATGGGGATTGCGCCTAAATGGCAGCAACATCTTCAACAATCAATACGATACCCGTTCCGTGCAAGGCAACCAAGACTACCGTATGAAGGTAAACTACAACTGGGCATCTGTCACCTTCGCAGTTATCTATAAGTTTGGTGGCTACAAGGAAAAGAACGTAAAGGCTGTAGATACATCAAGAATGGGACATTAAGACGCAAAGGTAGATAAGATACTGATAAAAACATAAAGGAAGTATTCTTTGTCTGAATGTAGCATTTCCACAGAGAATATCTCACGATAACTGATGGAAAGTTCTCTACCAAGAACTTTGTTCAGTTCATCAAAGAACTCCTCACAGGCAGACCATGCACTTTCGGTGTCAAAGGACAACCATGCATCCGGCTGGGTGTTGCTCCCCGAAAACATGGGGGTTCATGTTGGTATAGACGAGAGTTCGTTCTGCCATGAGGTGTATACCATACTCCACAACAAGATCACATAATGACAGATTGTTGGTTAGGCCACCAACTTTTCCTCATTGTGGGTTCTATCAATTAGCCTTGTCAGATTATGAGGTTCTTTTCGAGTTCAGGGTGTCAGCGAGTGAGGGAGCATAGCGGGCTATACGACCGAACGAGGTGGCGCCCTGAGCCGAAAAGAGGCCGAAAGATGGCAAAACGCAGCCCTTCATTATTCATGTTTTTTTATGGTGGTAATTTATAGGTGGTAATTTATAGAACCCGCCTTCTGTCTTTTCCCCATTTTCTTGTCCCGGGCTGGGGGCATTTTTGTACCTTTGCATCGAAATCCGGAACGAGACAACACGAGACAGTGAAAAGGACAGAAAAAGTGCGCACAGGCTCTGACTTCTACCGCCACACGGGGCAGCACGAAACGACGGCTTGCGCCAAGGACAAGGCTGGGAATGAATTGTCTGCGGCACACGTTGGCAGCGTGTGAAACCGCTCTGTACTGACCTTGGCAGACACGAACAATCTGCCCTATCATGTACGAACGAGGTCTTTCACAGAAGTTTCAGCCACTGCCATGTACGAGTTCCGGGAGATGAAGGGGGTGGCACAGGCTTGCACAAAGGGCAAGTACTATGGCGAGGGCACTGCTCTTTCGGGCTAATGCTAAGAGGAAATCAGAATGACACCCCCTGACAAGACAATGAGATATTGATAAGTTGTAATATATAAAGGTATCATGATGGAAAAGAAAAACGACCTGACTGTTGCTCCTGAAAAGAGACAACTGCCATCAGAATGCACTACGATTATCGTAGGGGAGAAACAGAGTGAGGATGGAGCCAGATACTTATGTCGCTCCAGCGATTTCGATGCCATGCTCACCACCCATGTGGAGGTGCATGAGGACACCCAGCACGGTCCTAAGGAATTCATTGCCAAGGACAGCAAGTTCCGTTGTCCGCTGCCCGAGGCGGCTTTGGGCTACACCGCCCTGCCCGACTACCGTTACCCGGGAGAATGGGGAAGCGCAGGATTCAACACGGCTGGCGTGGGCATGAGCAGCACCGAGACCATCTTTTCCTCCGAGACAGCATTGAGTTTCGACCCATACGTGGAGAACGGTCTCGCCGAGAACTGCACTTACAACATTGTGTTGCCTTACATCCACACCGCTCGTGAGGGCGTGGAGCGACTGGGCATGCTCATCGAGAAGTACGGTTCTGCCGAAGGTTTCGGCATCGGATTCATCGACAACAAGGAGACTTGGTATCTGGAGAATGCCTGCGGCCATCGTTGGCTGGCTTGCCGCATGCCAAAGGACCAGTATTTCGTGACCGGCAACCAGAGCCGATTCCGCGACTACGACCCGAACGACAAGGACAACTTCCTGGCAGCCGCCGACCTCATCGAGTTTGCCACAGAGCACGGGCTCTACAATCCTGAGGACTGCGGAAAAGAGAAAGGCAAGGACGGAAAGGCGAAGTTCGACTTCCACAAGGCTTACTCTCGCGACGAGAAGCTCGACACCACCTACAACTATCCACGAGTGTGGGGCTTGCAGCAGATGTTCTCGCCAGCCATCCAGAACGATGTCGCCCGGAACACCTTCCCTGTCTTCGCCCGGGCAGCCCACAAGATATCGCTCACCGACCTGCGCACGGCATTCCGCTACCACTACGACAACACCGAGCATGACCCATATCTGCACGGGAATGGCAAGGAGCCTTATCGTCCGGTCAGCATCTACCGCACCACCCAGACCCACATCATCCAGGTACGCAAGGAGCTGCCGCAAGCCATCGGCTGCATCACCTACGTGGCTCTCGGCATGGGCGACCTCGGCATCTTCCTCCCGTTCTACCAAGGCGTGAAGAAGTTCCCTGAGCTTTACACCCACATCGGCAATGGCGAATGTCACGACGACACCGCCTACTGGCGGTTCCGCAAGGTGATGACGCTCGGCATGACCCACTACAACGACTTCGCCCCTGTCATCAAGGAGACCTACGCCAAGTTGGAGGCCGAGAACGACCAGCGCCAGAAGGAGATGGAGGCTGAATACCTGAAGCTCTACCCAGACTTCCCGATGAAGGCGGCCGACCTCTTGCAGGATTTCTCCGACAAGCTATTGATGCACGCCATCGAAGTGGCGGATGAGCTGACCGACAAGCTCTTCACCCTGCTGGCGGAGAAGATACAAGAAGAATACCTCTTCCACGGGGCATAAACATAAAATCCTTACATGAAGAGAAAAATCATATCATTGTTTGCCGCATTTAGTTGGGGAGTCTTGCATGCCTCGGCAGCGGGAAACGGCACCTTCAACGACAGCATAGTCATCGAAAACGATAGCGCCATCAAGGATTCACTTGTCCTCTCGCTTCCTTCCAGAGAAAAGCGGAATTTCACCGACTCCCGACTCTATCAGATGACCTTCGTGGGCACCCCTTTGATTGCCTTGGGATTCATCATGAAGGGAGAGGACACGCACTTCAGAAGCCTGCGCAACGACTATATGAAACAGTTCCACCGTCCTTTCGACAACTATACCCAGTATCTTCCGGGTGTCGTGATGCTGGGCATGAAAGCCTTCGGTGTGAAGGGACGCAGCGACTGGGGCCGGATGCTCGTATCCGACATAGCCTCAGCAGCTATCATGGGTAGCGTAGTCAACACCTTGAAATCTACCACCAACGTGATGCGGCCCGATGGTAGCAACAACCACTCCTTCCCTTCCGGGCATACCGCCCTTGCCTTCATGACCGCCACCATGCTCACCAAGGAGTATGGTCACATCAGTCCGTGGGTGGGGGTGGGAGCCTACACCTTTGCCACAGGCACAGGTCTCATGCGCATCGCCAACAACAAGCATTGGCTCAGCGATGTACTGACGGGCGCAGGCATCGGAATCATCTCCACCGAGTTAGGCTATTATCTCGCCGACCTCCTCTTCAAGGAGAAAGGCATCCACCATTTCGACATGAAGGACACCTTCTCCCGCAACGACAAGCCTTCTTTCCTGGGAGTGTACCTGGGCATCAACCTGCCACTGAGCCACTATGACATAACCGAGGATTTGGCTTTCCGCACCTCTTCGGGTAGTTCGGCCGGCGTAGAGGGAGCCTGTTTCTTCAATCCTTACATCGGTGTGGGTGGACGATTTACTGCCTCCAACATACATATCATCACTTCGGAGAAATCGGGAGCTTCGGTAGCCGAGGACAATACCTTCGATGCCGTGGCAATGATGGCAGGCCCCTACTTCTCATACCCTATCACCTCCAGATGGAACGTGGGCAGCAAACTGCTGGCTGGTTATATAGATTACCAGAAGTTGAAATTATCCGACGGTACCATTGTGCCAGAGAACAGCGGCATCTCCTTCGGCAGTGGCATCTCCTTCGGATACAAGGCAAAAGGTCAATATGGCATCCGCTTCTTCCTCGACTACAACCTGATGCCATCGCATAGCAAGCATAGTGGAGAATGGATGAATACGCTTGCCGTAGGTTCCTCCTTCGGGGTGAACTTCTAAATCAAGAACAAATTACCAATGATAATTGGATAAATCACAAACAACATACAAAACAGCATCATGTGGAAGTATTATGCATTACTTTCAGCATTCTTTGCCGCCCTCACGGCAATCTTCGCCAAAATCGGTGTGAAAGACATCAACCCGGACTTGGCTACCGCCATCCGTACCACCGTCATTCTGCTCATCACCTGGGGCATCGTGTTCATGGGCAACCTGCAATCGGGCATCAAGTCCATCCCGAGCCATACCTGGCTATTCCTCATTCTCTCAGGTTGCGCCACAGGACTGTCATGGCTCTTCTATTTCAAGGCTATCCAACTGGGCGACGTGAGCCGTGTGGCTCCCATCGACAAACTCAGCGTGGTGATAACCATCTGCCTCGCCTTCATCTTCCTGAAGGAGCCAGTAAACCTGAAGACCATCCTCGGTGCCTGCCTCATCACCGCCGGCAGCATCGTGATGCTTTACAAGTAGCGACCTGTAGTTCCCTGAGTTTCATTTCAATCCGCTCAAATCTATTTTATGATTTGTTGGAACTTGCGGTTCCTTCTTGATGAACATCAACATATAAATCGGTAGACAAGTTATCTTTCCTTGTTTCTTGACATTATCATTGCTTAGCACAAAACTCTTGTGCTACAGCATTCTCATACACCGAGCCAAAATTAATTGAAGGTTCGTCGTCAAGAATCTTAAGTTGAATACCATCAGCATAAAGACTTGCCAAGAGTCCAATATCGCTCATAAACAGCTTGAATAAATTACGACTGCTTGACAAAAGCAAAGGCACGGTTGGTTCATCTACATTATAAACTGGCAAAGCTACACCTGCATCCTTAAGCCACAAGAAACTATTTTGATAGCGAGAGAACTTAATATTGGCTCTTCCGGAATTTGGCGTGACGAGACCAGCGACTTGAATGTAAACCGATATAAACCAGATTAAACCGCTCACGCAGTAGAATTACAAACTGGGTAAACCGCTCACGCAGCAGGAATGTAAACTGGGCAAACCGCTCACGCATGTCTCGCACGATGTGCTGCTTACACTCCGTGGACAGGCACCGATGAATGGCGCGTGAGCGGTTTAACTGGGTTTAAAGCCAGCCCTTGAAGGGGAAAAGGCGGCGACAGCCGTGGGGAGACAGGCAAGTCTTCGTGTCGTGAGCTCGGCTCATAAGACACGAAGGCTCGCCTGGGGACCCAGCCCGATAGGGCTTTCCCCCTCAAAGGGCTGGGGTTTATATGGGTTTACATTCAAGTCCTTGGTCTTGTCACGCCAAGTTCAAGAAAATCAACATCGAATACAAAGGGTTGTCGAAGGAAGACTGTAATCCTGCCTTTACCGCTATTGTTGTCATGCTTTTTGGTCGAAAAGTTTGTCATGGAGAGCGGA
>DJOV01000110.1 GCA_002437285.1 Prevotella sp. UBA6429 | reverse complement strand
ACCCTTTATCGCAAAATTACCCCATGCAAATCGCAGCGCGACCGATGAAAAACGTGATTTTCGCGTTCTATTTCGTCGGTCATCCGTGACAAACTTTTCGACCATAAATATTGACAGAAGGCCATGTGAAAGAGAAAAGGTAGCGAGACATGGGGCCGGGCTCGCCCGTTTTTCATGCCCATTTCGCCCTGGCCTGCTCACTTATCCCCCTTCGCCATGCGGTGGAACGGATAAAATTTCGTAATTTTGCGCAATCAGAAAGGCGCAAGCGCCAAAACCAACAACAAGAAAGATGAAAAAAGTAAGGCCAAAGAAGAATCTGGGTCAGCACTTCCTGACCGACCTCGGTATCGCCCGCCGCATCGCCGACACCGTGGACGCTTGTCCCGACATACCTGTACTGGAGATTGGCCCCGGTATGGGCGTGCTCACGCAGTACCTCGTGGAGAAGCCCCGAGAGGTGAAAGCCGTGGAGATCGACGATGAGAGCGTGGCCTACCTCCATGCCACCTATCCCAAGCTCGAGGGTAAGATCCTGGGCGAGGACTTCCTGCGCATGGACCTTCGGGAGGTGTTTGGCGGCCGTCCCTTCGTGCTGACCGGCAACTATCCCTACGACATCTCCTCGCAGATCTTCTTCAAGATGCTCGACTACAAGGACCTCATACCCTGCTGCACGGGCATGATCCAGCGTGAGGTGGCCCAGCGCATCGCCTCGGAGCCGGGCAACAAGGCCTATGGCATCCTGAGCGTGATGATACAGGCGTGGTATGACGTGGAGTACCTCTTCACTGTCGACGAGGGCGTGTTCAACCCGCCGCCCAAGGTCAAGAGTGCCGTCATCCGCATGACGCGCAACGGTGTGGCCGACCTGGGGTGCGACGAGACCCTCTTCCGCCGCGTGGTGAAGACCGCCTTCAACCAGCGCCGCAAGATGCTGCGCGTGTCGCTCAAGCCCCTCTTCGGCAAGGACGCGATGCCTGGCGCCGACTTCTTCGCACAGGACATCATGACCCGCCGGCCCGAGCAGCTCACCGTCGCCCAGTTTGTCGACCTCACCAATCGGGTGGCGGGAGTGATGCCGGACAAATGATTTTTTTGCCCAATTAGTTGCATCGTAAGGAAATAATCCCTAAATTTGTGCAGATAAAAACAAATCAGAACACACATGATAGACGTAAAGCAAACATTGAAAGACGCCGAGGCCCGCATGCAGAAGGCGTCTAAGTTCCTCGAAGAAGAGTTGGCCCGCATCCGTGCAGGCCGTGCCAATGCCGCCATACTCGACGGCGTGCGTGTCAACGCCTACGGACAGAGCGTGCCCCTCAACCAGGTGGGCAACGTGTCGATTCCCGATGCCCGCACCATCACCATCCGCCCCTGGGACCGCAAGCAGATCAAGGACATCGAGAAGGGTATCCTCGACAGCGGCGTGGGTGTCACCCCCGAGAACAATGGCGAGATGGTCATCCTGCGCCTGCCGCAACCCACAGAGGAGCGCCGCAAGGAACTGGTCAAGCAGTGTAACAAAATCGGCGAGATGGCCAAGGTCGAGGTGCGCAACGTGCGCGCTGACGTGAAGGACAAGTTGAAGAAGGCTGTCAAGGACGGGCTCTCCGAGGACCAGAGCAAGGACGCCGAGGGCGACCTGCAGAAGCTCCACGACAAGTATGTCAAGGAGATTGACGCCACGCTGGCCAAGAAGCAGAAAGAGATCATGACGGTCTAAGCCCATGCACGGCACAGTCATCAAGAACACCGGTTTCTGGTACACCGTCCTCACCGACGACGGGCGTGAGGTGGACAGCAAGGTGAAAGGCAACTTCCGGCTGAAAGGCATACGCTCCACCAACCCCGTGGCCGTGGGCGACGGGGTGGAAATCAGCGTCAATGCCGAGGGGCAGGCCCTCATCACCGCCATCGACGACCGCAGGAACTACATCGTGCGCCGGTCGACCAACCTCTCCAAGCAGAGCCACATCATCGCCGCCAATGTCGACCAGGCTTTCCTCGTGGTCACTGTGGCCCATCCCGAGACAGCCACCACGTTCATCGACCGCTTCCTGGCTTCGGCCGAAGCCTACTCGGTGCCCGTGGTGCTGGTGTTCAACAAGACAGACCTGCTCAGCGATGATGAGCGCCGCTACCAGGAGATGATGGTCCACCTCTATGAGACCGTGGGCTACGAGTGTCGCCAGGTGTCAGCCGCCACGGGCGAGGGCACCGATGCCCTGCGCGAGCTGCTCAGTGGGCGCGTGACCCTGCTCAGCGGCAACAGCGGGGTGGGGAAGTCGACGCTGCTCAACCTGCTCATCCCGGGTGCCGAAGCGCGCGTGGCCGACATCAGCGACGCGCACGACACGGGCATGCACACCACCACTTTCTCGGAGATGATGGCCATGCCCGGCGGAGACGGATGGATCATCGACACGCCGGGCATCAAGGGCTTCGGGTCGTTTGACATGGAGCCCGAGGAGATCGGGAGCTACTTCAAGGAGATATTCAAGTTCTCCAAAGACTGCCGCTTCAGCAACTGCACACACACACACGAGCCAGGATGCGCCGTGCGCAAGGCAGTCGAAGATCATTACATTGCCGAGAGCCGCTACCGCAGCTACCTCTCCATGCTGCAGGACAAAGACGAAAACAAATACAGGGAAGCTTATTAGCCGCACGCGCCCATCATGGCGCTGGGCTAATAAGCTTTTTATTTTATCGGATGAAACAGCATGTTTCTTGTTCCTGTGGCTCTCACTTCTTCCTTTGTGAAAGCAGGGCGCCATCGCATGGTGCCATTGTTCACTCCCGCTTCCTTGGTGTAGTATCGGTTGTGATAGCCGTTGGGGGTGAATGGTCCGGAGCCACCCATGTCGCCTATTTTCAAGCTGTGATGATACAGGCAGGTTGTCACCATTACTTCCGAATGGCCTGAATGTCCACCCTTCAGGTATCGGTCAAGACAAGCCAATGCGGCATTTGAGTAACGGCAAATGGGTAGAAACCCCTTGATGCACTTTTCCAAGGGATAGCCGCAGTGGTTGTCGCGATGCCACCAGGCCCAGTCGCGGTTGGCAGTTTCAAACCATTCCACATGACAGGCGAGGAGGTCGTAGTCGTCAAGATGCGTGTCACAGTCGTTCAGCAATGTGTGCCAGCAGCCCGTGAACTCCACGTCGTACTCGATGAACCAATACTGCCGGTAAGTGGGATGGTCAAGGAAGAAACGCAAGGGAAGGAAATGGCAACTGCCTGGCACAAGCGTGTTGGCAATGGGCGTGTAACCCAACTCGCGAAGTTCATGGGGACGAATGATTGTCATTTTCACGTCATCTGGACATGCTATTTCAGCCCCCTCGCTCAGGGTCATCAGCCACACCACAGCATAGCACTCACTTGGTAGTTCTGTGCGAAGTCGTCGGTAACGTCCTATGGTGTCATCGTTGACCAAATGGGAAACGAACAAAATGATGTTTTTCATGCGGTGGGTTACCTTTTGCTCCATTTTCTAAACACCAGTTCGATAAGCCGTGTCTCGCCGTCATACAGGTAGGCGGTGATGACAGGCCGTGCAGACAAGTAACGGTATACCCTCGTACTGTCTTTTGGGTGCAGCAACACCATCTGAGAACGAGACGTGCCGACAGACGTAAACGCAAGTTTGACGTTATCCTCAGTGTATGCGCAAATCATGGTAGACCCTTGCATGAGCTTGGATTGGTTAACATATCCGTAGATTTTCCCGTCCTGTTCGAGCACTATCTGCATGGGAACCTTGTTGCGGATGGATATTTGCGACAGCATGACACCCACGCCCACAAAGGTGAGCGCAATGACAAGGGTGGTGCCATACTTCAGCAAAAGTCTCATGACATTACTTTCTTCTCTCATCCCTCTTCCAGTTCAAGTTGGTTTCTGACCAGTTCATAATAGTATCCATGCAGCGCCACCAACTGTTGGTGGTTCCCCTCTTCCACTACTTTTCCGTGTCGTAGCACGATGATGTTGTCGGCGTTCTTCACGGTGGATAACCGGTGTGCTATGACAAGCATGGTGCGATCCTTGCACCGTGCGCTGAGGTTCTCTGTTATTTGTCGTTCTGTTTCCGCATCGAGCGAGCTGGTGGCTTCGTCCAGCATGATGTATGCCGGCTGTTTGTAGATGGCCCGGGCAATCATGATGCGTTGCTTCTCACCGCCGCTTACGCCCACGCCATCGCTGCCGAGCTTCATTTCAAGACCCAATGGATGCTCGTCCACGAAATGGCGCAGGCAAGCGGCATCCAATGCCTCGTCTACTTTTTGGTCATCGGGCTGGTTGCCCAATACGATGTTGGCTTTCAGGGTGTCGGAGAAGATGTAATTGTCTTGCATCACCACACCTGACGCCGTTCTCACCGACTTTGCGCTGATGTCTTCCAGGTCGTAGTTGCCTATTGTGATGTGTCCAGCTGTGGGCTTGTAGAATTTCAAGAGCAACTTCATCAAGGTTGTCTTGCCACTGCCGCTCTCGCCCACGATGGCCGTCGTCTTTCCGGCGGGAATGGTGAAGCTGATATCATCAAGCGCTTTCTCGCCAATGCTGCCCGTGTAGGAGAACGAGACATGTTGCAACTCTATGTTTTGGGGCGCGGAGGCATTCAACTCTGCCATGCCCTCGTGGTCTTCAGGACTGCATAGGTGCACTTCCTCCGATCGCTCAAGGCTGATCTTGGCGTCTTGATACTGTTGCAAGAAGTTGATGAGCTGTGACAGGGGGCTGTTGATCTGTCCTATGATACTCGATATGCTCATCATCATGCCAAGGGTAAGCCCACCGTTGACCACCTCGGAGGCAATCCAAAACGTGATGATGATGTTGCGCAGCTGCCCCACGAGCGTGTACCCGGCATTTTGTATTTGGTTCAGCCGCAAGCTTTTTTGTGACATTCTGTACAACTGCTCCTGTAGCTCATGCCACTCGTTGATTTTGTAATCTTCAAAGGTGTTCACCTTGATGTCGGTAATGCCCGACATCAGCTCGTACATCTTGTTTTGGTTGTGCGCGTTTAGTTTGAAGCGCTCGTAGTCGAGTGCTTTGCGTCGCCTGAAGAAATACATCATCCATAGCGTGCAGGCCAATGTGAAGAGAAGGTACACGAGGAGGATTCTCAGGCTGTAGTAGCCTATCACCACCATGAGCACAGGGACGGACAATAGCGAGAAGAAAGTCTGTATCGTGTTGTATGTGACAAAACCTTGCAGACGTCCATTGTCGCCCAGGCGTTGCTGGTAATCGCCGATACTCTTTGTGTCGAAAAATGTCATGGGCAACTTGAGCAGCTTGCCGAGATAGTTCTCCAGCACGTCAATGTTGATGCGTGTGCCCATGTACAGGCTCACCCAACTGCCTATCATGCTCATGAGAAATGTGCCCAAGAACAGGAACACCTGTGCTATCATGATGTTGGCAATCACGCCCATGTTGCGGAGGTTGATGCCTTCGTCTACCATGGCTTGGGTAAGGAAGGGCGTTACCAATGAGAGCAAGATGCCGAAGAGCATGCCCAAGGCTGTCTGCGACATCTCCCACCGATAGGGCCACACAAACCTGTGTGCGAAGCGCAATAGGCTGTGCCGCTCCTTGACATCTGCCTTGCTGTGGAATTCATCCGTAGGCTCGCAGACCACAACGATACCCTTGTCACCGTTCAGCCAATGGCCGGCAAAGTCGACCTCACTTAGCGTCTGCTTGCCAAATGCCGGATTGGCGACATGGTATTTCCATTTCCCGCTGAAGCGCCCTTTGCTCACTCTGTAGAGCACCACGAAATGGTTTTGTTCCCAATGGAGGATGGCTGGCAAAGGACAATTGGTGCGCAGTTGTTCCAATGGAAGTTCAAAGGAAGCACTCGCCAGGCCGATGACCTTCAGGGCATCGCGGATGCCTGCCACGCTCACGCCCTCGCGTGTCAGGTGGCTCAGTGTGCGCAGGTAGCTCAGGGGATAGTCGCGACCATGGGCCGAGGCGACCATGCGAACGCAGGCCGGGCCACAGTCCATCTGATCAAACTGGCGGGTGAAAATCAGTTTCCTTTTCATGATATGCAAAACTGCCGCTTGCCACGTGAGGTGACAAGCGGCAGCGATGATTGACGGCTATTTGGTGTGTTTCTTCTTTTGGCTGAATCGGAATGTCAGGCTCAGCATGGCGTAGCGACGGAGCAGGTTGGTGTAGGTCTCCTGCTGCATCTGTGCGTTGATGGTGTAGCTGTAGTTCGACATCTTGTTCAGTAGGTCGAACACTTCGAACTTTAGGCGTGCCTTGCCCTTGAAGATGTCCTTGCCCAACTTGAAGTTGACGATAAACTGGTCGGTGTTGTACTTGTCGTCCGAATAGCCTCGGCGGCTGTACATCTTCAAGGTGGTGTAGAAGTCGATGCCCCAAACCAGTGGCATGCCGTAGTTGATGCCGTAGTTGAAGTCGAAGGCGTTGAGCGTGGCAAAGCGGTCGCTCTCCGAGTGGTTGTAGGTCACATTGGCCGAGGCGGTCAGCGAGTAGTAATTGCGATAATAACCCAGCTGCAACCGCTCGGTAGCCTGGAACCTCCTGACCGAGCTCACCTGTGACGCGGTGGTGTTTATGGTGTTGAGATAGTCTCGGAAGTTGTGGTAGTTGAGGTTGGTCTGCGTGGTTAGCCTCCATGCCTTGCGCTTCTTGTCGAGCGGCATCTGGTAACGGGCCTGTCCGCTCAGTTCCCAGTTGCCGGCAATAACGTCGGGACGATAGGTCGTGACACCCGTGTTGACATCGTAGCGCATCGACTGGCACAGCATGTTCTGCCACAGCCGGTAGGTGAGCGACGTGTTGAAGAAATGCTGGGGCTTGATCATCTTGCGCTCGTAGCTGAACGACGCGGTGTGCTGGTGGGCGTTGGGCAGGTTGTAGCCGCTCTCGCGCACGAGCAGGGGTGTCGCGTCGTCACGGTAGTTCACGGCGTAGAGCAGGGAAGGCTGTTGGTTACGCAACTGGTAATTGAATCTCCAGTGATACTCCAAGTTGTTGCCCGTGTTGGCGTCGATGCGCAAGGAAACCGAGGGCTCCACCAACCAGCGAGACCTGCGGATGGTGGTGTCTGTCTGGGCGCGAGTATAGCTGATGCGGTCATACACGTTACGAAACTGTATGGAAGGGTCAAGCGTGATGTTCTTGTAGTCTTCGCGTTTGAAATAGAAGGAAAGGTCAAGTCCCAAAGTGTTGGTCTTGTTCCATGTTTGCGAGCGGTAGCTGTTGGAATAATCAATGTATTGTGAAATGGAGTCGCGGTTGGAGTACAGTTGGTCAAGACCCCATGCCGACGCCTGCGTTCCGTCGAGCATGTGGTACCAACGGCTGTCTGAGGCATATGACTGCTTGAAGCCGTATTGCGGTGTGGCAAAAAACAGAATTTTCGGGAAATCGAGCATATATTGGTATGCTACACTGCCCTCATATTGGTAGTTGCGTTGAGGCGTGTAGGAAAAACGTGTCATGCCATTGGTGCTCTCCACCCGCTCGTAGTCGTTCAGACTACGGTTTTTCTTGTTGTTGTAGTATCCGGACAGCGACCAGCTCAGCCGGTCGTCTCTGATTCTGTAAGATGAGGTTATCGTGCCTTCCGTGGTCAGTTCGTTGCCCTTGCCGTAATACCGATTCTTCAGTGAACTGATGAGGATTTTGCGGTATTCGCTCTCCAGGTTGCCGCCAAACAGACTGTCCAAGGCCTCGCCCATGTAGTGCTCGGCCAACTCTCGGTTGAAGTCGGCCGATGTGCTTGTGTAGCGGTTGTCATAATGGTAATAGCTGACCTTGGGCGTGAAGCTGAGAGTGAATAGATTGGAGGGCGTGTAGTTGTTGGTGCCGCTGAAGGCCACCTTGATGTTCTTGTTGGTGCTGTTGTAGAGATAACGGCTGTACACGTTGTCACCCAAAAACATGGTGGTCGATGTCTTGCTGTAGTTTTCGCGCTTCTGCGCTTTCAGCGAGAGCTGGTCCGACAGCTTCCACTTCTTGTCCTCGTCGCGCAGCATACCGTCGATTTTCACCTCGTGGGTCGTTATCTCGCCTTGGTTGCCGTAAGGCTCCTGCCAGTTGCCGTCAGAACTGTAGTAGCTGTCGCCGCGCACGTCGTTGCTGTTGCCCACCAGGGCGATGTGCGAGTTGGGGGTGAACCGCATGGTGAACAGGCGCGCCTCATGGTGGTGGTCGGTGCCATAGCCCACCGTGCCGTTGCCCACCCATGAGGAGGTGTATTCCTTCTTTAGGTTGACATCGAGCACCAGGGGAAGCTGGTCTTTTCGCAAGGTGCGCAAGTCGGAGGTGACCATCAGGCGCTCGTCCATCTTGCGGTACACCTTGATCTTGTCGACCATGTAGTGTGGGAGGTTGTCCAAGGCGACCTTCGGGTCGCCGTTGAAGAAGTTCTCACCGTTTACGAGCAGGCTTTCCACTTTTTGTCCGTTGATGTAAATCTCGCCACCAGGCTCAAGCTGTGCGCCGGGGAGGAGACGAATCAGCTTGTCGAGCATCGAACCGGAGCTCAGCTGGAAAGCGTCGGCATCGTAGACGATGGTGTCGCCGCGCATCACCATCTTCAGCTTGGTTGCCGTCACGACCACCTCCTTCAGCGTCACCTCTTTCTTCATGCGGATCTTGTGCATCAGTATCTCGCCAAACGAATCACCCGTGTGCCGGTATTTCGTGTATTTGAAGTTCACATTCTTGTAGGCGGGATAATATCCTTTGTTCTCAAATTTCATGATGTATTTCCCTGGAGCCTTAATGTCGCGATAGACTTGCCACCAACCGAAACGCTTTGCCGGGAAGGTCTCCACGACCGTGCTGTCCATGCTCATGAGCGTCACTTTTGCAGAATCGAGGTCTTCCTTTGTAAAGGAGTCTCTAATGAAACCTTCTATATGATACTTTTGCGCAAAGGCCAAGGAGGATGTAAAGACAAACAAGAGTAAGAAAAGTCTTCTCATACAATGTTTTGTTATGTTCCACCTTAGCCTTTCAAGGCCGAGGTGGAACAGGTTAAGTGATGTTAGTTAAAATCCAAACATGAAGCCCATGCCTGTAGTAGTCGTCTTGGGCGGAGCCAAAGTCGTCGGAGCGGGCGTGGGAACAGCCACTGTTTTAAAGCAGTCGCAGTTATTGCTGTTACAGATACAATTGTTGGGCCTCTGTGGAGGACAACTGCAATTATTGCTGTCACAAGTGCAATTGTTCGGAAGTGTGTTGCACTTACAATTGTTAAGAAGTGCTTGCGTCACAGCGGCAAACCCACCCCTCAGCAATCCCTCTTTCGTCTCCTCCAAGGGAACGAAGCCTTGTTTTGCCAACAAGGTCTCCAGGTTCTTTAGATTGTTCATAATGATTGATTTTTGATTTTGTTAGAAATGATGTAATCCACCCTGTCATTCACAATTTTCTCCTTGTCCTTTGGGCTGTAGCCTCGGATGCAATCGCCGATGGCCATAGTCTCCATTTTGAACTGGCTGCATCCGCCATGACAAATCGGAAAGATGTTGCATTGATGACAAAAGTCGTTTCCATACTTAAGTTCTTCGCGCTTCTCATTCTTCGCGTTCCACTGTACTTCTCCTTCTGTGGTTAACACCCCCTCTCTATTGTTGGATGAAAATTCTCGTGCGGTACACTTGAACACATCACCATTGTAGTTGATGGTGTAGTGGCTCTTTCGGTCGGCATAGCAACGGCTGTTGTCTATGTGCTTCAGTTCGTTTACCGTAAAGCCTTTGTCCACAAACCGCTCGCGGAGCTTTTCTTGCCGATCCATATACGTCATGGTGCCTTCGTCATCGTCTTGCCAAACGTGCTGGAAGTCAATGGCTAACAGACTTCTTTCCTCCGTAGGAATGTCCTTCAAGTCATCCAACACATCGGCATAGGAAAGCAAGTTCTCAGCGGTTGTGTTAAATCTCAAGGTTATGTGGACACCAGACTTCAGCGCATCCTTCACGTTTTGCAGGATCTTGCGGTATGTTCCCACGCCATTGCTGAAGCATTTGGTCTTGTCATGAAACAGCTCGTTGCCGTCCAAGGTTACTTGACAGGTTAGTTGCTTGCCGGCAGGAAGAGATTGGAGACGGGCTACATTCTTCTTCGTAAGCAAGACGCCATTGGTAACAAGGCTGACTTGAACAATCACGTCATTCTTTTGTGCCAGGTCGCTTACAGCTTTAAGCAGTGGTATAATCACGGCGTCAAGGCCGAGCAAAGGTTCTCCGCCAAAAAACGAGAGGCTTAGCCACTTGATGTTCTTGGTGGTGATTTCCCGAGTAGCCAATTTCAAGATGGAGTCGATGACATCTTGTTGCATCATGGATTTTGGCACATGCTTTTCGTAGCAATACCAGCATCTGAGATTGCAATCCATAGTGGGGTTGATGAAAATGGACAGGGTGGGACCTTGTTCCTCTTTCTTCCATGCGTTGATGATGTCGTCACACTCATCCACGTCGTCCTCCACGATAAATCCTTCACGTTTCAGAAACGCAAAGAAATCTTGATGTTTCTGCTCCAAGTAATCGAGTTGGCCGCTTTCAATGAGATCCGCCAACTGGTTATCAATGGCCGAAACGGCATCCGTCTTGCAACTGTAGATTAAACTGCAAAAGCCCTTTCTTAAAACAAATAGGTATTTGCTGAAATTCATGATAACTTGAGTTTAGTGGTCAAAATGTTTATTCCGTAACCGATGTAGCCGTCCAAGCCAAAATCCCAATAGGCCTCGTCTTTAGGCAGGCAAGTCGGCAACTTGTAGATATCTTTGATGTCGCATGTCGTCGTGCCCCATGATGTCTTGTTGTATAAGCTCATAATATCCATGGCAAACTGCTTTCGATAATTCAGTCTTGCGTAAGCGGAAGTCTCTCGCCATTTGTTGCAAGTCTTCCTCAATGCTGAGATGACGTGTTCTGAAAGACCATGGCCAAGATGGTGCCTTCGGCAGCAACCTAAACGTGAATAGCAATATAAAGCCAATTCACTGATTATTTCCACATCATTCACCTGTCTTGGGTCGATGATATTGATATTATCGTCTATCTGACGCAAGAATTCCTTAGTCTCGTAGCTTGACAGAATACCTAAATCCGTAAGGTAACACATTGACCATCCGATGCCCATCATTCCGTTGTCGAATGAAAGGGGCAAACCTTCTTGGGCATAATAAGTTTGCAAGTCATGCAGGATCGAGCGTGCTTTCCCGATGTATGCTTTGTCTTGCGTGCATTTGTAGTACAGGCCAAACAAGAGTGCGGTGCCCGTTAGACCATTGCGCAAGCCATAATTGTGAATGTCTTTCTCAGCATTTTCCGCGAGCCTCAATATGTCGTCCATCCTGCCATATCCCGCATCCAAAAGGTTCTGCGCATCTTTGGAGATGATGTGGTTCATGTCCATGACCTTTCCCACTTTATCCATGTCGAAGTGCTTGGCATAATAGCGTTTCAGCGAGGCTATGAGACTCTTGTTCTTCTCCAAAAGAGTAGTGGCGTGATTGAAATATCGCACACCTTGGATTTTTGCAGACAGGTTTACCTTGCACTGGAGAGAAGTGTGGAAGAGCGTTTCGGAGATGAGCAAGTGGTTGTAAACATACGTGCTATAGGCCCTGAGGCTGCCAGAGTTCTCCTTATATATATGTCCCACCACAATTTGGTCTAACAATCTGCATTGTCCGCCGCTCAGCCAAGCTTTTAGGCTCAAGTAGGGTTCTTCGCTCCCATATCCCAACAAGCCTTCCAAGCCTTTAAGCTCTCTCCAATAGCTTACAGACGAGGCGTAGGAAGCACCCAATACGCAAGGAATGATTCCCTGCTTAATTGTGGCCTTGTGAGGATTGCAATTCCAACGAACAGCAGGAATAAGTGTGTCAAGTCCCATGTGCAAATAAGCCCCATACGCATGTGCGCTATCCTTCTCTCGCACAATGCCGTCTTGCTTGGATAGCACTTTTGTTTGGCAACAGAGCAACTGGCGCTGGCTTTTGTTAAGTTCGTCAAGGATGATTTGGTGCCAATTCTGCTGATAGAACCGCATGTGGGCATCGAAAATGATGAAGTATTCCGTCTCACACAGCCTGACACCTTTTTCCTTGGAGCCGGCAGGGCCAATGCGCTTGTTGTTTCTTACGTATCGGGCGTCATACCTCAGCGCTATTTTCTCATAGTCAAACTGGTCGCAAGAACAATCATCCACCACCGTGATCAGCACATGCCGCCCTACTGTGTCGCGAATGCTCTTTAATGTGTTTTCCAATTCTTCACCTTCATTATAACAGGGAATGATGGCGGTCAAAGTCTTCCCTTTGGGACGATGGGTGTAAGATGGTATTTCTTGCGCCATGTCGTCGACGATTTTGGATGCGATCCAACGGTGAATAGCGTTTGAGGCTATCTGCTGTTCACGCTTCTTTACACTGGTGACTTGCGAGTTGCTGGTTCGGTATCTCGTCATCATGGCATCCAGGTTCCTGATTCTAAGCCCACAATCAGCAGCCTCCGCCCAAAGCCCATAATCTTCGGCGTAGATGTTTTCCTTGCGATAGCGAAGGTGGTGGGATTTAAAGGATGCATTTCTGATGAAGGCGGTGGGATGCACCACGCAGCATCCATCCATCAGATCATAAAGAGAGAGGTCTCCAAGCGCAGGCTTGTAAACGCCCTGGGATGTGCCAAAATATTCGATGCAACCTCCTATGATGTCTATTTCCGGATGCTGCTCCATGTACTCATATTGCAAGCGAAGGCGGTCGGGCATCATGATATCGTCGCTGTCCATTCGGGCGATGTACTTGCCCTTGGCTTGGGAAAGCAAGAGGTTGCTGGAGGCTATATAATCATGGTGGTTATTTACCAACTTGATGCGTTGGTCATCATACGACTTGATGATTTCGCTCGTGTCGTCCGTAGAACCATCATCCACGATGAGCAGTTCAAAGTCGTGAAACGTCTGGCACAAGATGCTGTCCAAACATTCCTTGATGTGCGCTGTGGCATTGTAGACGGGCATAACGACCGATACGGGCACGTTGTTCATAGGCGGTTAGGTTTAGTTAATTCTTTAATTGGTTTTTAATTTGAGTTTTGACTTTTCTTAATCATTTGCAAATATATGTTTTTTTTTAAAAGGATGCAAGATTCTTTTGAGATTTTTTCCATATTTTTAAAATGTTGCAAACGATAGGAAAGGGGCGGAATAGGTGTAAGGTGGTAATTTATAGAACCCACCGTAAAAGAGAAATGTTCGCAAGAAATCATAATTCTTGCTTGTTAACATGTGGAAAATGATTAACTTTGCCGAACAACAGAAAAACATAGCGCTTTGGTGTAATTTAATAAAGTAAACGTTAAAAAAACAATGAGCTCAAAAGTGAAGGGTTATGTGGCTGGTGTGCTGGCTGCCATCTTCTATGGCACCAATCCGCTGGGCACGCTTTATTTGTATCAAGACGGCATCAGCTCCGGATCGGTCCTGTTTTACCGGTATGCGCTGGCCCTGGTTTTCTTTGCCGCATGGATGGCGCTACGGGGCGAGGGCTTTCGCGTGAGGTGGGGACATGCCGTTCGCTTCATCGTGCTGGGTAGCTTGTTTGGTCTTTCGTCCACCACGCTCTATGTCAGTTTCCACTACATGGACGCTGGCATTGCATCGACCATACTCTTCAGTTACCCTATCATGACCGCTGTGCTGATGGTGGCCTTCTTCCATGAGCACGTCACGTGGCCCACGGCGCTGTCCATCACCTTGGCAACGCTGGGCATCGGGCTGCTCTATCGGGGCGACGGTAGCACCACGCTGTCGGCCGTCGGCGTGGCGCTGGTGTTGCTGTCTTCGTTGCTCTACGCCCTCTACATTATCGCAGTGAACCAATGGACCACAACCTATTCGCCCGTGAAGTTCACCTTCTGGATTGTGTTGGGCGGCCTGCTTTCCATCCTCGCCTTCTCGCTGGCGTCGGGCAATCCGTTGCAGTGGCTTCATGGCGCGCGCCAGTGGGGCTGCGCCGTGCAGCTGGCCCTGTTGCCCACGGTACTGAGCCTTTTCTTCATGAACATAGCCATCAAGAACATTGGCAGCACCCCGTCGGCCATCATGGGCGCGCTGGAGCCCGTCACGGCCGTGTTCATCGGATGCCTCGTCTTCGCGGAGAGTTTCTCGTTGCGCCTTGCCATAGGCATCGTGCTCATCCTCTCGGCTGTCATCCTCATCATCGTGGCGCGCAGTGACGGCAAGCCCGAGGGCGACAGCCGCAAACAGCGCCGCCTGCGCTTTGCGCCTCCGCGCCTGCGTTTCCCCTTCCATCGCAACAAGGAATAAATCTCTGGGCAGAGAGCGTAAACGGTAGCGCCAAACGACCAATCCCCCTCCTCCGCGTGTCTTGCGGAAGAGGGGGATTGGTGCTGTATTGGGGGGTGCCTTGTGGTCAGATGAAAAGATAGGCCAAGACGAGTCCTGTGGTGCACAAGAGGTTGAGGCAGAGCCCCACAAGTGGTATGATCCAGCGGTCGCGCATCACCTCGTCGGCCTCCGCCTGGTCGGCCAGGCTGATGGGCTGGCGCATCATCTTGCGCAGCGAGAAGGTCACGCCCACTGCGGAGAACACCAGGGCGGCGCTCCAGATCCACATGCCGGCGTGATGGCCGCCGATGTAGCTCGACAGGCCCACCCACAGCGCCACACCGATGGCCAGGACCATGGAGCAGAGCGTGGCCAGTTCCAGTTTGCGGGCGAGGTCGCTGAGCCCCAGCGTCACCTCCACGCGAGGCCCCAGCTGGAGGTCGGGCGTCAAGTGTGCGGCCTGCTTGATCTGCTGGTTGAAGTACCACTTCGCCAGAAACAAAAGCGCCAGGAATGCCAAGCCTGCATATACCAGCAACGTGCTGACATCACCGAGGCAGAAGCCGATGTAGGCCAGGCAGAGGCAGCAGTTCTGCAGGCGGATCTTCCAGATGTAGAGCGCATACTGCTGAAGGTTGGTGTACTCGTCGGTGTCAAGGCTGTCCTCGGGGTGTTCGCCCCGAGCAGCATTTCGGACAAAGACAACCGCACCCAGGGCCAGGATGGCCAGCTCCAGGTAAAAGTGAAAAGTGTGAGCCTGGTCGTGGTCGCACAGCCGTACGATGGCCACGAGCACCAGGACGGCCGCGAAGAATGAGTTGAGCAGACGGCCTGCGAGGGTGGGGTGCACCACGACCGGACGTTTCTTGTCGCCAGTGGGCGTGATGTGACGGGTGTCAAGTATCAGTTGTTTCATGTCAAGTTTGTGTTGTCTTCTGTACCTTTTCCAGTCTCGTCGGTAGATGGAGGTGCCGATGGGGCATGCTTGGGCAGCCGGCGGTTGCGTCGTAAGGCATCAGCAATGATCCATTGCAGTTGGCCGTTGGTGGACCGAAACTCGTCGGCAGCCCATTTCTCCACCGCCTGCATCGTGGCGGCATCGAGCCTGAGCACAAAACTCTTGGTAGTTTTAACCATTGTTGGATGCAGGTGTTTTTACATGTTCAGCGTGCCGGTGTTGACCACGGGCTGTGCGGAGTCGTCGCCGCAGAGCACCACCAGGAGGTTGGACACCATCGTCGCCTTCTTGTCGTCGTCGAGCTCCACCACCTGCTCGGCCGAGAGCTTGTCAAGCGCCATCTTCACCATGCCGACGGCCCCCTCTACGATCTTCTCGCGAGCGGCGATGATGGCATCGGCCTGCTGACGGCGCAGCATCACGGCTGCGATCTCGGGCGCGTAGGCCAGGTAGTTGATGCGGGCCTCCACAATCTCGATGCCCGCCATGTCGAGCCGTTCGGTCAGGCGCTCCTCCAGCTGCTTGTTGATCACGTCGCCACCGCCGCGTAGCGTCACCTCGTCGCTGGTCTCATTGTTATCGTATGAGTAAAGGCCGGCCACCTGGCGGAGCGCCGCGTCGCTCTGGATCTTCACGAAGTTCTCAAACGCATCCATGATGCTCTTCACGTCAGTGCCGACGGAGGCGGTGCTGCGGGCCATGGTTTGCGAGTCGATCTCGAACATGGCCTTGTAGGTGTCCTTCAGTCTCCACACCAGCACGAGACCGATCATCACCGGGTTGCCCTGCTTGTCGTTGACCTTGATGGGCTCGGCATCGATGTTGCGCGAGCGGAGCGAGAGGCGCTTGGTGTTGATGAAGGGGTTGACCCAGAAGAAGCCTACCCGCTTGAACGTGCCCTTGTACTTGCCGAAGAACATCATGACACGGGCCTCGTTGGGCTCCAGCTGCACGAAACCCGTGAAGCAGACCATCAGGCACAGCAGGAGGATTGCACTCGCGGTACAGGTTATGGCGTTCTCCTCCAGGATGCCTTGCACCAGCCAAGCGCCAGCGGCCAGCGTCAGGATGATCAGGGTGGCGAGGACGGCGAAACCGTTGGCGGTGAAGCCTTCGAAATTGCGTTCGCCGCTGGTGGTGTGCGGACGCTGCTCCTGGGTGTTTTTTGTTGTTTCCATAATAGAATGTGTTAGGGTGAATATTGTTGTTGTTATAATATCATTTTGATGTTGCAAAGATATATAGTTTGCCCATTGCTTCCAAGTTTTTCACCATGATTTAACACCCGTTAACCTGCTTGCTTGTCCTTGCGTCACCCGTCACCAACCAGCCATCGGCTCTTGGCTGAGGTTATTTATTATTAAAAAGAAAAGAGTTTCAATAGTTTTTTATTAACTTTGCACACTGTAAGAATATATTCGATAGTAAGGTATTATGAACATTTTAGAGTTAAGTGAGCAGGAGATTGGCCGCCGCCAAAGCCTGCAGGAGCTGCGCAACATGGGCATCGACCCATATCCCGCCGCCGAGTTTCCCGTGAACGCCACCAGTGAGGACATCAAGGCTAACTTCAAGGACGACGAGAAACGGGAGGTCACCATCGCAGGCCGACTGATGGGCAAGCGCATCATGGGCAAGGCCTCCTTTGCTGAGTTGCAAGACGGCAAGGGACGTATCCAGCTCTATGTCTCACGTGACGACCTCTGCCCTGGCGAGGACAAGGATTTATATAATAAGGTATTCAAGAAGCTCCTGGACATCGGTGACATCATCGGTGTCAAGGGATACGCCTTCCGTACGCAGATGGGAGAGATCTCGGTGCATGTGGAGGAGCTCACCGTGCTGAGCAAGAGCTTGAAGCCGCTGCCCATCGTGAAGTATAAGGACGGTGTGGCTTACGATAAGTTTGACGACCCCGAGATGCGCGCGCGCCAGCGTTATGTGGACCTCATCGTCAACGACGGTGTGAAGGACACGTTCGCCAAGCGAGCCACCGTGTTGCGCACCATGCGTGCCTTCTTTGACAAGCACGGATACACCGAGGTGGAGACACCCATCCTCCAGAACATCCCCGGTGGCGCATCGGCACGCCCCTTCATCACGCATTTCAATGCGCTCGACATCGACATGTACATGCGCATCGCCACGGAGCTCTATCTCAAGCGTCTCATTGTGGGTGGCTTCGACGGTGTGTATGAGATCGGCAAGAACTTCCGCAACGAGGGCATGGACAAGTTCCACAACCCCGAGTTCACCTGCATGGAGCTCTATGTGCCGTATAAGGACTACAACTGGATGATGAAGTTCACCGAGGAGTTGCTTGAGACCATCTGCGTGGCCGTCAATGGCACCGATGAGGTGGAGTATCAGGGCAAGACCATCAGCTACAAGGCTCCCTTCAAGCGCCTGCCCATCCTCGATGCCATCAAGGAAAAGACCGGTTATGACCTCAACGGACTGAGCGAGGAGGAGATACGCGACATCGCCATCAACAAGCTGAAGATAGAGACCGTGGACGAGACTGCCGGCAAGGGCAAGCTCATCGACGAGATCTTCGGCGAGTGCTGCGAGGGCACATTCATCCAGCCTACGTTCATCACCGACTATCCTGTGGAGATGTCGCCGCTCACCAAGATGCACCGCTCCAAGCCTGGGCTGACCGAGCGCTTTGAGCTGATGGTCAACGGCAAGGAGCTGGCCAACGCCTACTCGGAGCTCAACGATCCCATCGACCAGGAGCAGCGCTTCGTCGACCAGATGAAGCTTGCCGACAAGGGCGACGACGAGGCCATGATCATCGACCACGACTTCCTGCGCGCCTTGCAGTATGGCATGCCGCCTACCAGTGGCATCGGCATCGGCATCGACCGTCTTGTCATGCTCATGACTGGCAAGGAGAACATTCAGGAGGTGATGCTCTTCCCGCAGCTCAAGCCCGAGGCCAAGATGCCACAGACATCGGTCAAGGACTGGGCGGAGTTGGGCGTGCCTGAGGACTGGGTGTACGTGTTGCGCAAGGCTGGCTTCAACCTCATCTCTGACATCAAGGGCCAGAAGGCGCAAGGACTGCAGCAGAAGTTGGGCGAGATTAACAAGAAATATAAGCTGGGCTACGAGAAGCCTTCGCTCGACGATATCCAGAAGTGGATAGACGGGGCGGCGGCCAGAGAATAAGCTTCGCGGGTGAGGGCCCTTCGCGGGCTCTCGCCATAGTGTTATCAGCCGGATTTCCCTTTTCACAAAGGGAGACGGCTTAGAGTCTTAGGGCTTATGTACAACGTAGGAAAAACAGCTATCATAGGTGGAGGGTCTTGGGCCACGGCCATAGCCAAGATTATCGTGGGGCATACCCATCACATCGGATGGTACATGCGGCGCGATGACCGTATTGAGGATTTCAAGAGACTGGGGCACAACCCGGCTTATTTGACATCGGCTCATTTTGATGTCGATGAGATCTGCTTTTCCTCTGACATCAACAAGATTGTCAAGGAGTATGACACGCTCGTCTTTGTCACGCCGTCTCCTTACATCAAGAACCATCTCCGCAAGCTGAAGACCAACATCCGCGACAAGTTTATCGTCACGGCCATCAAGGGCATCGTGCCCGATGAGAACCTTGTGTGCTCGGAGTATTTCCACCAAGTCTATGATGTGCCGCTGGAGAACCTCGCGTGCATCGGTGGCCCCTCGCATGCTGAGGAGGTGGCGCTCGAGCGGTTGAGCTACCTCACCGTGGGCTGCAAGGATCTTGACAAGGCTGAGGCTTTCACAGAGGTGTTGGCTTCCGACTTCATCAAGACGAAGACTTCGAGCGACGTCATCGGCATCGAATACTCGTCGGTGCTGAAGAATGTCTATGCCATCGCAGCGGGCATCTGCAACGGACTGAAGTATGGCGACAACTTTCAGGCGGTGCTCATGAGCAACGCCGTGCAGGAGATGAACCGCTTCCTGACGGCCGTCCACCCCATACAGCGCTCCATCTATGACAGCGTCTACCTGGGCGACTTGCTCGTGACGGGATATTCCAACTTCTCGCGCAACAGGACCTTTGGCACGATGATTGGAAAAGGCTACTCCGTGAAAACAGCGCAGATAGAGATGGAGATGATCGCCGAGGGATATTACGGCACGAAGTGCATGAAGGAAATCAACCGGCACATGCACGTCAACATGCCTATCCTCGATGCGGTGTACAACATTCTTTACGAGCGCATCAACCCTCAAATAGAGATTAAGTTATTAACAGATAGTTTCAGATAACAATGGAAAATATCAAATTAGACATTACGAAAGCCGCTCAATTCCTGAACGCAGGGGTCGTTGAGGGCTATGAATCGAAAGTGAAAGAGGCTCAAGAGGCATTGGAAAAAGGAACTTGCCCAGGCAATGATTTCCTGGGATGGCTCCACTTGCCCACAGAGATCTCCGATGAGTTTCTCGACAGTGTGCAGGCTGTGGCTGACACGCTGCGCAAGGAGTGCGAGGTGGTGGTGGTCGCCGGCATCGGCGGTTCCTATCTTGGCGCACGCGCTGTCATCGAGGCTCTGGGCAACAGCTTCGCTTGGCTGGTTGGCGATAAGAAGAATCCGACAATCCTGTTTGCCGGCAACAATATCGGCGAGGACTACCTCGCAGAGCTCACCGCTTACCTGAAGGGTAAGAAGTTTGGCGTGATCAACATCTCGAAGTCGGGCACGACCACCGAGACTGCGCTCACGTTCCGTCTGCTGAAGAGGCAGTGCGAGGAGCAGTTGGGCAAGGAGGCTGCCAAGGATGTCATCGTGGCTGTTACCGATGCACACAAGGGCGCCGCTCGTGCCGCTGCCGACAAGGAGGGCTACAAGACTTTCGTCATCCCCGACAATGTGGGCGGCCGTTTCTCTGTCCTCACGCCGGTGGGCTTGCTGCCCATCGCTGTCGCCGGCTTCGACATCAAGGCCCTGGTGAAGGGTGCGCAGGACATGGAGAAGGCTACTGCCTCCGATGTGGCTTACGCCGACAACATCAGCGCCCAGTATGCTGCTGTGCGCCAGGCACTCTATACGCAGGCTGGCAAGAAGATTGAGATTGTGGCCAACTTCCAGCCGAAGCTCCACTACATCGCTGAGTGGTGGAAGCAGCTCTATGGAGAGAGTGAGGGCAAGGACCACAAGGGCATCTTCCCCGCCGCTTGTGACTTCACGACCGACCTGCACTCCATGGGACAGTGGATCCAGGACGGCGAGCGTTCCATCTTCGAGACAGTCATCTCTGTGGAGGAGCCCAACGAGAAGCTGCTCTTCCCCCACGACGACGAGAATCTGGACGGTCTCAACTTCCTCGAGGGAAAGCGTGTGGACGATGTCAACAAGATGGCTGAACTCGGCACTCGTCTGGCTCACGTCGACGGTGGTGTGCCCAACATCCGTGTCAGCGTGCCCAAACTCAACGAGTATTATCTCGGCCAGCTCATCTATTTCTTCGAGAAGGCTTGCGGCATCAGCGGCCTGCTGGAGGAGGTCAATCCCTTCAACCAGCCGGGTGTGGAGGCTTACAAGAAGAACATGTTTGCCCTGCTCAACAAGCCTGGTTATGAGGCTGAGAGCAAGGCCATCCAGGAGCGTCTCGCCCAGGAGAAGTAAGCAAACATTGGCGTGGCAGGTGACGGACCGTTGCTGACGGTCCACCGCCCCACGCAAGCATACATGATGAAGAGCCATTCCTTAACGCAAGTGCGGGAATGGCTCTTCTTGAAAACATCTGCAAGCTGCCCATGGGGGTGAATGCTTGTGTTTTGATCAAGTTGGCAAGAACGCTTCTCGCCAACCATGCCTATTTTTACAATGATACAGGAAGCTTTAAACAAGTATTTTGACCGTGCTGAAGCGCAAGGCGTTAAGACCTCAAGGCGGTTCCGCGTGGTTCTCTTCGACATGGATGGCGTGCTCTATGACTCCATGCCCCATCATGCCATTGCCTGGCAGAAAGCCATGGCGCAGTTTGGACTGGTCATGACGGCGGCAGACGCTTACGCCACGGAGGGCGCTCGCGGCATTGACACCATACGCTTCTTTGTCAAGAAACAGAAAGGGGAGGAAATCTCGGAACAGGAGGCGCAACGCATTTATGATGTGAAGACGGCCATTTTTCATGAGATGGGAGAGGCCAACATTTTTGATGGCGTGCGTCCGTTGATGCAGAAGATTCACGATGCAGGATTGCAGATAGGCGTGGTGACAGGCTCTGGCCAGCGCCCCCTCATCCAGCGATTGCTCCATGACTTTGGCGATTTCCTGGACGAGCGGCACATCGTGACGGCCTACGACGTCAAGCGAGGAAAGCCCAATCCCGATCCCTATCTGATGGGATTGCAGAAGGCTGGCGGCTTACAGCCCGTGGAAGGTGTCGTCGTGGAGAACGCTCCCTTAGGGGTTCGTGCCGGCGTTGCGGCGGGTTGCTTCACGGTAGCGGTGAACAGTGGCCCGTTGCCCGATAAGGCTCTGAGAGATGAGGGAGCGCATGTGCTCTTCCCGTCCATTGCCGATCTGTGCGGCCGTTGGGCCGAATTTTCCAGTTGTTTTCCACGATGAATGAAGGCAGGAGTTCGTGAGTGAGGAAAAGGTATGTAGGTTCGTCAGCCAGGCGAACCTTTTCTTTTGCCTATGCTAACGCTGCCAGTGACCATCCGTCCCATCTCGCTTCATTAAGATTAAATAACATAAAAGATGATAAGGAAGGCAAAAGAAGACATTTGAAAATATTACTTTTGCAAAAATGAAGCGTTTAGTCTGTCTGTTTTTGCTTTTGTTGCCCTCTTTGGCGTTGCTTGCCCAAGAGGTGAAGCGGGTGGCTCCAGTCCCTGACCGGACCGTGCGTAAGTTTGTCGTGGCTGACATGGAGACCCGCGTACCTATCCGCAAGGCCGTTGTGACCACCAAGGATGGCTACCGTGACAGCACCAATTATCGGGGCATAGTGCGCATCCCCAAGGATTTCGACACGCTTCGCGTCTACAAGGCGGGCTATCTGATGACCAAGCTTTCGCTGAAGGAGGTGGGCGACACCACATTCCTCATTCCCAGCGGCAAGTCGCTCCGCGAGGTGACCGTGTGGGGAAAGGACGGTTCCAACCGGGCCAATGAGAACATGGCGGGCGGTTTGCAGCAGGCCATCCGGGAGGGAGCGGCTGCGGCACCCAAGGGCATTGCCAGCTTTGACTTTGCCAACATGCTTGACAAAAGGGGCAGACGTGACCGCAAGCATCTCAAGAAGGTGAAGGCAGCTTTTGCTAAAATGGATCAGCTTGACGATGACCCCATTGTCAATGCCTACATGAAAGACCAGGAAGCCAAACGCTTGAGGGAAGAACAACGACAGGCGAAGAACGAGCGTGACTCGTTGTTGGCCGCGCAAAGGGCACAGGCCTTGCGCGAGGCAATGGCAGAGCAGGCAAAACAGGGGAAGGCGGATAGCACAGTTCATGGCAATGACTCGTTGTGCCAGGTCGTCGACACAGTACCTGCACAGAAAGCCTCGCGCCAGCCGGAGGCGACCCTTCTCTTGCCGCAGAAGGAGCAAAAGGGGCAACCCGCCCAAGCAAATCAGTTGCGGGAAGCTACTGAGAAGTCGGTTGCTGACAGTAGGAAAAATCAAGAAAAAAACGCGGTGAATCCTGACAGTCTAACTCGTAAGAAGGCAGGTATGTGAGTTCCAAGATTTAGGAAGCAACCCTTGGGTCGTTTTAGAAACGGCAGAAAATAAAGGTGGGCGTATGCGATGTATCCCCGATGGGGAAGTCGCATACGCCCACTTGCTGTCTGTGTGGCAGGTTTACAGGGTAATCTCGCCGGATCCGTAGCAGCGGTGGTGTTCAGCGTCATAGATGACACAGAACTGGCCAGGTGCCACACCGTGTATCTTGTCGTCCGACAGGATGCGGTATCTGCCGTTCTCCTCAGGCACGACGGTTGCTGCGTGATGGTCTGGCGTGTGCCGGATCTTGAAAGTGACACGCTCGGGCAGCTGGCTGACCCCTTCGGTGAGGAAGTCAAAGCCGTGCATCACAAATTCCTTTTTGTAAGCATCCTGGGGATCGTATCCATGGCTGACGTACAGGATGTTGCGCTCCACGTCCTTCTTGATGACGAACCACGGGCCACCCCCGAGCCCCAAGCCTTTGCGTTGTCCGATGGTGTGAAACCACAGTCCCTTGTGCTCTCCGATTCTCTTGTCGGTCTCGAGCTCAATGACATCGCCCGGGTTTTCACCAAGATAACGCCTCACATACTCGTTGTAGTCGATGTTGCCCAGGAAGCAGATGCCCTGCGAATCCTTGCGCTTGGCATTGACGAGATGCTCCCTCTCGGCTATCTCGCGCACCTCATGCTTGAGGTAATGTCCGATGGGGAAGATGGCTTTCTTGAGTTGCCACTGGTGTATCTGTGCCAGGAAGTCGGTCTGGTCTTTCACGGGGTCAGGGCTGGTGGTGAGCCATTTGTGCCCGTCGATCCACTCGGTCTGCGCATAATGGCCCGTGGCGATGAGGTCATAGTCGTGCCCCGCCTTCTCGTCGAAGGCACCAAACTTGATGAGCCGGTTGCACATCACGTCAGGATTGGGCGTCAGGCCGGCCTTCACCTTCTCCATGGTGTAGCGTGTCACTTGGTTCCAATACTCCTTGTGACAGTCCACCACCTGCAGCTTGCAGCCATACCGGGCCGCCACGGCGGTGGCCATCTCCAGGTCTTCCTCCGAGCTGCAGTCCCATTCTTCCTGTTCCTCGGGGCCTATCTTGATGTAGAAACAGTCGGGATGCAGTCCGAGCCTCGCCAGCTCGTACACCACCACACTGCTGTCCACGCCCCCCGAGAGGAGCACGGCAATGCGCTTGTCTTTGATTTCGTCTATGTTCATTTGCTTGGTCTCGTCACATGATGGCTTCCCCCTGAGGAAGAGGGGGAAGCTTGAAGGAGTTAAAACAGATGGCCCGGTTTTTACAGTTTCCTGAGGTCCACCATGTCATTGTGTCTCTTGTGCCGCTCCTCTACGAGCTTCAGCAGCTTCATCTTGCGCTTGGGTTGTATCATGCGGCGCACGAAGATGTTGGGGATAGCCACACCGAGGGCTATGAAGAGAATGGTGAGCGAAGCCTTGATGGCCCAGTTGAAGGCGAACGTCAGCTCACCCACGACACCGTCCATCTGGATGAAGCCGAAGAGTGCGCGGTACATCATCACACCCGGAATCATCGGGATGACTGCTGGTATGGCTATGATCTGATGGGGGATATGGTGCCAGTGTTGAGATTGCGTGGCAATCAGGCTGGCCACACACGACCCCACAAAGGAGCCGATGATGATGCCCTGGTCGAGACCTACGTTGCCGTTGGATGGGCCAAGGTTGACAAAGTTGCGGGTGCAGACAGCGATGATGCCCATGATGGCCAGCACCGGCATGATGCGCTTCGGCGTGTTGTAGATGGTGGCGAATCCCATGGCAGACACTGCCGCTGCGATGGCGTAGTTGATGAAGCTGTTGTGTGGCGTCATGCTGAGATCCTTGACGAAGTTGTCGATGCCGCATATCTGTATGGCAAACACGATGCCGAACGACATGGCGATAATCATCATCAGCGTGATGACGGCTCTCGTGATGCCCACCTGCACATAGTTGCTCACCATGTCGCTGACAAAGTTGATGAGCGGAACGCCCGGCACGATAAACAGTGTGCAGGCCATCAGCGGGTGGTAAGGCGTGTCGGAGTGCATGAAGCTGGGCAGTGCCGCGGCGACTTCGGGGTTCAGCGAGATGAATGTGGTGAGCCAGCCCAGCAGGGTGGCGAGGAATGCGCTGATGGCGATTCCCACATATGTGTTCCAGTGAAGCTTGGCCAGGTACATCTTCAGGCGGAAGCCGAGGATGGCGGGGATGGATGCATAGAAGAAAGCGGGCCAGTCACAACCGAACTGCACGCAGAAACCTCCGCAGGCGAACCCTGCCGCCACGGCGATCATCCAGGGTGAGTATTGCTTGTGCACATGGTTGAGGGCGTTGAGCTCCTCCTCATATCGGTCGAGGCTCCAGTCCTCGTTGATGGCAGTCCAGAGCATCTTGCTCACCTTCGATATGACGGTGAACTCCACGCAGTGGCTATCGATGCGCTGGTATTTGGAGAAGGAGTGCGTCTCGTCGCTGAGGTTCACCATGATGATGTTGAACCCGAGGTTGATGTGGATATACTCATGAGGCAATCCTAAGTAAGCCTCACATCTGTGCAGGTTACGCATGATGCGTGCGCAGTCGGCGTTGCTGGCCATGAGCAAGCATCCCGTGCGCACCAGCAAGTCGAGCTTGCGTCGCAGCAATTGCACGTCGGCGCTTTCCTCGGCCTCGTGCACTTGCCTGTTTACGATCATTTCTTCTTGTGTCATTAGCTCTTCAAACGATAGTTCTTGTTTCTCTTTCTTCATGTAAGAATGGTGGTGTGTGAATGAAAGGGTATGGTAGGTGGACGCTGCCTATGAAAGGAAGAGCAGCACCATGATTTGTATGGAGATGATGCGCAGGAACATGGCGAACGGGTAGACCGTGGCATAGCTCACGGCCGGCTGGTCGCTGTCGGTGAGCATGTTCGAGTAGGCCAGTGCCGGCGGGTTGGTGTTGCTTCCTGAGAGGACACCCATCAGCGTGTAGTAGTTGAGGTGGAAGAACTTTCGCCCGATGATGCCCGCCAGGATGAGCGGTATCATGGTGATGAGTATGCCATAGGCAAACCAGGTGAGTCCCTGCACATTGAGCAAGGTGCTGATGACGCCATGCCCTGCGCCCAGTCCGACGCAAGCGAGGAAGATGGTGATGCCCATCTCGCGGAGCATCATGTTGGCCGAGATGGTGTTGTAGGTCACGAGGTGGTAGCGCGGACCGAAATATCCCATGAGGATGGCCACGATGAATGGGCCACCGGCCAGTCCGAGCCTGACAGGCTGTGGCATGCCGGGGATGAGCAGCGGTATGTTGGCCACGAGGCAACCGAGGGCGATGCCCAGGAAGATGGGGATGAGGTTGGGGTAGTTGAGACGCTTGAGCGAGTTGCCGAGCATCTTGCTCACCTTGCCGATGGACAGTTCGGAGCCCACGACGGTCAGCCTGTCGCCCAGTTGCAGGCGCAGGTGCGGATGTGCCACGAGGTCCACTCCCGAACGGTTGACGCGTGTCACTGTGGCGTCGAAGTTGTCGCCGAGGTTGAGCTGGCTCAGCGTCTTGCCGTTCATCTCGGGCTTGGTGACCAGCACGCGTCGGCTGATAAACTCCTTCTCGTAGGGGCTCCAGTCCACGTCGACAGGTTTGCCCACCAGTGCCGTGATGGCGTCGATGTCCTTGGGCGAAGCCACGATGAGCACCTTGTCGTGCAGGTGGAGCGTGGTGGCGCCGTTGACGAGCATGTTGTGGCTCTCGTCGGCGTTGAGGATGATGCGCGAGATGACGAAGTGCCGCTCGGCGAAGTGTCGCAGCTCCTTGACGGTCTGTCCGTCAATGCGCGGGTTGGTCACCTCCAGGGTGAAACTTCTCACGGTGAGTTGCTCCAGTTGTCCCAGTCCGCGCTCGGCCTTTTCCTCCTCCTTTGTGGGCTTGATGCGCAGGAGGTAGCGCAGGAGGATGAAGGCCAGGATGACGCCGATCACACCCATGGGATAGGCCACGGCGTAGCCCATGGCGATGTCGGGTGCGTCTACGCCTGTCATGCTGAAGTAGGTCTGCTGTGCGGCTCCCAGTCCGGGCGTGTTGGTCACGGCACCCGAGAGAATGCCCACGAGGGCGGTGACGGGCGTGTCGGTGGAGCAGGCGATGACCACCGTCACCACCAGGCTGAGGGCGATGGTGATCAGCGAGAGCATGTTGAGCGCCAGCCCTCCCTTCTTAAAGGAAGAGAAGAAACTGGGACCCACCGACAGGCCAATGGAATAGACGAAGAGTACCAGGCCAAACTCCCGGAGGAAGTGGAGCAATTGCTCGTTGAGGTTCATGCTGAAGTAGCCGAAGACCACACCGATGAGTAGCACCCAGGTGAGGCCGAGCGACACGTTGCGCACCTTCAGTTTGCCGAGCACCAAGCCCAGGGTGATGACTATGGACAGGATAAAAATAGAATGGGAAACTCCGCCACCCCAATATTGGGATGAGCCGAGAAACAGGTTGTTTAGCAATTCCATGATAACGGTGAACTATGCTTATGCGTAAAATCGAGTGCAAAGGTACGAAGTTTTTCCGAACCGACCAACGGAAAAGCCTCACATTCAGCCGCCGGGGAGCAAAAGAAGGTGGAAACAGCCAAGCGTCCCCGCCGCTCGATAAGGGCGATGGGGACGCTTGCGTGGGGAGGGGTCCTCAGAGCTTGATGTAGATGTGCCGTTTCCAGAGAGGATAGCCCATGAGGGTCATCACTGCCAGGAAGAGCAGGCTGTAGGCCACGCTGGCCCAAGGCTCGCTGGGGATGAGACAGAGAAGCAGGCCGTAGATGCCATCCTTCAGGCCGGTGGCTGAGAGGATGATGGCCAGCGCCTCCGAGGCCACGTAGAGGAAGAGCGGATTGGTGCCGAAGACGAGTGTCAGGCGTCCCGCCGCCCTGGGTGCCGCCCTGTGCCGTGCCACCTGGCGCACGTCGATGGCTGCGATGAGCAAGCCTTGGAGCATGGCGGCCAGCGCGCAGGTCATGAGCACATAGCTGGGGCTCCACACGCGCTTGTTGAGGCTGATGGCCCCACAGGCCAGGGCTGCCACGACGATGAGCAGTCCGCCGCCGTCGGCAAACACACGCTGGGCGTGGCGGGCCCTGTCGCTGCACCGCTCGCCGAAGGCCAGTGCGGCCAGCAGGAAACCGACGAGCGTGTTGCAGGCTGCGGCCAGTGTGGAGCCCAACCCCTCAGGGTCGACGGGCGACTTGTGGTAGAGATGGTCGTGTCCCAACACCGACAGGTCGATGTGGGCCAGGTAGTTGGTGGCGGCATCGTAGTCGAAGCCTCCGTGGGCCAGCAGCATGTAACTGTGGCCGATGAGCACGGCCATCACGATGGCTCCCAGTCCGCCTGTCATGACATGGCGCGTGCCACAGGCGCGTGCCGATGAGGCGAGTGCGAGCACGATGAATGACGTGAGCCCGTAGCAGAGGCTGATGCGCTGCATGACACCCATGATGCGCAGATGCCCCAGGTCGAGCGGCCGTCCGTCGCAGGCCATGTCCAGCCAGTTGATGGCCAGGCCGATGGCAAACAGCAGGAGGGTGCGTTTCACAATCTTCCTGACGAGCGCCGCCGACCACTCAAACCTGAACTTTTGGAGGCTGAGAAACATGGCCACGCCCATGATGAAGAGGAAGAAGGGGAACACCACGTCGGCCAGCGTCATGCCGTTCCACTTGGCGTGTTGCAGCATGGGGAAGATGTGGTGTCCGGCGCCGTTGTTCACAAAGATCATCAGCATCACGGTGAGGCCTCGCAGCACGTCGAGGCTCACCAGGCGCTTCGGCCGGGCTGTGGCGTTGGTGTCAGTCATGGCGTTGCCGGTTGAGGAAGCTGATGGCCTCCTTGGCCACGTCGGCCGGTTGGCCCACGGGCTGTGGTGAATAGGGATTGTGCTGCAGGGTCCACGGCTCCTCAAGGGCATACCAGTCGATGTTGACATCCTGCTCCAGGGCCAGCTTGAAAAGCTCGTCGGTGGTCATGCCCTTGTACTTGCCCGAGCCCAGCTTCTCGATGTCGGGCTTCTGCTTGGCCTCCATCTGCTTGGTGAGCTCGCTGAAGTAGGTGCTCCACCTCTTATGATAGAAGTCGCTGAGCAGGCCTTGCCACTCCTTGTGGGCATAGTCGCGCAGGCCGCCGTTGTCGGCGCAGAAGCGGTTGCCCCATGTGGTGATCTGCACGCGTGCGTTCCACTCGTAGAGGTCTTTCTCGGCTTCGGTGTGCCCGAGGCTGCGTGCCTGCGTGGTCCAGCGGCCCAGGCGGAACTCGCTGCGCGTGCCCAGCAACTTGTCTTGCAGGAGCAGCATGTCGAGGAATCGCTTGCTGTCCTTGGCGAACGCCTGGGGACGGAACGCCTTGTAGTCGGCCATCGTCTGCTCATACTGCACACGGCCCTGGTCGGCCATGGCCTGCCTGACGATGTCTACGAGGTCATACTCGTAGTTGTTGTTGCCGCGGTACTTGTCGGCCACACTGGCGAAGAGCGTGGCGGCGCGCAGGATGTCGTCGGGATTGTAGTAGTTGGACATCTTCGACCAGCTCGACACCTGGAAGTTGTAGGCCGACGGGCGGCCGCAGAAGATACTCTCGTGAGGGCCCTGCTGGTTGTTGCCCATGGGGCAGTTGTAGATGGTGGCGCCCAGGATCTGCCATGCCTGCTGGAGTGCCGGGTCGTCGGTGCCGTAGCGGGCGCGCACATATCCGCGCAGCCATTCTTCCTTGCCAAACTTGTCGGGGCGCCAGGGCAGTTCGCTCATCAGCTCAAACATCACGGGATTGTTCTCCGAACCCTCCATGGTGAAGCCGATGCCCTTGAGGTGCGCGGCCTTGGGGTTGGTCTTGGTCTGGTAGAAATTGTTGAGCAACTGGTCCATGCGTCCGTGCAGGCCCACGTTGGCCCCGAAGTTTTGTAGCAGGCAGAAGAGCCACTGGTGGTTGCCGTATCCCTCGTCGTCCTGGAAGATGGAGGCGATGCCCCACTTGGGTCGGCACTCAGAGAAGAGGTCGAGGATGAGCAGGTCGCCTTGCGGCAGGTTGTGTATGAGCGCTTCGCGCGGGTTCTCGTTCCATCCCTGTATGACCCACACGGCCTTGGGGTTGGTGGCCTTCATCTCGCGCATGATGCTCTTGCCCGATGCGTCGAGGTCCACGCCTTTCGTGTTGCCGCCCTCGTGGAAGGGGTCCATCGAGTAGTAGTTGGCCTTGCCGTAGAGCTTGGTGAGCTCCTCGTAGTAGAGCGAGGCGATCTCGTGGAAGCGGCTGTCGGTGGGCTGGAGGAAGGTGGGCCGCACGTACCCGTTCCAGCTGCCTCCGTCGGCCACGTTCACGCCGAGCTTCTCGTGGGCGTTGCTGGGCAGCATGCCGCTGTAGCCTGGCAGCACGGGCTCCATGCCCCATTCTCTCATGCGCTTGAGTATTTGCTTCTGTAGCTTCTCCTGCTGCGCATACCAGGAGTCGGGCAGAGGACCGCCCCATCCCTCGAGGTTGTCCATCTCCCACCAGGCCAGGAAGGCCGGTCCGGCGATGAACTTGCCCACCTCGTCGCGGGTGTAGCCCAGGCGCAACAGCAGGTTGCGCCACACACACTCCTCGCCGACCACGGCCAGTGGCAGGTTGACGCCATGGAGTGCCATCCAGTCTATTTCGGTCTGCCAGCGCGTCCAGTCCCAGAAGGCCATGGAGTAGGAGAAGGTGCAGTAGTTGAAGTCGTAGCGCAGCTTGAGGTCGGTCTCGCGTCGCTCAGCCTTCTTGGGCAGGGGCAGTGTGGCGGGCAGTGTGGTCTTCATCTGGTTCCACGTCAGCTGCACGCCGGCGTAGTATTTCAGATACCAGTTGAGGCCCGAGGCGATGTTCACCCAGGTGTTGCCCTTGATGCAGGGTTTGCCTCCCTTGGCGGTAATCTCGAAGAAGTCGTGGTCTTGCTTCACCAGCTCGGTCTTGATCTTGCGCGATGCCCCGCGGTCGATGCGTTCCAGCAGACCGTCGACGGGGTTGGCCCGCAAGCCCAAGGCCAATAGGCAGAAAAAGGCTAATATTGTTTTTCTCATGTGATGTGATAGGTTGATATGAGCAGGTTAGTGTGGAAAGCGCCTCTCCCGGTTTGTCACAGGTCAAACCTGTAGCCCAGCGTCAGCTGGAACACGCCGTGCTTGGAGTCGGCGTAGTCCACGATCTTGGTGCAGCCGATATTGTAGCGCGCGTCGACCACCACGTTGTTGTATTCGTATGACAGGCCGACGGGTATGGAGAAGTCTACAGCCTTCACGCCGCTCATGCTTTGCGTGGTGCTCGTGTTGCCGACGGAAGCCTTTACCGAGCTGTTGACCTTGAATGCCGGCTGCACACCCAACTTGACAGCCAATCCTTTTACCACATACACGTTGGCCAGGATCGGGACGTTGACGTAGTCGAGCCGCATGGTAGCATCCGCATTGCCCACTTCTGTTTCGACGTCGCCTTTGCAGCCTTGCTGTGAGTAGAGGGCACCAACCGACAGGCCGACCATGCTGGTGAGTGAACATTCGAGTTCCGCGCCAAGGACGAGTCCGACGCGAGTGTTGCCGTCACCTTTGGTCACATTAGCAAAGTTGACGCCCACCTTGGGCGTGATCGAGACAGAGCGGGTGGCGTCTTGGGCATGGGATGCCGTTGTCATGAGGGCAACAGCGGCAATGAGAAGTGTTTTTTTCATTTTGGATAGGTTTGGATTAATTTGCCACAAAGATAGGACAAATAGGGATAACCACCAAGAAATCCGGCCATATTTTTTGCCGTCATCGCTGCTGCCCAACGTAGTGCGCGCCCTGTCTGGAATGAGAAACAGGTGAGTGGTTTTCGTGCTTTCTGTCAACGGGGTGGGGCGCTCGTCTTCCCTTCCTTGTCATGTCAGGCACAGCCGCCGTTTGTGTTGTCATGATTTTTGGTTGAAAAGTTTGTCACGGAGAGCGGATGAAATAGAACGCGAAAATGGCGTTTTTTGTCGGTCGCGCCGCGATTTGCGTGGGGTAATTTTGCGATAAAGGGT
>DJOV01000126.1:6848-53018 GCA_002437285.1 Prevotella sp. UBA6429 | reverse complement strand
TGACATATATTACTCCTCGTCCGGTCATTTCCTCAAATTTGGCATAGTCTATATATGCCCTGTCTAAAGCAACAATGTCCCCTTCATTATAATTGGTTGGCTTCAGCATGAAACTATCATTTGTCGCAGCAGACGTAAACTTTATGTCTGACGGAACACCTTCATTGGCATGAATGTTTGTATGCACTTTTATTCCACCTTTCTTCTTACCTGTCTTTGGATTGCGTCCGACTCCCTTGAAAAGTAGGTCGGAAAACAATGATATGGTTGTTGAATCTATGATTTGCAGGCGATTAAGCCAGGATGGCACCTGACGCTTTCGGCTGTCCGAGGAAAGTTCGTCCTTGTAACGTGCATATAGGCTGCGGTATGTGCTTTCGAACACTGTTTCGGGCCTACGGGCATTGGCATCAGACAATGTGCTGCGTCTTGGCATCATGTTTATGCCAAGATGTGCCAACTTGCGGGCTTCGGGAAACATGGAATCGGTTATCTCACGAAGAGAATCGAATCTTTTAATGACTGCATAAAGCATGACAACAAGATGTTGGTAAGCATCAAAGTGCTTTACATAGCGTTCTCCTTGCTTTTCACGGCTGAATTTGAGAATTTCTTGCTTGTCAAGCAAACTAATCAGTTGACCATACATCGGCTGTCCGTTAAAATGTGTACCTTTGTTCATTGTTACTGGATTTATATTTTGCAAAAACAAAAGTAACTAAAAGGGCTGAATTCCAAGCGAGGAATCCAGCCCTAATTTTTAGCGGACAAAAATTTTTAGCGGACAGCAATAATATGGAAACTGATTTTTTCAAAGAAGCCAGAACTCTCGCTTCACCATTCCTGTATTTTGTCGTTTGCCCATGGGACCCTGTCAATCCATCAGGGTAAATCTTCTGACAATCTTTCCATTCCTGTCTATGGCACCCATCAAGGCGGCCTGCACATCATGGGTCATGCCGAAACCATCCTCGTCACAGTAGTACTGGCATCGGATTCTCAGTCCTTCATGCCAAGTAATCTTGCGCCTAAGGACTGCAGAATTTGTGCCTAAGGACTCAAGCATCGTAGCTCTGCGCCAACTTTATCGCCCAATCGCGGATCTTCTCCCGGATTGGCACCGGCGAGAGCACCACAAGCTCCTGACCGAAACTGGTAAGCTCGCGAATCAGCTCATAGTTCTCCTTGCAGTCAATGCTGAAAAACCTGCCTCCTTGCAACTGGGAATGACTTCGCCTGAGGGCATATTCCTCCTCGCCACAGACGTTGCGTTGCGACTCATGGATGGGCTTGGTAGTCACATAGTCCTTGGAGACGTCGCTCACCCAGAACACAATGTGGTAGAGGGGGCTGTCGGCCAGAAGCGTCACACCGATGATGTCATCGAACACCTCGCGGATATCACCCTCATAATCAACATACTTGTGAGCAGGAAGCGGCTTGATTTTCTCAATTCTATCGAGTCCGAAGCAAAGCAGCTTACTGTCGGATTCTGACGCAGCAAACAAAAACCACCGACGGTTGTATTCCTTCAACAGGTAGGGATACACGTTTAATTGTAATGGGTTGTCATGATTCTGAAAACTATGGTAGTGCAATTCGATGACTTGTTGTTGGGATATTGCGGTAAACAATTCACCAAAAAGATTTGAATTTTCCAACGGGTTGCGAGTTAGAGACATGATAGCCTTTCCACTACGTCTTGCTCCAAGACCAAGGCGCAAGTTTTCCAGAGCATTTAGGTTTGGCAACCCTTCAAACTGTCCGAGCAACGAAAGTGCTTCTCGGAGCAGATACTCCTCGTCACTGGTCAGGTCTTTCTTGAAGATGGAAAACGAGGGGTCCTTGTATCTAATGCACCGTTTACTGTACGACCGTTGTTTTTCTCCATCATACGCAGGAGCGGAGTAACGTTCCATTTCTGCAAGGAACGGACCTTCATATTCAAGATAATGTATGTCCTTTTCTATCATCCTTCTACCCACGCCGTCTGTGTCTGGATACAATTCCTCAAGTCCCTGGTTGACTTTTTCTGTAAGGTCGTCGAGTGAGTATTCATGGTATCTGTCGCTCAACAGTTCATCAAGAATCTTGAACCTTGTCATTGCATTTTTGTTGGTAGGCATAGCGTTAATGTATTTCTTGAAGTCTTATACTTGTTGTAACATTATAAATGTCAGAAGTCGTTACCAATCTTCCGGCACATACTCTCCGTCCAAGATAGCATCTTCGAGACGCTCGCTGTCGAAATTGCCTTCGCAATCGTAGCAATCGTTAATGTCAAAATAGCCCTGGTATGAAGAGTCATCATAATTGGTGTCGGAATCGTACTCTTCATCAGCAAACATGTCTTCATTATCGTTTGCAGAATAGTTTTTCTTTTTATTCATAGTCATTGTCTATTTAGGGCATCGTGAATACTCCATTATGGTTATTCACGATGCGTAGTTACAGGTTTCTTTTGTATTTCAATTTATCTCTGCTCTATCATTGTACATTCCATTCCAGGGCGTTTATCTCCTCATCATCATGGTCATCAAGATAGTGCGCATACCACAGGATGATGTTGCAAAGTTCCATTGTCATGCCCCGCAATAGATAGGGTGCATCTCCAACGTATTCAAGGAACTCCGAAGTGTGGCGTGAGTTCTTTTTTTGCTCTTCTGTAGCATCTTTGTTTGTGGCATGTTCGTGTGATGCCGAAATTTCAATCAGGCGCTGAAAACTGCCTCTCAGCACATTTGGAAGGATGTTGCGGCTTGTAAACTTCACATTGTCCTCCTTCGCAACCACATCTTTTCCTGACAGAATCAGGCTGCACCATGTGAGATTCATGCTGCCTCTTCTGTCTGTGAGACAATGATGAAGTTTGTATTCGCGTCCTTGTTTTTCGTATGGAAGAATACCATGCTTGGCCATTGACTGGAAGATAAGTTCGATGCACTTGCGTATTTTCGTCATTTGGTCGTTGTACTTCTTGCCAGATATGCTTTGTGTATGAATTGGCAGGAGCAATTCCTCCATCCAAATCCCCACTTCATTGTCGAGTTGGCTACTCTCTATAGCATCAAATACGTCAGGATAATATATCAGTCGTATTTGCATCTCTGGTGAGATACGTGCCTTGTAAGGGATTCTATGGAAGAGGATGTCTCTGTCGGTGGACTTACTGTAGAACTTCTTGTCCTTCCAGTCGCTGTCCCACTCTTCACGGCTGTCACTAATCAAATCGTTGATCTCATCCTCTGCACCTCCTGACAGAACAAACCAAGGTATTACCCGTTTGCGTTCAGCACATATCTTGGAAATGGATGTGAGCGCATGTATCAAGAAACGTGGTGCATTGTCGTGATCATCTTTCTTGTACTTGCACTTTGCGTCAAGTATGATAGCCGACCAACGGTTGAAATCAGAGACAAGAGCCCGCTCTGCCTCTTCCCAGCAGCAAAAAGGCACTAATTCCAAGCCGTATCTGTAAGCTTCCATAGGATAAAGCTGAATGTTGTCCGGATCGTCTTCAACCCATAAAACCTGTATAAGATTTTTGTTCATAGATAATGTTATATTTGTAGATAGATGTTTTTTGCATTAAAGTCCTCTCTACGAGGCAGACATTCATCTGCCTCATAGAGAAAAGATTAGTATAAACTCGCTAATGGCAACGAAAGAACATACGCAACCGTGAATTTCTTCTCAGGAGATGACACAACAGACACATTGCCACCAAATCTGTGCATGATATCCGCTATCTCACCGCCCCCGATTCCTCCATGTCCTCTTTGGTTGAGAGAGGAGGAATAGCCATATTCCAGGACAAGATCAGAAGATGTGCCCGCAGGCATTGGCTTGCCATTGTTGGACACATTGATTATCATACTCAAACCGTCTGTTGTCCAGCTGGTCTGAATCGTATAATCTGCCCTGCTCTTGTCTGTGAAACCGTGTGCTCTGGCATTGGACACAATGTTGTCAAGCACCTGCTGAAGCGCACGTTTTGGAAACCAAGCCGCATTCAGCGTTTCACCTTTGTGAAAGAGGAGCTTGCCAGTTCCCTTTTCGTACACATCCTCTTTAAAGCAGTTTGTTTCGAAGGGTTCCCAACAATGTGTATACTTGAAGTCTGCACTTCGGTGGCTTTGTTCGTACTCCTCAATAAATTGCTGCGGTTCGATAGCCTCGCATGGCCCCCAGTTTTGGTCATCGGTAAGTTGTGCCACACGTTGGCAAATGGTCTTCAACTTTGAATGAAGAATATCCATTGCCTCGCCAACTGTCATCGTGCTTATCGGCGATATTTGGTCTTTGCTATTTAACCTACCATTGTGCTGGCGCATACAATACTCCAAAGAACCGAACAGGCTGTCGAAAGCCGATATGTTCTGCGAAAGGGCGTGCTTCCTCAGTCGGATAGAATGTCTGAAGCTAAGCTCACGTGTGGCCATCAATTTCTCTTGGTCGGCAAAGTTGGCAAGCATTGTCTCTTGTATGAGTTTTTGCTGTTTTTCCATTGCCGGAACATCAAGACGTATCAGTTCAAGCCATCGGCTTGTCAACCTTGCTTTTACACCTTTCCCATATACAAGATTCCGCATCTGTCTCAGCATTACTTGATTCAACATCTGACTTGCCAAGAATCTTGTGTCAAGCGACGATGCAGGTTTCAGAGCGTACAAATTCCTCGGCACAAGGAAAGACGACTTATCAAGCGTATAACCAACGGCCATCTCACTCTTGGATACAGCAACGATTACGGCAGGACCTTCCACACGGTAGTAGCTTCTCAACCGATCTGTATTCAGGGAAGGCAAAGCATCGACATGAAACTCGCCTTTTGAAAAAGTCTTGGACAATTGGTTAATTGTAACCACCTTATCCCTGCCTGAGCACTCGTCCGACATGATCAGATTTGTGCAGACCTGTACCAGTTGCCCTAATTCAGTGCCTTCAGTGAAGTGCAGGTAATATGAAGGCAACAGCATGCCGTGGCACAATTTCTCATAACGGAAGCTGCGCACTTCCCGGCTTGTCGCCTCGTCGAACATCGCAGCTTTGCCCGTCAGCTTGCATAAAGCCTCCACGTCAACCTTGCTGTCATCGCATTTCAGCTTTAGGGCAGTGGCATCGCACGCAATGAATGTGTCGTGTGACTTTTTTACAAGGTGAAACAAGACCTCGTCAGAAGGAAGCATGATAGCTTCTTTCAGATCCTTTTCTTCGACGACATGCTGATACAAGAACGATGCTGAGCCATCAAGAATAGACTCTTTGGGCAAGCACAAGAAAATCTCTCCACCGTTCTTCACAATGCGGTTACAAGCATGGAAACATTCTTCCATGTTGTCACCGGTGATGTTGACAATGACCGCATCGAATGTGCCGTCTGCCAAGTCGCCAAATAATGGTTGGGCGGAGTCTTCCTTACCATACTCCTCTATGCTGAGCCCGTAGGCCTGCGCACGCATTGCGGCATTGGCGAAGCCTCTGCCTACAAGAAGGTCGCAGTTGCTCAATCCTGCGAATTCACTTCCATTATGAGAATACGGAATGAACATCTTCCCGTCCCGGTTCTCCAACAAATGGGGAACAAGTGAGGCCCACTCTTCTGGATAGGCGAGCCCTTCTTCTCCACCACACATAAGACTCCAGCACAAACAGATGTGCTCAAAAGCAAAGTCAAGAAAAACTGCGAAGTTCTCCACGAGGAATGTCTCCTCTTCTGCCGAGAGCAAACCACTTATGTAGTATTGTGTGTATCTCGCATACTCCCGCAACGCCTTCTCGTTGGCTCGCTCTCCCATGCGCAACTGGTAGATGTGGCCTATCAGTTGTTCCATGTACTCAATGCGGTCAAGATCCCCAGGGTTTAACCCAGCTCTGACTGACGAAGCCTTTGCTTCCACATCGCTGACCTTATTTGTCTTTGCCTCACACTCTGCTTCAAAGTCTGTGGCTGCAACGAACTCGAAGATCTTACCGATCCTTTCCCTTTCTTCCTTCACTGCTTCTGAAGCAAGGTTCTTGTACTTGGCCACGATGGCCTCTACCTGGGTGTACGTCTGTGTACGCATCTCGTTTGTTTTTGGTTCTACTTTCATGTTCACGTTGCAAAGGTAGTATAGGCTAACGAACTCTATGTTCGCAAATTGTACAAAACTGTCTGTTTTTTCAGAAATATCTCAAAAAATGAGTTTTGCTTGCACCAAAAGTCTGTTGCTTCGATTATTAACATGCGTAAAGTTACGATTTATATTAGGCATGGCAAAACAAGGAGACCTAATTAACATAAACTCTATCCAATACCATGGATATGTCAGTAAAATGAAGCAGTAATCTGTGTGACTTTGCCTGCAATCCAAGACCTCCGCCACCCATTCGCTCTGCCCGTTTGGCTTAACAAGAGGGCGTACTTACATTCAGCTACAGGCTGAGCTCAATGTCGGCACGCGCCACGTGATCCCAGCTGAACGACGGCACCAGGTCGCGCACCGCCACAGCGTCGGGCGTGGGCTGCAGGCCGACCGCATGGGCGAGGAGGCCGATGAGCTGCCCGGGCGTGAAGCGCTGGCGCAGGTGGGCCATGTCGAGACTGTGGTCGCGCTTGGAGAGGCGTTGGCCCGCAGGGTTGCAGAGCAACGGCAGGTGTACAAAGTGGGGTGGCGTGAAGCCCAGCAGGCGAGCCAGGTAGATCTGCTGGGGCGACGAGAGCAACAAGTCGCGCCCCCGCACCACCTCGGTGACGCCCATCAGCGCATCGTCGACCACCACGGCCAGCTGGTAGGCCCAGGCACCGTCCTTGCGTCTCACGATGAAGTCGCCGCAGTGGGTGGCCAGGTCCACCGTCTGCGTGCCATAGTGTCCGTCGGTGAAGGTCACCACGCCCCTACCCTCCTCGGGCACCATGAGGCGTGTGGCGGCAGGACCCGTGCGCGCTCCGGGCGGCAGGTGCCGGCAGGTGCCGGGGTAGACCACCCGTCCGTCGCTCTCATGGGGCGCCTGCGTGGCCAGGATGTCGGCCCGCGTGCAATAGCAAGGATAGGTCAGGCCCCGTGCCGTGAGCTCATCGAGGTAATGGGCGTAGATGTCACCACGGCGACTCTGCCAGTAGGGGCCCTCGTCCCACGTCAGGCCCAGCCACTGCAGGTCGTCCATGATCAGGTCGGCATAGGCCGGGTGAGACCGTTGCGGGTCGATGTCCTCGATGCGCAGCAGCCACGTGCCTCCCTGCGCCTTGGCCGACAGCCACGACAGCAGGGCACTCAGCACATTGCCCAGGTGCATGCGCCCCGTGGGCGATGGCGCAAACCGTCCCTTCACCATCGCCATCCTCCCGTGCCACTGATGGAGAACGTCACGACGACATTGACCTTCCTGAGCGCCGCACCATCCTGGTAGCGCATCTGCATGGTCACGGTGTGGCTGTCGTCGGAGCAGTTGTTCTGGTAGAGACCGCAGTTCCACTGGAAGAGGTCGTCGAAGATCTCGATGTAGACATGGCCGTCGGCAAAGTTGCCGGGATTGCCGTCGGCATCAAACCAGGCGCCATAAGTGCCGTTGGTGCCGTTGGGTCCCTCCTCCCCCTTGGTGTCGAGCGGCACGATGGATAGCTTGGAGGCATCAAACTGCGCCTCCGTGAGGCCGATGAGCGACAGGAACCGCGCCTTGTCGACCACCACCTTGCTGGTCTGCGAGAAGCCGCCGCGCCACGTCATGGCCGTGGTGACACGCAGTGTGCCGGCCAGCGTCTCGTCGGATGGAGGCGTGATGGGGTCAGGGTCGGGATAGGCGGCAACAATGCCCGACAGATAGGTGACACGGCGCAGGAGCCACTGGTGCATGGCCTCCACCTCGGTGTCAAACGTCTTGCCGGTGATGGGCCAGCGCGTCTGCTCGCGCTCCATGGCACCACGGCGGAGGGCATCGGCATAGCGCACGCACACACTCCAGGGTTGTGCCACGATGCTGTCGGCCACACGGCTCCACTCAGCCTTGTAGTCACGGACGAAAGCCGCGCAACCGAAGAGATCGGTAAAGAAGGCCGGTATGTTGCGGTCATAGCCGTTGCGCTTGAGCGGATTGGAGCCGAGCACCAGTTCACGGTAGTCGGCAAAGTAGTTGTGGCCGGTGGTCATGGTGGCCCAGTCGAAGTCGTAGCCGGCGTCGAAGTCCCAGAGCGGTCCCATGGTCCACTTGCCGTCGCCGTCCTTGAAGAGGAACACGCTGCGTGGCGCCACCAGTTCCACGTTCTCCACCAGTTCCTGCAACTGCAGGTAGTGGATCATCGAAGGCACATCGAGCAAGCTGTAGATGCGCGCCGAGTCACGGCTCTCGATGGCCTGCTCCAGCAGGGCGAGCTGCGCCTTGACCGAGTCGCGCCGGCTGTCGGTGAGCGCCTCGTCCTTGGGATACTTCACGCAGACCGGCATGCGGTAGACCGTTGACCAGAAGTTGTCAGTGGCCGCGGGGCTGAGCTGGGGTCCGTCGTCCTGGTCGAGCGAGAGGAGCATGCCGCGGTCGTCGCTCACGGCCACGCGGTTCTTGCCCTGCTGCACCTGCTCGGTGAGCTGGTAGATACCCCGGTAGTCGCCGTTGACGAAGAGTTCCACGTAGCGCGTGTGATTGGTGTAGGGCATGCCGACCCACCGCGCCGCCTCGAAGACGAACGTGTTCATGAGGTCGGTCACGTCACGGTAGTTGGGCAGCAGCACCCAGCTCTTGGCCTTGTCGAGGCCGAGCAACTTGTGCTTCTCGTCGAGCTTGAGGCGGAAAGGCTTCTTGTCATACCAGCTCCACGACGAGTTGCCGCGTCCGCGGATGGATGCCGAAGCCGAGTAGTTGGAGAACGAGCCACGCGCATTGAGGCTGATGTGGCACGGCACATACTCGGTGCGCGAGGTGATGTCGGCACCGCTGTTGACGGTGAGGTACATCTGGAACACAGTGTAGGGATCCTTGGTCTCCACGGCCGGCTCGTCCTCGAAGGTCACCGAGTCGACCTTCGCCGCGGCGAAGGGGATGACGACGCCGTCGGGCGTGAGGGCGCGCAGCGTAGCCCGGTCGTCCGAGAACGTGAAGTGGTCTATGTCGGCAGTGACATAGGGAAAGTCCCAGTAGGTGTTGTAATCCTTCAGCCGCACATGGATGCGGTCCTGCGCCTCCGCCGTCAGGGCGGCGAGAAGGGCGATGATGCAAAAGACCTGTCTCATGGCACGCTATTTCTTGACAAACTTGAAACTGCTCTTGCCCGCCTTCACCACGTAGGCTCCATGGGGCAAGCGCGACACATCGACCACCTGACAGCCGTCGGCCTGGCGTACAGGCACGCGGAGGAGCTTGCCCCCAAGGTCGCTGACGGTGACCGTCTCGGCCGTGGCCACAACGATGCACCCCTCGGCCATGCGTCCCTCGACAGGCAGGCTGATGGACGTGGGATCGCTGTCGACCAGGCGGAACTCGGCTATCTGGCCAAACTGGTAGTGACGGCCGTTGACCCATACCTGCTGGTTGACAAACCGCATCACCGGGCGGTCGGTGTCGGTGATGGGGAAATAGGCTTCAAGGCCCGTCGTGGTCTTGAGGAGCAGCCCCCGCGCCCCGGCCGTGAGCGCGACCAGGAGAAGGCTGAATGACAATAGTGCTTTCTTCATAGGGAAAAGTGGTTTTGCTGATTCACAGGAGAAGGGAGGCTCACTTGAACTCGCCCGGCTTCTTGCCAAACTGCTTGGTGAAACACTTGGAGAAATAGCTGGGCGAGGAGAAGCCCACCATGTAGCTCACCTCATTGACACGATACCTGCCCTCGCGCAGGAGCTGGGCGGCGCGCTTGAGGCGGACGACCTGTATGAGTTCGTTGGGTGTGACATCGGTGATGGCCTTGACCTTGGCAAACAGTCCTGACCGGCTCATGTTGAGCTGTTCGGCCAGGTAGTTGACACTCAGTTCCTTGCTGTCGATGTGTTCCTCGATGATCTTCGTCATCTGCTGCAGCAGTTCGCTATCGACAGGTGACGCCTCCATGTCGCTGACGGTAGCCTCAGGCGTGGCCGAGAACATCTGGAAGAGGCGGCGCCGCATGTCGAGCAGGTTGCGGATGCAGGCCTGCAGATAGTCCATGGCGAACGGCTTCTCGATGTAGGCGTCGGCGCCACAGTTCATGCTCTCGGTCTTGGTGTCGTCGTCGGTCTTGGCGGTGAGCATCACGAAGGGTATGTGACTGAAGCGCTTGTCGGCCCTGACACGCCGACACAGCTCGGCACCATCCATGACCGGCATCATCCAGTCGGAGATGATCAGGGCAACGGGATTGGCACGCAACTTCTCGAGCGCCTCCTCGCCCTGCTCCGCGGTGATGACGGTGTAGGTGTCGTGGAAGTTGTCAGTGAGGAAGTGCAACATGTCGGTACTGTCATCGACGATGAGGAGGTAAGGACGGTCGGCCGTGGTGACCGCGGAGACATCGACAGGCTGAGCGGGTGCGACAGGCTGAGCGGAGGTGAAGGCCTTGGCGGTGTCGTCACGGACAGTCTGCTCCTGAGGCTTGTCCGCCGGCTGGCTCTCCGTCTGCTGGTGGGTGGGGAGCACCACGGTGAACGTGGCACCGCGCCCCACCTGCGACGTGACGCTCACCCGGCCGCCATGCATCTTGACGATGCTGTCAACGATGGCCAGGCCGATGCCGGTGCCGGGCTTGTTGTCCTGCGCCTGGTAGAAGGCTCCGAAGATCTTCTTCTGCTCGGCAGGGCTGATGCCCACACCGTCGTCAGCAACGGTGATGACGAACGTCTGGCCGTCGGCCGCCGGCTGACAACTGAGCGTCACCTGCGTGTGGGTGTACTTCGTGGCATTGGTCATGAGGTTGCTGATGACCTTGGTCACCGCCTCGGCATCGACCACAGCCATGAAGGTCTCGGGCGGATAGTCGACGGTGAAGCGGGCGCCCTTCTGCTCGAGCGTGGGGGCGAAGCGCTCGGCCACGGCGTGCACGATGTCATAGACCCTGCGCTGGGCGAACCGCATCTCGAGGCCGGCCTGCTGCACCTTGTTGAAGTCGAGGAGCTGGTTGACAAGCTCCAGCAGGCGGTGGGCGTTGCGGTCGATCATCTTCAGGCTGTCGCCCTCGGTGGCGAGCACGGTGTCATGGGCATGGTTGGACACATGGCGCATGAGCGTCTCCAACGGGCCGATGATGAGCGACACCGGGGTGCGGATCTCGTGGGCGATCATGGTGAAGAATCGCAGGCGGTCCTCCTTCACCTCCAGGTCCTTGCGCTCATTGAGACGGCGCATCTCGTGGCGGTGGCGGCGGTCGGCGGCCTTGAGGCGCAGGTGGATGTAGAACCAGATGGCACCCATGATGAGCAAGAGATAGATGACGCGGGCCGGCCAGCTCCACCACAAGGGGGGATGGACCACCACAGTGAGACGCGCCTCGTCGGTGGTCCACACGCCATCGCTGTTGGTGGCGCGCACACGGAAGGTGTAGGTGCCCGACGGCAGATTGGTGTAGGTGGCCGAGGGGTTGAGGGTGTAGTTCCACGTCTTGTCGAAACCGTCGAGCATGTAGGCATAACGGTTCTTCTCGGGTGAGCAGTAGCTGAGCGAGGCGAAGTGGATGGTGAACATGTCGTCGCCGGCGTAGATGTCGAGCTGCTGCGCGCATGCCAAGGCCTCGGGCAGGCGGTCGGTGCCCGCGCTGACGGGCTGGCCGAAGATGTCGAGGCGCGTGATGACCACGGGGGCCTCATGGGTGTTGACCTTGACCTGGTAGGGATAGAAGCAGGTGAAGCCGTGGGTGGACCCGAAATAGATGCAACCGTCGGAAGCCTTGAGAGCCGATGACGGGCCAAACTGCTCACCGACGATGCCGTCATAGCGGTTGAACATCTGTAGGCCGTCGGCCTGTGAATACCGGAAGATGCCCTGGTCGGAGGAGAGCCAGAGGGCACCGGCATCCTCCACAATGGCATTGATGTTGTGGAGGGGCACCTCGGTGGCGATATGCTCGAAGGTGTCGGTGTCGGTGTGCCACACGTAGACACCCTGGGGCGTGGCCACAAACACACGACCGTCATGGGCCACGCAGAGGTCACGCGATTGTCGCACGTTGGGGTCCTGGCCCTTGGCCGAAGGCTGGTAATGATGCCAACGGCCTCGGCTGTCGAGACGCCACACGCCCTCATCTTGGGTAGCAAACCACACGTTGCCGTGCGGATCCTCCACAATGTCTATAACGAGCGTGGCGAACGTCTTGAGACGACGGAACGTGCCTCGGGCGACATCGGCAAGGTAAATGCCGTCAATGGTGCCCACCCACAGGCGACCGCGGCTGTCGCGACAAAGAGAGTAAGTGCTGGCGGGCGCATGGGGCACAGGGGTCACCGCGCCGGTCAGGGTGTTCATGCAGAGGATGCCCTGGGCGTAGGTGCCGATCCACAGGTCATCGCCCATGGGCAGGAAGGCGTGGGCGTTGACCGTGGCCAGCCGCTGGCGCGCGGGAAAGTCGACCATCTGCCCGGCTGACGGGTCGTAGCAGTCGACACCGCCATCATCGGTGGCCACCCAGATGCGGTGGCGGCTGTCCTCGCAGAAGCGCGACACGATGTTGCCGCGGAGCAAGGGCGATGTCTCGGGGGTCAGCGAGCGGAAGCGGTTGCCCATCGGCGACACGTAATAGACGCCACCATAGAACGTGGAGTACCACAGACCACCCTCCTGGTCCTTGACGATGCTATAGACAAACTTGGGTGACAGGGCGGGGACGGCAACCGGCAACGGCATGGAGGCCGTTGTGGGGAAGGGACGCACCGTATGGTCTTGCGGACTGTAGACAAAGAGACCGGCATCGGCTCCCACCAGCACGGTGCCGTCAGGCTGCCGCAGGAGGGCATGGATGTGGTAGAGGCTGTGGTCGGAAGGGTTGAGCGTGCCGCGCGGCGTGACAAGGCCGCGACGCCAGGTGCCGTAGAGCATGGTGCCGTCGTCGAGGCGAAGCATGGACATGACACGGCCCTCGGCCACATCGGCCGGCAACGGGAAGGCGGTGAAACGGCCGGTGGACTTGTCGAGAAGCAACACGGCTTGCGCGACATTCTCCGTCAGGGCATACACCTGGTTGCGCGCATCGACATAGACACCCAGCAGATAACCATCGGCCACAGGCAGGTGGGTGAGCTCCTGTGTGCGGGGGGCGTAGCAGAAGAGGCCCTGGCCCTTGGTGGCTATCCACACATTGCTGTCGCGGTCGGCCACTATGGCACTGACGCTTGAGGTGAGGCGCACACCATCGTGCGCCTTCGGGCCGATGGGCTGAAAGCGCTCGTCGGCGAAGCGGAAGAACACGGCACCACGCGAGGTGCCCACCACCAGCCCGTCGGACAGGGGAAGGATGGACGACACATACTGGTCGGCGACATCAGGACGAAGGAACGGCTGCACCATCGTGCCGTCATAACGGCAGAGACCACCATCGGTACCCATCCACATGAAACCGCGCGAGTCCTGCGCCAAGGCGCGAACCGTGTAGGCACAGAGGCCGTCGGCCAGTGTGATGTTGCGACACGGCTGAGCCCCCACGGGCTGGGCCGAGAGGCTGAGGGGCAACAGGAGAAGGAACAGGAGCAGAATGTTGACTTTCGATTTCATGAGACGGATGGGTTGACGGATGGGGATCAAGTGATGGCAGGGGTGCAGGGGTGTGCGGGGTGACGCGGAGTGCGGTGCGTCACTCGGGGTGGACGCCCGAGGTGAACGTCACGGTATAGGGATACTGGCGGTTGGGCTCCTTGCTGTCCCACGACAGGCGCTTGTGCTGTGCAGGGGCACCCATCACTACGAGATAGACGGCCTTGAGCGGCTCGGCCGGCAACTTCATGCTGACGCTGCCCTTGGCGGCCGGACGGCCATAGACCGACTTGCCGGCGGCGGTGACGGCCACCAAGCCATAGCGAAGCCCCCCCTGACGGTGAGCCTGGTCGCTGGCCGTGACAGCGGCGCTGACCTTGCGGCCGGGCTGGCAACCGGTGAGGCGGATGGCATTGAAGCCATAGTCCTCGGGCAGGAAGTCCTTGCGTGGGCTCCACCCTTTGCCCATGGCCTCCATGGGCGTGGAGAACTGACAGGCGTAGCGGCGTGTCTCGCGGTAGGCGTGACTGTAATCGAGATTGACCAGACGCTGGTAGCAGTCGATCATCTCATCGCAAAACTGACGCTGGCTGATGCCGAAGTGGCGCTGGTAGGTCATGACGGGATCCTCGCCCAGGCGACCGTCGCGATAGAGGTCGGCGATGGAGGTGCGCCCATGCTTCTCGGCCCAATACTCGATGACATAGGGCGAGTGGTAGACATTGGAGCCGTCGAGATAAGCCTTGTGGGTGAGCTTCTTGAAGGCCTCGAAGTGATAGTTCTCATCGGTGAGCCAGTCGGGGTTGACCTGCCACAGCATCCACTGTGACGTCATCTCAAAGAAGCCGCTACCACCCCAGCAGGGCGACACGCTGTCGGCCTGGATCTGGAGCTGGAAACAATGGCCCAGCTCATGGGCCAGGCAGTTGAGCTTGCGGTCCTGGATGCGGTTGGGGGCCACCCAAAGGGCACCGATGAAGTTGTCGTAGGTGCCGCCATAGGCCGTGCCCTCAAGCGAATAGTTGACCATGACCATCATCTTGTAACGGTCGGCCTTGCTGCCGGGAAGGGTGAAACGGAGGGTGTCGCGGAAGAAATGGTAGTACTGCTGGACACGGGTCTTGAGGTTCTCGAGGTCGAAGCGCATGGGGTGACCGTCGAGCTGGGGCGGGTTGGCGGGGTCGTCACCGAAGCCTTTCTCCCAGAAGAACACGAGGTCGCGCGTCTGGGCGGAGTGCATCCATGAGTAACGGCTGCTGTCGCAGGTGAAGTCGATGGAGCGCAGATCCTCAGGCATGAAGACGCGCTTCTGTGCTGTGGCCGGCATGACGGCGGCACAAGCAAGGGTAAGGATAAGAGATTTCAGGTTCATGGGATAAGAGGAATGGCAAAAAGGGGTAAAAACAAGAGGGCATGGGGCCGTCCGGTGGGCGGACGTCGCCATGCCCTCCGCCTATCATTTCAGCGTGGTGCCAGTGATCTTGAGCTGGTAAGGCAACTGGTCGTCAGTAGCCTCCTTGTCATCCCACGGGCAACGACGATACTCGGTGGGCGAGCCCTGGACAACCGCCCAGAGGCGCGTGGCGCCCTCGGGCACGGTGAAGGTGGCGGTGCCACTCAGCGTGGAGGCGGCTGCGCCGTCAGTGTTGCTGATGAATGTCGCCGGACTGTAGACGCGCTTGTCACCGCAGAGGGCGACGAAGCCGAGGGCCCATCCCTCATGGCCGCTGACATCGGTGACATTGTAACGGGTGACGGTGGCCACTTGCTTGCCGTCGGCGTTGACCTGCTTGCCGGGATCGGCGGAAGGCAACAGGCTGCCCGCGTCGACGCCGCGCACCGTCAGGCTAAGCTCCGTGCCGCCCTTGACGAGCTTGAGGGGGATGATGCTGAAGCCCGTGGGCTGCACACACTGCTCATAGCCAATCTGCTTCCAGCCGTCGAGCGTGTCGTAGAGGGTCACGGTGAAGGCGTCGTAGGCTGGAGTAATCCAGTTCCAGGTGCGGTTGTTGGCATAGGCACGCGTGTGGTCGAAGTCCATGGTGACCGACTTCTGCGCATACTCGAAGAGGTCGGCACGCAGCGAGTCGTAGTTGTTGTCGAGGAAGATGCGCATGTAGGCCTGGTTGGCATCCTCAGGATAGACGCTCTCGTTCCAGATGCGGCCCAGGGCCGTGATGCCATGCTTCTCGGTCCAGAGATACTGCTCCCAGTAGGAGGCGTAACGATGGAACTCGTGCTCGAAGTGGCGGTGGTGCTGGTTGGTCCAGTTGACAAAGTTGTAGTCGCTGACGGTCTCGGAGGGATAGTCCTCATGGGCCACCCACTGGGCGCACTGCTCCCAGAAGCCGCAACCGCCGTTGGAACCGGGATAGCCATAGCGGAAGCCGCTGCGCAAGTCATCGGCCTTGCCGTTGATGATGTTGTCGCAGTAAGTCTGGTACTGGAACGTGTGGCCGATCTCATGGGCGATGGTGGAGCCGGCAGGCTGGCAGGTAGCCGGTGTGATCCACAGGGTGCCGATGGTGTTGTCGTTGCCGGCGCCGGTGGCCACCCAGTTGTCGATGGTCACTCCGTCGTGGGTGCCGGGATAGAGCAGGTAGATGGACATCTTATACTTGTTGAGCCGACTCTTGTGGGTGGCCTGCTGTCCCACCACCACCATGCCGAGCCGGGTGATGTTGGTGTTGTAGAACTGCTCGGCCTTCTTCAGCAGGTCGTCGATGTTGACACGATAGGAGCTGGGCACGGTGGAGGCATTGGGGTTGTCGCCGAAGGGACGGTCCCAGAAACAAATGAAGTGCTCGCTCTCCTGGCTCCGCTTGAAGGTCCAACGGTTGGACTCGACATTGTAGTCGTTGTTGTATGCCTGGTCGGAGGTCTTGGGCTTCCATACGATCAGGCCTGGGTCGCCAAAGCACACGGTGCCGTTGGTGGAGCCGTCAGTCTTGATGAGATTGTTGACACGATAGTCGCTGTAACCGTTCTTGAACTGGGGTGAATAGCGGCGGATGACGGGCATGGTGCCACGGGCAAAGAACTCGATGGAATCGAGTGTGGCCGTGGAAAAGAGCAATTTGTTCTCCTGAAAACGGTCAGCCCACTGCACGTAGAGGGAATCTTGCGCTGACAGTGACTGGCAGGCTGTGAGAAGGATGGATATGGCAAATAAAATTTTTTTCATCTTACAATGTGCTGCTTAACGGATTATTTCACAACATACTTTTTGCCCTTGGCGATGTAGATGCCTTTGGGCAGACCCTCAAGAGAGGTGGCACCACGGCGCACAAGGCGGCCGTCGAGGGAATAGACGGCGAACGGCTTGCTGGCCTCGGAAGTCTCATCGGTGTGGATGTCGCGCACACCGCTCACCACCTCCATGTGGAAAGACAGGCCCTTGAGGCCGTTCAGCGCAAATCCGCGTTTGCCCACATAGAGGCGTTTCTCGCCAAACTTCACGACGGGGCCACGCTGGCCCTCGGTGGGCATGTAGAGCTGCACATCGTCAACAGAGCGCGAACTGGTGAAGACCAGCGAGGCGAACATCTGCTTGGAGTCGGCACGGGAGGCTTGCGGCAACAGGGCCAGCGACGCAAGCAGGATGGGTAATAGTTTTTTCTTCATAAGTCAATAATGTAATGGTTATCTTTCTGAAACGGTTGTCTTTTTACAAAGGTTGTCTATCTGCAATGATGATTTCTTCTGTGACGACTGGCTTTCATCAACGAACGGGAACGGAAAATGAAAGCATGGGGACGAGTGGCAAAAGAAGGGGGGCAAGCCAAGGGACTACTAAGAGTGCTGCTGGCTCGCCCCATGATGACGGATATGCTTGTCAGGCATCAAGCCTGCGCAAGCTGATGTGTGCTAACGATTGGCCGGCGATCAAGGCAACGGCAGGTACCAGTTGGCAGTCTGGTAGAGGTCCTTGCCGATGAGGCCACGCATCTCGCCCACCTTGTCAGCGCCACGGCGGCCGTAGACCTTGTCAGCGAGGTAAGCGGGGTCGCCACGGCGGAGAGCCACACGCATGAGGTCGTAGAAACGCTGACCCTCGAAGGCCAACTCCAGTGCGTCCTCGTCCATGATGAGATCCTCGACGTGCTCCACTTGATACTGCAGGCGGGCATCGCCAGTGAGTGTGGTGTCGTCGGGCAGGACATAATAGTCGTTGTACTCCGACCAACCACATCCACGCGAGTGGATGCCGAGCGTGTTCTCGCTCGCCAGCTCAGGATAGGCACCTGAACGGCGCACATACATGTTGGACGGGAAGGAGAACTGGGCGATCCAGGCCGAGTCGGCCTTGTAATAGGGGATGACCTTCTCCTGGATGATCTCGTCGTTGACACCGTCCTTCAGGATCTCGAAGGCGAAACGGGGGAAGCCGGCGCGGTTGAGAGCCTCGGCCAGGTGGAGGTAGACCATGGAACGGCGGTAGACCTGCACGTTCTGGTCGTTGTGCTTCGAGTTGGACACAACGTCGATGGTCTTGTTCTGCTCGATGCGGTCGCTCTTCATGGAAGAGTAGACGCTGGACAGGCGGAGGTCGCCGGTCTGATTGTTGCTAAGACCCGTGGGAGCATAGATGACATTGCGCGTGGAGGTGTAATGGCAATAGGTCTGCGCCTCCGAGAGGTTGATGAGGCTCTGTGAAGGCACGACAGACACCTTGTACTCGTTCTCCGAACGCGAGTTGAAGAGATTGCGGAGCTGGCTGTAGTTGCCCTCCGACGGGATGGAGTCGCCAGGGATGAGCGTCACCAGCTCGCTGGTCTGGCTATAACTGTTGCCCTCGCGGAACCATGAAGTCTGGCTGAGAGACATGTCCCAGTGGGTGCTGTTGCGGCTCCAGCAATTGGTGCTGTTGCTGATGGGATAGCCCACGTTCTCACCATTGCGGGTGGAGAGGTAACGATAGTAGCACAAGGCGGCCTCGCGGTAGTTGCCCAGCCAGAGGTTCATGTCGCCCTCGAGAAGGTAGATGGGGAAATAGAAGAAGCGCGAGTCGACACGGCGGATGACGCCGTAGCCAGGCTTCTCGATGGTCTCCAGGCCCTTGAGGTCGTTGAGGAAATACTGGCAGATCTGCTGCATGTCATAGCGGGGGTAGTCCTTGTCGGCATCAGCCTTGGAGAGGATGGGGTCGGTGACGAAAGGCACCTGGCCATAGACCTGGGCCATCTGCATGTAGGTCCATGCGCGGAACGCCTTGACGGCAGCATACTCCTTGCGGAAGATGTACTCGTTGCGGTTGTTCTTCAGGGCCGTGTCGGCATGGGCGATGAAGTAGTTGCAGTTGTTGATGACCGCATAGTAGTCGGCAGGCGAGTTGTAGGCGTTGGTGGTGTCCTTCACGTTGAAGAGCGCCACGTCGCGCAGGTCGGCCGACGTGTAGTTGGTGATGTCGGAGAGGTCGCCGCGCACCTCACCCAAGAGGATGGTACGGTCGGCGATGGCCTGCAACTTGTTGACAATGCCGACAACACTGTAGAGGGTGTCCTCAGCATTGTTGAGGTGGTCCTTGCCGTCAAGGATCACACGGTCGGAATCCTGGTTGATGAAATCGGAGCAGGATGTGAAAAACGGGAAGGCACAGAGACACAGGGGCACAAGCGCCGCCAGACGGAAGCCCCGGATGCCGCAGGCCTTGACCTTTTCCTTTATGTTGAACATTGTTTTCATGGTTATCTTGTCGTTTAGAAGCCGCGCCACCCGTGTGGAGTGGCGGGCTTTTTCGGGTTGATGGATAGCGGTTTAGAGGTTTACCTTCACGCCAGCGACGATGCTGCGGCACTGGGGAAGCTGTCCGAGGTCGATGCCCTGTCCGAGCACATTGCTCGTCATGGTGAACTCAGGATCTGAACCGAGGTACTTGGTGATGGTGAACAGGTTGTTGGCCTGGATCCAGAACTGCAAGCCCTGCAGGAACGTGGAGTGCATGGGGAGTGTGTAGCTCAGGGTGACGGTCTTCAGGCGGAGGTAGCTTCCGTCCTCAATCCAACGGTCTGAGAAGCGGCTGTTGCCCATGGGATCCTGGAAGGTCGCCTTCGGCATATTGGTGACCTGCCCCTCTGTCTGCCAGCGTGAGGCCATGGCCGTGGTCTGGTTGAGGAAGCGGCTGCCACCCTCCAGCTGCGAGCGCATGTAGTTGTAGACGTCGTTGCCCAACGAGTAGTTGAAGTTGACGTCGAGGCGGAGGCGCTTGTAGTTGAACGAGGTGAAGATGTTGCCGTAGAGGTCGGGGTTGGGGTCACCGATGACCACGCGGTCGTCCTCATTGATCTGATGGTCACCATTCTGGTCGACGAAGCGCACGTCGCCCGCACCGAAATAGTTGCGGTCGATGCCATTGTCACCGAGGATGTAGAGACCGGCCTCCTTAGCCTCCTCACTGGTGGAGAACACGCCTTGTGTCTTGTAGCCATAGAAGAGGTTGGCAGCCTGTCCCACCTCAGAGTGGATGGTAGCGCCATAGATGTCGGTGTCATAGGCGTTGCGGCCATTCGAGAGCGAGGTGATCTTGTTCTTGTAGTGACCCATGCTGGCACCGAGCTCCCACTGGAAGTCCTTCGTGGCAAGCACCTTGCCGATGAGCGTGAGGTCATAGCCCTGGTTGCGCAGCGAACCGCCGTTGCTCCAGTTCATCGGCAGACCTGAGAGGTAGCTGAGGCTCTGGTAGGTGAGCAGGTGGTCGGTGTTGGCCAGGAAGTAGTTGAAGCGCATGTTGAGGCGGTCGCCGAGGAAGTTGGCCTCGAGACCTACATTGAATCGCTTGGTGGTCTCCCACTGCAGGTTGGTGTTACCGATGTTGTCGAAGGTGATGGAGCTGACGCTCTGCATGAACTGGCGTGCGCGGAAGTACGAACGAGCGGCATAGTAGTCGATGTCGTCGTTACCGCTGACGTCGTAGCCGGCAGAGAGCTTCAGGTAGTTGACACCGGGCACCTTGGCAAACCACGACTCGTTGCTGACCACCCAGCCGCCTTGCACACCCCAGAAGAAGCCCCAGGGAGCGCCGCAGATCTTGAGCGAGTTGTCGGCATCGACACCGAAGCGCGAGGAGGTCTCGGCGGTGAGGTTGGCCTGCAGGTAATAGCGCTGGAGATAGTTGTACTCAGCCTGTGCGTACCATGCCCAACTGCACCAGTTGTCGTTGGTACCTGTGGTGGAGGCGTTGAGCAGGTCGGCGCGCATGAACGGTGTCTTATCGTTACCGGTGTTGTAGCCGAGCTGGTTGTTGAGCGTGTAGTTCTCCCAGTTGATGCGGGCACCGCCGAAGACATGGAGGTCGTGTGCGCCATAGCGGTTGGACCAGTCGATGCGGGTGTCGCTGAACACGGAGTTCTGCTTGCTCACGAGCGAGCGCACCTCGTTCTCACGGACGGCACCGACAGCTGACACATAGTAGCTGGGCACGCCGTTGAGCGGAATGTAATACTTCTCGTTGGTGTTGACGAGGTTGTAGCTGAAGTGCTCTGACACGAAGAGATGCTTGTTGAACTGGAACTTCGGCGTGACGCTGAGGTTGACCATGGAGTTCTCGAAGCGGTTCTTGTTTTCGGCCTCACCATACTCCAGGATGGCCACCGGGTTGGCCAGCTGCCAGTTGTAATTCTTCACATGGGCCAGCGCCTCGCTGAGGTAGTCCTCGTCGGTGATGTCGAGGAAGGAGTTGCTGACCGCGCCGCCCGCATAAGCGTAGGGCGAGAGCATGGGGCTCTTCACATAAGCCAGGAACGAGGGCGAGGTGGGTGTGCCGTCGGTGTAGTTGGCAGGCGCACCGTCGTTGCGGAGGTCGCGCGTCTGGTTGGCAAAGCTTGCGTCGAAGCGCACACCGAACTTGCGCGTGAGCTGGATGTCGGTGTTGAAGCGGATGTTCAGACGGCTGGAGCCATTGTCCTTCAGCGGGCTCTGGTTGTTGGCATAGCCCAACGACAGGTTGTAGTTGGCCACGTCGTCACCGCCCTCCACGTTGATGCTGTAGTTCTGCGTGATGGCCGTGCGGTAGACCTGGTCCTTCCAGTCGGTGTCGTTGTGATACTTGGGATAATAATAATAGGTGGGATCCTCGTTGAGGAACTTGAAGTCGGTGATGGTTGTGCCCGATGTGCCGAGGAGGTCGGAGGCATAGCTCTTGAACTGGCTTGCATTCATCATGTCGATGAACTTGGGCTCAAGCGTGACACCTGCCGACAGGCTGGCCGTGATGCGGGTAGCCATGGAGTGGTTGCGGCGTGTCTGGATGAGGATGACGCCGTTGGCACCCTTGGCACCATAGAGAGCCGTTCCGTTCTTCAGCACGGTAACCTTCTCGATGTCGGCCGGCGAGATGTTGGCCAGGATGTCGTTGTGGAAACCATCGTGGAGCAAAGTGCGGCCATACTGCTGGTCGAAGATGACCCCGTCGACGATGATGAGCGGCTGGGCATTGATGTTGAGCGAGTTGAGACCGCTGAGGAACATCACGTTGCCCACGCCAGCCGTACCGTTGCGCTGCACGGAACGCACATCGGCGCCCAGACGCTTCTGGATCTCGTCCTCAATGGTCACGCCATTGGTGAAGCGGAAATCCTCCGTGGTCTTTGTGCCGAGCACGTTGGTACCTGAGGCATACTCGTCGTGGAACACATTGGGGAAGATGTTGACCGTGCGCTGTGCGGCATCGCCCGTAAGACCCAGGCGGGCTGGGTTCATCTCAGGCGCCGTCACCTGCAGGGTCGAGGCGAAGGTGGGAACCTCCATCTCGTAGGAGCCGTCGCTCTTGGTGAGCGCACTGTAGCCGTCGACCTCAGGCACGCTGACGATGGCACCCGACATGGGTTTGCCGGTGGCACCATTGAGCACCTTGCCGCTGACCTTGCGCGTGGCATATTTCTTGACAGGCTTTGCCGGTCGCTCCGAGGCGGCCTTCGCACCGTCAGCGGCGTCTTGCGCTGCAGCGGGAAGGGCACCGGCCATCATGAGCGCCAGGCCATATATCATATACTTTTTCATACGTGTATTCGTTTATAAGCGTTGGTTAGTGTGGTTCGTCGCTGTCTTAATTCTCATGCGGCTTGAAGATGATGCAGTCGATGTGGAAATCGGTCGAGAACTTTGACGTCTGGCTCTGTGACACCTGGCTCATGATGCGCAACTTGACGTTGGGTTGTGCCAAGCCATAGGAGCAAGCCGGGAACTTCATGTCGCTGGCCACCTGCACGGTGTCGACCTTCAGGGGATCGTTGGTCTTGAGGTCAAGACGGCGGTTGAGCTGACGGTTGTCCTTGTTGGTGTAATAGAGCATGCAACGGAATCGGTTGGGCAGCAGATCCTCCTCGGGGATGTACTGGTTGTAAGCCCACTGGGGTGCAAACACCACGTAGATGTCATAGCCCACATTGGAGAGGAGGTTGGGGATGGAGTACTGCACGGCAGCCACGGGGAAGTGGTTGGGGTTGGTCGACGTGTTCTCGGCGATGACCGACACGAAAGAGTTGCTTGAGATCTTGTCGTAGAACGGATTGTCGGATGTCACCTGATGCACGGTGAGCGGCTGCGAGGCATCGATGAGCGTGTCTTGGCGGCTGACGTTCTCGGCCTCAACCTTCACGGTCTGGAAGAAAGTCTTCTCCTTCGGCACGTTGAAGTTGGGCGCGATGCGCACATGGCCATTGCTGCACTCAGCATCAATGGTCCCGTCGAAGATGCCTCCAGCGTCAAACGGACGGTAGAAGATGTCGTAAGGCTCCAGATCCATGTACTTGCGTACCTGGTAACTGTTAGCCTGCGTCGACACGGCCGAGTCGGCAAACGAACGGTCGGGGTTGACGGTGCGGCTGAAGAGTGTACCTCTGAGGATGGCCAGGCGTGTGTTGGCCTCCTGCATGGAGTCGCGCTTGTTGACCGTGTTGGCATAGTCGAAGTAGTCGTGGTACTCGCTCACCAGGCGTGACCACTGGTCGTTGGTGGGCACCAGCATCCAGTAGGTGGAATCCTCGGAGTTGATGTTTCCATAAGAGCTGAAGAGCGAGTTGGACAACACCGATACGGAGTCGAGATAGACAGTCTGTCCGTCCTCGTTGATGCCACCCGGCACACTGGCCGCCTCATTGAACTCGTAGCGCGAATAACTGTTGATGAAGTTGTAGGCGCTGTCGATGCGGCTGTCGATGCCCAGATACTCGAAGATATTGGGGAAATAGTCGAGCTTCTTGCCGATGGTGAAGAGCACGCCGTTGGAATGGAGCGCATTGGCGGTGATGAACTCCTGCTTGTTGATGGCCGTCTGCGTGACGGGTGCAATCTTGCCGTTGAGCAAGGTCAGCGTGTCGTTGGTGAGCGACGAGACGGGCTGCGTGAAGAGCGACATGTGGTTTTGCACAAACTGTCGGATCACGGTGTTGTCATTGTCGCGCACACCCTGGTTCTTCTGTTCCTTGTAGGCGCTGACCAGGCTGTCGGCCTGCTCGGCGCTGAGGCCATCGTTGGTGAGTGCGAAGACCGTGTAGGTCTGGCTGCCCGAGAGGTTGCGGTCGTATCCGCAACCTTGCAGCACATGGGCGAAATTGCTCAGGTCAGCCTCCGAGGAGATGGCCTGCCAAAGGGTGGTCTTGGCTCCGCCGTCACCGGTGGAAGGATCGTAGTGGTCATCCCAGTCGGAGCAGGAGGCAAGGGGCAAGGCGAGGGCCGCGAGCCCCAGCCAAGCCTTTCCCAAGATATGGTTGATGTTTGTTTTCATGGTTTGTGATTTTGATTTTGGTAACTGTTGGCTGTTGCTCGCCTGTTAAAGCATGTCCTCAATCTCACCGTCGTCGGTGACACCATAGACACTCTTCGGCACCAGCTCGAGGTAGTCGAGCATGAACTCATTGTTATTGCCCATCTTGGTGGACACGCTGCGGAAGCGCAGGTAGTGGTCCTTGTTGGGGTCGATGTGCACGGTGCAGAGCACGATGCGGAAGGTCTGTGTCTGTGTGGCGAAGACCGTACGGTCAGAGTAGCCTGTGGGGTGGCCCTCACCATTGATGCGGTAGCCGCCGGCCGCTCCACGATAGTAGCCCTTGTTCTTCAGGGCCTTCTGGTCGCGTGCGAGCTGCTCCTGTGTCATGCCCGAATAGTTGCTCACCCAGTCGCCGCCAAGGATTGACGGGTCGTTGAGGGCCACGGTCATGTCAAGAGGAATGCCCTGCGGCACACCGTCGAAGTAGATCTGCGCGATGCCTCGCGTCGGCTCCTGTGCATAGCCCATGCGAATCTGCCAGTCGCCCTCATAAGGCACGGGCGGAATCTTGAAGGTGATGTCGTAGTTGCCAAACATGTTGAACTCATCGCCCTCGTAGGAGTCATAGTAGTTGCGCGGACGGCGGTAGATGAAGTCGCCATTGACCTTGACATTCTTCAGGTATCCGTCGGGGAAGTAATAGTTGCGTCCGTACTTGGCCGTCTCGTCGTAAGCGGGATCGTTGTGTGCGGGGTCGCCGTTCTGTCGGATGTTCATGGTCATGAGCTCCGGGAAGATGGTCGAGAGGTCCATGCGGATGCGCACACCGTCGACGATATCGCGTGTCTGCTCAGAGAAGGCGAGCAGATCATCGACATAGAAGTAGCGTCCGTTGAGCGCGGTGTTCTCCACGCCATCCTCCACTGTCTGGCTGATCATGGCGCCAGGAATCTGGTAGTCGGCGTCATAACGGCGGTTGATGTAACGCTGTCCGAGCGGGCTGTTGCCGGCATACTTCACCACGGTGAGACGCTCAAACTTGAGCATGGTGTGAGGCAGCATGGTCTCATACCAGTCGACCGGGTTCATCTGCGTGGTGCTGATGCCGATGTCGTTACGCGGCGTGAGCAGGTTCCATCCGATGCAGTCGCGCGTCAGGATGTGGTATGCGATGAGCCTGTAGAGCGGGTTCTTGGGGTTGCTGAGCTGGTCGAAGCTGTGATAAGGCTGGTTGACATCGTCAGGATAAGTGGCGTCGTAGATCTCACAAGCCTTCTGGTAGAGCTGCTCGAGGGTGGTGATGCCATACTTCTCGCGCAGGACGGAGTCGGTGGGGATGAAGGCCGTGAAGCCCTGCTTCTTCTCATCGGGAGCGGTGGCCGTCTCCTGGTTGACGTGCGAGGTGTACTTGATACGCGGATACTGCGTGTGGTCGTACGACTCGTCGATGTAAGCGTAGAGCGAGTCCTCCAGGTGTGTCTGGCGCAGCGCCTCGGCAAAGAGTGAGATGCGCGGGTTGTCGTTGATGACATTGGGGAGCATGCGCGAGCTGGATGTCAGCACACCATCGATGGGCTGCATGATACCGTTCTCCACGGAGTCGTCCTGAAGGGTGAAGATGATGTTGGCCGAGCGGTTGAGGCGCACCACACCGTTGCTGTCGTTGTCGACATCGTGTGTGATCTCGATGAAACGCTTGTTCATATTGGCCGTGGTCAGCGTGCCGTCGTTCATCTCCGATGTGGCAAACATGTTCTCCACAAGGTGGGTGCGTGCGATGGTGTCACACTCGGCGTCGGTGAGGTCGCTCACCGAACTTTTGCCGTGCTCCTGCAGATACTTGTTGATGGCATCGTTGGTGGGAGCGAAGCAGGTGTAGTGTCCGTAGGCCGACAAGAGGTCCATGAGGCCGGCGCGGTCCACGATGGTGGCATACTCGCTGAACTGCTCATGCGTCTTGAGGTACTGGCTCATCATCTCACCCTTGAACGTGTAGTAGTTCTGGGTGTCGGGCTCGTCGGAGCAAGCCGTCAGAAGGAAGGCCGCCAGGAAGAGAGGCAACACAGCCAAGGCCTTGGCGCCATACCTTATAATATGATTGATGTTGACTTTCATGATGGTTATGGTTTATTTGGTAGTTTCGTAGCTTGAGTTCTCTCCGTTGCCGAAGGCGGGGTTCTGCGTGAGGTTCTTGTTGACCTGCAGCTCATCCTTGTTGTAGGGCCAGAAGATGGCGTCGATGCGCTTCAGCTTGTTCTGCGAAGCCGAGCCGGCACTGCCCGTCGACTTCTTCGAAGCCTGCGAGGTGAGATAGCTGGTGTTGCCCTCGCGGAGCGAGCGGCGCACGAGGTCGTACCAACGCTTGCCCTCGAAGAGCAGCTCGCGGTGGCGCTCGTCCATGACGAGGTCAGTCATCAGGCTCTTGCTGGCGTAAGAGGCATAGTTGATGTCGGCCTTCGTGGTGGAGCAGTTGTAACGCTTGTTGATGATGTTGACGATGTTGTAAGCCTCATGGAGCAAGGAGTCGTTGAGCGCCTTGCCCGCCTCGGTCTCATCATCGTTGTTGACCATCTGCACGAGGGCCTCCGCCTTCATGAGCATGATGTCAGTGAGACGGTAGATGATCCAGTTGGCATGACAGTAGTTGGCTGGCCAGTGGGTGCCGTAAGTGGCCTTGCCCTTGGCGGTGGCGCTGGTGGGCGGGGTAACGGTCACGAAGCCCGACGACTGCGTGTACTTGCCGATGCCGTAAGAGGTCTCGTTGAGCGCCTCGAGGCTGGTGTAGTAACGTGTGTCATACTTGGTGAGGAACACAGAGGGATTGTCCTTCGTGAAGTCGTCGCCGAGGTAGTCGGAGGGCTTCACCAGTCCGGGGAAGGTCTCGCTGTTGCCGTAGTTGCTGCTCACAGCACCGTTGGCAAGCTGGTTGTTGTCGTCCATGTAGACCAGTTCGAAGATACTCTCCATGCTGTTGCCTTCGCTGAAGATCTGGTTGAAGGCATTGCCGTAAGTAGAACCGTTGCGGTCGGTGATGAGCGGGTATCCGTCCTGCATCTGGTCGTCCTCGCCAGCGTTGCCGCCGAGCTTGTCGAGCTTGTCCTGATAGTCCTGTGTCTTGGACTTGATGACGAGGTCGGCATAGTGCACGGCGTTCTGGTAGTCTTGCTTCCAGAGATACATCTCACAGAGCATGGCGTGGATGGCATCCTGCGTGATGCGTCCGCGCTGCGAGTAGCGATTGGTCTGCGGATACTTGCGCACGGCGTTGGCCTTCACGCTCTCGAGGTCGGTGATGAGCGAGTCGAGCACGGTGTTGAAGGGCGTGGCGGGCAGGTCCATCTTCTGCGTGTCGTCGAGGAACGCCTCCTTGCTGAAGGGCACGTTGCGGAAGGTGCGGATGAGATAGAAGTAGCACAGGTCGCGCAGGGCCGACATCTCGGCCACGGTGGCGCGCAGCTCACTCTGCGTGTAGTTGGGGTCACGCTGCGCCACGGTCGGTGCGAAGTGGATGACGGTGTTGCAGTCGTTGATGACCTTGTACATGCAGGTCCAGTCGGTGAATCCGTTGGAGGCGTTGATGTTCTCCTTGAGGATGTTGGAGAGGTCCTGGTTGTTGTCGATGTTGGTACCGCCCTGGATGTTGTCCGAGCGGAACTCTCCCCAGCACATCATGCGTGAGATGCAAGCCTGCGACTGCAGGGAGCTGTAACATCCGTTGACGACGTTATCGACATCGTTCTTCTCATTCCAGAACTTCTCGAGCGTGATGTCGTTGAGCGGCTCCACGACGAGGAAGTCGGAACAGGATGTCATGGCCAGGGCGAGCACGCCCACCCAAGCCTTGGTCCATATGTGATGAAATGTTTTGTTCATAAGATTGTTCGTTAGGATCATGAATCGTTGTTGGATTTTAGATCGTTGTTATGCTTGGCTTCCGCTGATTAGAAGTCGACGGTGATACCGAGCGTGTAAGAACGTGCGCGCGGTGTCTGTCCGCTGTCGGTGGCCGCACCGTAACTGCCGTAGCCAATCTCCGGGTCGACACCCGTGTACTTGGTGAGGATGAAGAGGTTGTTGGCCGAGACATAGAAGCGGAGCCCCTTGAGGCCGAGCGTCTGGAGCACTTTCTTCTTGAAGCCATAGGACAGCTGCACGTAGTTGAGACGGAGGAACGTACCCGACTCCACGAAGCGGTCGCTGATGAGCGTATTGTAGTTGGTGGTCGAGCCGTACATGGCACGCGGGATGGTGGTCACGTCGCCTTCCTTGCGCCAGCGATAGTTCACGGCCTCACTCTGGTTGTTGTTGTTGGTCATGGCCTCAGCGTCGAGACGTGCGAGGTTGAGGATCTTGTTGCCCACGCGGTAGGTGAACTGCGTGTTGAGCTTCCAACCATTATAGTTGAAGTTGAAACCGAAACCACCGGTCAGCTTCGGCAGTGAAGAGCCGAGGTAGACGATGTCGAGCGCATTGATGTTGCCATCGTTGTTGACATCCTCATACATGGCGTCGCCGCCCTTGAACTTATAGGTGGTACCCGAAGAGAGGTTCGAGTAGTTGTAAGCCATCTGGATGGGGTCGCCCTTGTCATCGAGGATAACCTTGCCCTCGGCGTTGCGTGCCACAGGCGCTGTCTTGCCGGCGGCATCGAAAGCCTGGCGCTCCTCGTCGGTCATGTTCTTGTAGGTGTCATACTGGTACTGGTAGACACCCTTGTAGCGGAAACCGTAGATGGCACCGAAGGGGTTACCGATCTGCACGCGCTGCAACACCTCGCGGTTGTTGTAGTTGAACTCGCTGTTGAGCGACTTCAGCACCGACTCGTCCATGGAGAGGATCTCGTTGCGGTTGTTGCCGAAAGAAGCGTTGAAGTCCATGTAGAACTTGCCGGCCTCGATGAGCTTGTTGGTGTCGATGTTGAACTCCCAACCCGTGTTGCGCATGGAGCCAACGTTGCCCGTGGCCAGCCGGGCATAACCCGAGTTGGAGGGAATGCGGATGTTACCCATGAGCATGTCCTTGGTGGTCGACTGGTACCAGTCGAGCATGAGGTTGAGCTTGTCGTTGAAGAAGTGGATGTCCATACCCACGTCGTAGGTGGAGACGGTCTCCCAGCGCAGGTCGGTCAGACGGATGTTGGTAGGTGTCATGGCACTGTTGCCGAGGTATCCGCTTGTGGTGCCATACTTACTCATATAGAGGTAGTCGCTACCGGGCTGGTTACCCACGCGACCCCAGCTGGGACGGATGCTGAGCATGGAGAGCCACTTGCGGGCGTTCTCCATCCAGGGCTCGTCGATGATGTTCCAGCGGAGCGACACGGCGGGGAAGTAACCCCAGCGACGGTCGGGACCAAACTTGGTCGTTCCGTCCATGCGGAGCGAGAAGTCGGCCATGTAACGGCCCTTGTAAGCGTAGTGGGTCGAGAAGGTGTAGTACATCGAGCGCCACTGGCTGAAGCTGGAGCTCAAGCCTGTGACCTTACCGCCGGCGTCGGGCGAGATGATGCCACCCGAGGGGAGCATGTGAGCGTTGGTGCCCTGTCCGTTGGAGCTACCCGAGGTGAGTTCGAAGCGGCCCATCATCATCAGCGAGTGGTCCTTGTTAGTGAAATGAGGTATGAGGGTCAGCGTGTGCTTGGTGTTGAAGGCCACGCTCTTGTTGGAGCCTGTGTAGGCCTCGTTGACGCCACTGCTCCACACCCTGGTGATAAGCTCCTGCGGATAGAACTTGTCCACATAGTCGTTGAAGATGTTCATGTAGACACGGCCCTGGTAGTCAAGGCGCCAGCTATCATCGTCGATGCCGAGCAGCTTGTAGTCGATCTGGAACTCAGGCGAGATGTCGTAGGTGCGCTGGTCGTTCTTGGCCAGGTGTGCCGATGCCACGGGGTTGACAAGATTCTTCTGGTCATCGTTGAAGACCGACGAGGCGCTCTGCAGCATCTCATAGTAGGCGCTGGTGTTGCGTCCATACTCGTCTTGCTCGTAGATGCTCATGTTAGGCATCTTGCGGTAGGCGATGGAGAGCAGGTTGTCGTAGTTGCGCTTGTTCTTGGTGTAGGTCATCGAGAAGTTGGTGGCAATCTTGATGCGGTCGCTCACGTAGTAGTCGAGTGCCACACGCGTGGAGAAGCGGTTGAGCTTCTGCTCGATGACGGAGCCGGTCTCGTTGTCGAAACCGCCCGAGATACGGAACGTGGCCTTGTCACCGCCACCGGTGATGGAGAGGAAGTGGTTCTGACGGAGACCGAACTGGGTGACGGCGTCGCGCCAGTCGGTGTTGTTGTTGTACTGCTCATACTCGGAGAACGTCGGATCGTAGTTGATCTCGCGGATGTTGGCGGCACCGTCGTTCTGCTGCGGGTTGAAGTACGACTCCTTGAGAAGCATGGTGTAGTCGTCACCGTTGAGGAGCTTGTAGCCCTTGGGCTGGTAAGTGCCGGTGAGGCGGAGCGAGTAGCTCACGCGGGGACGGCCCTTGCTGCCGCGCTTGGTGACGAGTTGGATGACACCGTTGGCACCCTGCGATCCGTAGATGGCTGTGGCGGCGGCGTCCTTGAGCACGGTGATGCTCTCGATGTCCTCAGGGTTGATGTTGAGGAGCTGTGCGAACTGCTCGTCGTTGGCCGAGTTGACATCGAAGTTGCTCATGTCCACGTTCCATGTGTTGCCGTTGACCACGATGAGCGGGTTCGACGAGGTGAGCGACGACACGGTGGAGGCACCGCGCAGACGCATGGTGGTTCCGGCGCCGAGGTTACCGCTGACCGACACGATGTCCAGTCCGGCGATACGTCCCTGAAGGGCCTCGTCGATGGTGTTCATGCCCAGACCCTCAAACTCCTTGGTAGAGATGGTCTGCGTGGAATAGGAGATCTCTCGCTCGGGGATGGCGAGACCGCCGCCCGAGAGGCGCTTCTTGGCGGTGACGGTCACCTCCTTCAGCGTGTTCTGGCTTTTGAGGGTGACGTTGATCTCATCGCTGCTGAAGGGCAGCACCTGCGCCTTGGTACCCACGAAGCTGATGCGCAACTTGTTCTTGGCAGGGTTGCTCACCTTCATGGAGTAGTTACCGTTGACATCGGTCGTCGTCGACTCGATGATACGCCCGTTGGCGTCGATTTCGCAGACGGCGGCGCCCATGACCGGCCCAAACTCGTCGAGGACGGATCCGTGCACGGACGTGATCTGCTGGGCTGATGCCTGCATGGCTACGATGCAGAGCATGGACAGCAATATGTATCTTAGATATTGTTTCATGGGTTATCTCCTCCTTGCTTTAGCGTTGTTGTGTCGTTTGGCCGAGGCGTTGGACAGGCCGATGACCTCTCGCCAGGGCTTGAGCTGGTCGCGGTCGTAGAAGAGCGGTCCGTCGATCTGGTGCACCACGACGTCGGAAGCCTGATAGATCTGGCTGGTGGCCACCTTGTCGCGGTTCTGGAGCCAGTACTCACGTCCGATGACGTTGTAGAGGCCGTCGGCCTTGATGACGTGGCGCTTGTTGCCCAGCTGGTCCTCGACGTTCATCTGGTTGTCGTCGGCGTTGACGGTGATTGAGAAGTAGCGCTTGTTGGCCGGGTTGATCTTCGACGACTCGTAGCGCACGCTGTTCTGCGGTGTGCCGCCGATGAAGACGCTGTTGTCCTGGATGTGGTAGCGCAGGAAGTTGTTGATGATGTTGCCCAGTGCGGTCTTCGCGGCGTCGTAGGCTTTCTTGTCGCCTCCGAAATCATCGGCCGTCAGGGCGTCCACGTCATCCCAAGTGGGCAGGTACCCCTCGTCGATGAGTTGCTGCACGGTGGCGTTGGTGGGCACATAGACGGTGTAGTTGTAGTTGTCGAACACGCTGATGTTTTTCTCGCCCGTCGCGGGGTCGTACTGTCCGAGGAGACGGTTGGCAAGGAGCGACGAGCCCTGCAGCAACTTGAAGAAGGCGCTAAACTTGTCGTTCTCCTGCAGGATGCTGAATGTGCTGCGCTGGCTGGTCAGCGGCAGGGCGTTATCCACTACATAAGCCTTACCGTTGCCGGATCCGCTCTGGTCGTAGATCTGTTTCACCACGACATTGGTGCCGGTCTCCTGCTGGAAGGCGCCGTTGACAGTCATCTGCCCGGCCTTGCCGGCATGGCGCACGATGACGGGCGATCCGCCCTTCGACTTGTAGATGGAGTGTCCGTCCTCGACGTTGCCCACGACGATGAGACTGTTGAGGAGGTCCTCCAGGCGGTCCTTCACCTGGTCGGCGCTGGTCACCGAGTCCTTGGAAGCCTCGTCCACGACACCGGTCGACAGGTCATAGTCGTAGCGGTTGGCCACGACGGTCTTGCGCTTGTTGTTGTAGGTGAAGCGGTAGAGCTTGGTGCGGTTGGTGCCGTAGGTGCAGGGGTCCACATAGCAGAGCATGGCCTTGTTGGTGGGCAGGATGAAGCTGTAGTAGGAGTCCATGGAGTTGAGGTAGGGCTCGAAGTTGAGATTGTCGATGCCCCAGTAGATGACGCTCATGATGCCGTCGGCTCCGTTAGAGTTGATCAGTGCGGGGAAGCTCACCGAGCGGTAGTCGGCGGGCGTGAACACCTTATTTAATAAGTATACCACACCGTTGCATCCCATGAAGCAACTGTCCACGTCGGCGGTGGTGATGCCGAGGCTCACCTTGGTGGTGTTGTCGACGATGTTCTTGAACTTCGAGGGCACGGTCTCCGAGAAGGTATTGATCATGTTGATGTTCATGAGCTTCACGAGCACGTTCATGGGCACGTTGTCCCATGTGCCGTACATGTCCTGCAGCACCTTGCCGTCGGCGTTCCACCACTTGTTGAAGGCCTCGTTGGAGGGCACGAGCATGGCTCCGGCGTCATAGTGGAGGTCGTAGCCCGATGTGTTGCTGTAGATATAGTGGTTCCACGTGGGGTCGTAGAGCAGCTTGGCGTCGACGGCCTGCCCGTTGGGATCTGTCGAGAGCTCGCCCGACTGGGCCGCTCCGTAGCCACCGGTGTTGGCCGTCGTGGCGAAGTGGCGGAGCACAAACACGGAGTCGGTGTTGTTGTACAGGCGGTTGTACTCCTTTGTGGCAGCGTCATCGTAGTAAGGTGCCGAGAAACGGTCAAGCAGATTGTTGAAGCGGCTCATGTTGGCGTGCGTGCGGATGATGCCGGCCATGTTGTCGGCCGAGGTCATCACTCCGTCCACCTTATGTATATATCCGTTCTTGCAGGTGATGTCGCGTTCGATGATCTTCTTGCCGTTGACCCATGCGTCGCTGGCCGATGTCGACTCGCCGTTGGTGAGCGTGGCGAGGTCGTTGTCGGTGATCTTGTTGAGCTGCATGTAGGCGGGCAGGAAGTGGATCATGGGCTGGGTCGTGTTGTCGCGGAGCAGCACGATGCCGTTGGTGTGATCCTTGTACTTGGTCCAATACTGTGTGTTGGGCATCTGGTCGGGATAGATACGGGCCACGGAGTCGAACACTGAGACGGCGGTCTCACGGCGCATACACATGCCTTCCTCGGGCGGGTTGCCGCTTACATTGCTGAGCAACTCGATGAGGTAGGCGTTGTTGACCATCGAAGAGTTGAAGATGAGCTTCTTCTGGGCCTGGGTGAGGTCCTCATACTTCTTCACTCCCCAACTGTTGGTTTGGAACCATTTGTTGAAGGCATCGTCGTCGGCAACGAAGAGCGTCTTGCTACCGGTCTGGCTGAGCACGGCGGTCTGTCCGAGGTCGTCGATGAGACGCAACGTGTACGAGTAGTTACCCTCCTCCTTGAGCTGGTCGTAGATGGAGTTGCCCAGCCACGACGGTTGCCCGGTGAGGATATCCTTCTCGCACGACTGCAACATCGGGGCTCCGGTGGCCAGCAGGAGAGCTGTAGCCGCCGTCAGTGCCTTGCGCGTGGATTTCAGATGTTTCATGTGTGGATATGTTAGGTTTTGTTTCATTTTGCAGCCAAGGGTCCGCATGCATGCGGACAGGGCCTGATAGGCTAAGGATGCAATTGCAAAGATATATTAAAAGGATGAGAACTGCAAGTTAATTTATAAAAAAATGGAGATTTAACACTTAAAATGTTTAACACGGTCTCAATGGATAAAAAAATAGTCCAATGGATTGAAAAATCGTCTTTTTGCCCCATTTTTCCGAGATTTTATTTGCGGCCATTTGCATTTTTCCCTATATTTGCGGCATCGTTGAGCATGGGGTGGCACTCTACGGATTGTCCCGGTGCCGACGGCACATGAAAATCGAAACATCAAAAAATCTTTTAAAACCAAACATCTTTTTATAAATCATAGCTTATGAAAAAGTCTACTACCATGAGACAGCTTCTGTTAGCCCTGATGTGCCTCTTTGGCCTCAATGCCAGCGCACAGTTCTCGGCCACGCTGAAGCAAGGTCCCACGAGCGACTACTCGAACGTGGGACACCAGTTCAAGTTGACAGAGGTGGCCGAGGCTCTCGGCACCGACACCGCCACCCTCGTGGCACAACTGTCGGACATGGAGAACACCAAGGTGTTCGCCGTCATCGACTCCACCGGCACCGTCAACACCTACACGGGCAACCCGGGTGAGTTCTGGCTCACCAAGACCGGACAGGTGCACGAGTACAACGGCGGTGCCTGGTTCGTCGGCCAAAACTTCGACGAGGAGAACGACATCTTCAATGTCTACGTCGGACAGATGCCCAACTACTTCACCGCTTCCGACACGCTGCAGGTGAAGGCTGCCCTGGTCTACGGCGGCAAGACCGTCACGTTCGACATGACCTACCAGGTCTACGTGCCCCAGGCTCCCGCGGCTGAGCTGGCCATCTCCAAGCTCAACATCGTGGGCGAGGCTGCCGCGAGCATCGAGCAGTATCCGCGCTCGGCCTACGACATGGACAAGGTGTATGTCAAGGTCAGCGACTTGGCCGAAAAGCTGGGTGCCAGCAAGGAAGACCTTTCCTACATCGTTTCCAAGATCACCTACCTGCCGAAAGTCGACCAGACCTACGGCATGATGTCCGACTCGCTGACCAGCGTCAGCACCAACGACGGATGGATGAAGCGCACCATCGACAGCAAGGGTGACAGCACATGGAGCTGCGGCAGCAACGCCTACGACAACACCGACGTGCTCTACACGAACAGCTTCAGCTACAATGCGGACAACGACACGCTGACCTGCCAAATCGGCCAGTATCCCAAGGCCAACAAGGTGGGCGACAAGCCCAACTTCGACGCTTACCTCGTCTATGGCGACAAGGCTTACAAGGTGAACTACACCGTCAACATCATCGAGGCTCCCTACCATGGCCTGTACGAGATGACACAGGTGGGCGACACCACCATCACCACCAGCCAAATGCCTACCAACGACTACTCGACCACCAGCATCTATCCTAACATGACCGCCATCGCTGCCGCTCTCGGCGTAGCAGAAAGCGACGTGCAGATGCAGGCCATCGACGCCAACGGCAATCTCACCTCTGAATATTCTGCCAACAACGGCGGTTTCTGGCTCACACAGGCTGGCATCAAGACCGACTGGGGCACAGGTGCCTACTTCTTCGTGGAGCCTGCCTCCAACGGCAACTACACCGACATCCACGTGGGACAGTATCCTGACGTAGCTCAGTCTGAGGACACCGCACGCGCCACACTCTACTTCGTCAACGCCGACAAGTACTACAGCGTCAACGTCGTGCTGGCCATCGAGAAGAGCAAGAATCGTGAGCAGAGCCAGTTTGAGAGCGTGGCCAAGCGCACCGTGACCATCCAGGGCCTGCCCGGTGACTACCAGTGGAGCACCACTGACAGCAGCATCCCCGTAGAAGACATCAACGCCGCCATCGGCACCACCTCGCCCGTGCTCTACGCTTACATCTCCGACTCGCTGCGCCGCAAGAGCCCCGATGCCTATCCCGAGACGATGGTCTACACCAAGACCTACAACATGAACCCGGATCCGGGCTTCTGGCTCGACAAGGACGGCAAGTCGATGGGCTGGACCTCTGACGCTCAGTCTCCTTGGGGCATCTGCACCAGCATCGCCGACGGCAAGTACACCTTCAAAGCCATGCAGTATGCTGCCGACCAGCCTGGCACGGCTTACTCCGGACAGTTCTTCCTCGTCAACGAGGAGACGGGCAAGATGATGACCGTGACGCTCAACTACCAGGTGGTGTCGGTCATCCAGACCATCACCGAGGTAGGATCCACCGACATCACGCTGCCTGTGGGCGATACCGACCAGGAGGTTGACTTTGACCTCGCTCCTGTGGCCGAGGCTCTCGGCACCGATGTGACCACGCTCATCTCTTCCTACAGCCTCGTGGGCCGCAACGCAAGCGGTGTCTACACCGAGGGTGTCGATCCCGTGCAGACAGGTCTGATGTTTACCAACGACGGTGCTTGCGACAACAATGGCGGCAACATCGGCATCCAGTTCTCTGACGATGGTACCAAGATCATCATCTACGCCAATGCCACCGACGAGCTCGGCGCAGGCTACAAGGCTGACGCCACCATCGGCTTCGAGATGAAGGGCGAGAACGACGAGACCAAGATCTACCTCATCAACATCACCTTCATGAACGCCGAGGACTATGCCACTGGCATCGACGGCATCCGGCAGAACGCCAAGAAGGACGGCAAGATCTACGACCTCAGCGGACGCCAGGTCAGCAAGCCCGCCCACGGCCTCTACATCATGAACGGCAAGAAGTATGTGGTGAAGTAATTCACCCGCACCCACCAGCGCGCGGCTCCCACAGCCGCCCACTCTGGGCCAAACGACAATAACGAAAGCTCCCGCAAGCCTTGGTGCTCGCGGGAGCTTTTTTGTTGGCTTGCCTCAAGAACGCCAAGGTCGGCAAGCCTTCTCTTGCACGAAAAAATCTCTGGCCGCGTCAAAAAAGTCGCCGCTTCGCTTGCCCATACAGCCCACATAAGCTACCTTTGCAAATATTAGAGAACTTCACATGACGACCTACTCATCCGACCGCCGACTGCCCGTGGGCGTGCAATCCTTCAGTGTGATTCGCACACAGGGATACTTATATGTTGACAAGACCGACCTCGTGTGGCAACTGGCCAATAGCGGTAAGAAGTATTGCTACCTCAGCCGCCCTCGCCGCTTCGGCAAGTCGGTACTCATCGACACCTTGCAAGCCTACTTCGAGGGGCACCAAGAGCTCTACGACATGGTGTTGCCCGCCCTCACCCTGCGCAAAGTCAGCGATGTGCAGTCAGTGCAGTCAGACTTGATGCTCGCCTTGCAACTGGGCCAGTTGCCACACGCCAGACGCTGCCTCAAGGCGCTCATCGCCGACGTGCCCTACAGCAACAAAAAGTTGGCATCGATGGACATGGAGGAACGCTATCGACTTATCATGAGCACCATCTTCAACGCCATTGGTTGCCATGTGGAGGTTGAGCACATGATGGCCAATGGTCGCATTGACATGGTTGTCGAAGTGACCCATTTCATCTACGTCATGGAGCTCAAGCTCACCAACAATGGTGGCCTTGCCTCAGCCGAACGACAAATCCGTGACAACTGTTACACCGCTCCCTTCCGTGCCGACAAGCGCAAGGTCATTGCCCTCGCCGTGGAGCTCGACGACCAAGGCAAAGGTCTCATCGACTGGAAAGAGGTAACGACCTAAGCGATGACACGCTCAAGGCGGATGGCAAATACACGTCCTAAACTTCAGGTTAAAGCAATTGTACACTTAAAACAGCTATTATATAGGGTGTCCAGTTAGATGCTCCGAAAAACAGATACTGAAATCACCCGTTAAGTTGTTAATATAACACTCTGATATTTAACGTTTTGAGTAACGAAATAGCTCTTTGATAATTTGCATAACTATAGAGTCAACCAGTAAGTGCAAAATTAAGAATAAACTCTGAAGAACACTTCTTTTGGTGTTGAAAAGTTCTATAACACCTACTTTACAAAAACATCGTTCCCTAAAGAACAGTATCTTGCCATCAAGCCACTTTTTGACTTTTCCATCTGCAAATCTTGATTTGGGTGACGCATTGATGAAGTCAGGAGAAAAAACTGAAAACAAAAAAGATAGCCCTAAAAATATTTTGCACATCATCAGATTTTAGGTATCTTTGCAACGGATGTCTCCCCCGACAGGGAGCGACATCCAAGACATTGTGGGCAAAAACAAATGCATTCGCTATTATTTCGCGTTTAGCCAAGAGCGTCGGAAACTCTGATTGGAATAAAAAAGCACGATAATAATATGTGACAGGCGGCGCGTATCGTGACCCCTGGAAAGTAGAATAAGCGATGCACACGCATAGGCGTGGTGCATACTTATGTACTTTCCGGGGCTCCAATCCGACGCCGCCCCGTGCTAAACGCGATAAGGATGGCATCACGCCTTTCTTATGCCCTGTTGCGTTTTGCGGATTGATAGTTGGGTGCGCTTACTGACAACTATCAATCTGTTATGGCAAACAAAACACTTAATGAGGCACGAGCCGCAAAGAAGGATGAGTTCTACACCCAATTCTATGACATCGAATCGGAAATGGAAGCCTATCTTGACTACAACCCCGACGTGTTTCGGGACAAGACCATCCTGCTGCCTTGCGACGATCCCGAGTGGAGCAACTTCACCAAGTATTTCGCACAAAACTTCGAGGCGCTGGGCTTGAAGAAACTCATCTCCACAAGCTATGCGCCTGAAAGCAAGGCTTACAAGGGCGGCATTCCGCTAACGCTCTTTGAAACCGAATCACCCAAATTTGACGCCGACAAGTCGAAGACGCATGGAAAAATATTCATTTTGGAGAAAAACAACACCTCCGATGGTAAGTTAGACCTTGATGACTTGCAGTGGGATTATCTTGAAGGAGACGGTGACTTTCGAAGCGATGAGGTAAAGAAGTTGCGGGATGAGTCTGACATCATTGTCACCAATCCGCCGTTCTCACTCTTTAGGGAATTCTTGTATTGGATAATGGAGGCAAACAAGCATTTTATATCCATTGGCCCCTTAAATGCAGTGACATATAAGGAGGTCTTTCCTTTGGTACGTGGAGGGGTGATATGGAATGGAAAAGGATTTAATGGTGGAAATGCGTTCTTCCATTCTCCCGACTCAAGAAAATACGCAGAGGGTGTATACAATGAAGAAACAGGCTTAATTAAGTTTCGTAATTGTTCTTGGTTCACAAATATAGAACATGGGCACAGACACCGACCTTTACAATTAATGTCTATGGTTGATAATATAAAATATAGTAAACATAAGACAATCAAAGGGAATGGCTATGTACATTATGACAATTATGATGCAATTGAGGTTCCTTTTACAGATGCTATTCCTGATGATTTTGGCAAAATGATGGGTGTTCCAATATCTTTCTTCGACAAGTATTGCCCCGAGCAGTTTGAAATTGTGGGAATAACGAAGACGTGGTTTGGCATGGCTACCAAGACCTACCCCAAGCAAATCCAAGTGAGCAAGACAGGCAAGAAGACTGTCGTCACCAAGCTGAATGACGGGCCCGTCATTAAGTTGGACGGACCGTTGGATGGCGATGTGTATTATATTGTCAATGGAGAGTATTACAAACAGGCTTATGCCCGCATTTTAATCCGCAAGAAACAATAGCCTTATGGAAGCAAAGTTAAAAGAATATACCGTCAGGGAGTTGTGCGAGGGTTTCACCTACAGCGAGACTGAGGGAAAAGGCCTGTATGGCCTGGCAGGCAAGCTGACCATACAGCCCGAGTACCAGCGCAACTACCTCTACAGCGAAAACAAGGGCGAGAAGGAAGTGGCCGTCATCGACTCCGTGCTGAAGCGGTATCCGCTGGGGCTGTTCTATTTCAACCAGCTGCCCGACGGACGCTTGGAAGTGCTCGACGGACAGCAGCGCATCACCAGCCTCGGACGCTTCCTGCAAGGCAAGTTCTCCATCATGAAGCGAGACATACCCTACAAGTTTGATGCGCTGAACGAGGAAGACAAGAAGCTGATAGAGAACACCCAGTTGCTGGCTTACATCTGTGAGGGTACGGAGGCGGAGATCAAGGAGTGGTTTGAGATCATCAACATTGGCGGCATCACGCTCAACGAGCAGGAGAAGCTCAACGCCGTCTATTCGGGGCCATTCGTCACACTCGCCCGCAAGGCATTCTGCGACAAGAGCAACTCTCACGCGCAGAAATGGAGCGCCTACATCGCGGGGTCCTTGAGCCGCCAAGACTTCCTGCACGCAGCCCTGTCGTGGGTGAGCCACGGACAGGTGAAAGACTACATGCAGGAGCACCGGCGCGACACGAGCATCGACCCACTCAAGCACTACTTCAGCGACGTCATCTCCTGGATAGAGCAAACCTTCGATGAGGTATACCCCAAGATGCGGGGGCTGGACTGGGGCCGCCTGTACGAGAGATACCACACGATACCTTATGACCATACCGACGTGTCTGAAAAGGTGAAGGGTCTCTATGATGACCCTTGCGTGCAGGACAAGAAGAATGTGTTCGAATATGTGCTAGGCGGGTGCCAAGACACCAAGCTGCTCAACGTCAGGGTATTCGATGATAACATGAAGCGCCGCGTCTACAAGCGGCAGACCGACGAGGCACGGGCCAACCACGTCAGCAACTGCCCGCTCTGCGCCTTGGGACATGACGCCAACCGTGAGAAGATATGGGCACTCAAAGACATGGATGCCGACCACGTGGAGGCGTGGAGCAAGGGGGGCGCCACCGACGAAAGCAACTGCCAGATGCTCTGCAAGACCCACAACCGGGCGAAGGGAAATCGGTAAGCCCACACGGATGCCACACAACAAGCGAATCTCATCCGCATATCAACAAAAGATTGCATCCTCTGCGCATGGGAGGGGGGCGGCGGCTTGCTAACGTCCTTCCGGCAAAAAATGAAAAGACGACCAGCCGAGCGTTTCCACGCGCTCGGCCAGTCGCCTTTCCTATTTTTGTCGTGCCAATGTGACCTTACTTGCCCATCTTGGCCTTGGCCTTCTCCACGTCCTCGTCCTTGGGGCGTTCCTTCTTGGCCAGCATCACCACCTGGTAGACAAAGCCGGTGACCCACTCGCGCGAGAAGCCCAGGCGCTGGTTGTACTTGCGGATGCCCAGCACTGCCTTCACCACGCCAGGATCGGTGAAGTCGTTACGGTCGAAGATGTCAGACACGGTCTTCTGCGTCATCGTATAGATCGCCTTCTTGAAGAGGGACGGCACACGAAGCTTAAACTTCATGAGGTTGCCGATGAGCATCATCAGGTCTTGCGTGAAGTTCTGGAACTGTATGAGGTAGACCTGCACGTCCGGCAACTTGTGGCAGTTGCGGCGGATGCTCTGGTCAATCTCCTTGAAGAATGTGTCGTCGGTGCCGTAGATCTCCTTCATCATCTTCTTGCAGTGGCTCTTCTCACCCACGCCCAGCTTGTTGTTCTGTGTGGGGACGTGCAGCGTCGACTTGAAAAGCCTGAGGTCGGGCAGCATGCCGATGTTGGTGATGCCCAGCTGGGCGGCAAGCGTCGCCTGGAAGTAGACCCGCACCAGTGTCATGTAGTCTTCCATGCCGCCCGTCTTGGCTTCCTGCTGCTTGGAGCCGAAAATTTTAGATAATAATCCCATAAAAAATTCTTAAACTATTTTTCTTGTCTAAACATGATTGGACGGTGCAAAAATACAACAATAAGGCGAGAAAACAAAACAATCATATATTTTTATTAACAAACAGATGCCACGTATCAAGAAAAAATCGTAACTTTGCCGCCAAATTAAAGGTACCCTTATTTTCAGACAATACGCGTAATGAAAGGAATAGTATTAGCCGGAGGTAGCGGCACACGCCTCTACCCCATCACAAAAGGCGTGAGCAAGCAGCTCATCCCCATCTTCGACAAACCGATGATTTATTATCCGGTGTCAGTGCTCATGCTGGCCGGAATACGTGAGATACTCATCATCTCCACCCCCTATGACCTGCCGGGCTTCCGTCGCCTGCTGGGCGACGGCCACGAGCTGGGTGTGCACTTCGAGTATGCGGAGCAGCCCAGTCCCGACGGATTGGCCCAGGCGTTCATCATCGGAGCCGACTTCATCGGCAGCGACAGCGTCTGCCTGGTCCTGGGCGACAACATCTTCTATGGCTCAGGGTTCACGGGCATGTTGCGCCAGTGTGTGAACGAGGCCGAGCAGCAGGGCAAAGCCTCGGTCTTCGGCTATTGGGTCAACGACCCCGAGCGATACGGCGTGGCCGAGTTTGACGGCGAGGGCAACTGCCTCAGCATCGAGGAGAAGCCCGCCAAGCCCAAGAGCAACTACGCTGTCGTGGGCCTCTACTTCTACCCCAACAGCGTGGTGGACATTGCCCGCCACATCAAGCCCAGCCCACGTGGAGAGCTTGAGATCACAACCGTCAACCAGGAATATCTCGAGCAAGGCGTGCTCAAGGTGAAACCCTTGCCACGCGGCTTCGCATGGCTCGACACGGGCACACACGACAGCCTGTCGGAGGCCAGCACGTTCATCGAGGTCATCGAGAAGCGACAGGGGCTGAAAGTGGCCTGCCTCGAGGAGATAGCCTACAAGCAGGGATGGATCAGCCGCGAACAGCTCAGGCAAGTGGCACAGCCCATGGCCAAGAACGGTTACGGACAGTACCTGCTGCGCCTGGCCAGCGAGGAACGGGGATAAGGAGATGCCCCAAGGATAAGTTCCAAGCCTACACACAAAGGGGCATAGCCCGCAAAGCCATAGGGAGCATGCATCCCGCAAGCAAAAGATAAAGGGTAAAAAGCTCACCAAACAACAAGGAAAACAAAAAACAAAACAAACAATATGGAAGAAAACAAAATCTTGGACGTGGCACAAGCCGCACCACAAGAGGAGGAATCGTCCAGCATCAACTTCGCGCTGATCTACCAGACACTGGTGCTCAACTGGAAGTGGTTTGTGCTGTCGGTCATCATCTGCCTTGGCGTGGCTTCCATCTACCTGCGTTACACCACTCCTGTGTACCAGGCCTTTGCCAAGCTCCTCATCAAGGACAACGACCAGCAGTCAGGATCGAGCCGAGCCAACAACATGCTCAACTCGGCCACGCTGGGCATGATCTCCAACTCCACCGGTATCGACAACGAGATGGAGATTCTCTCCTCACACTCGCTGGCCGAGCAGGCCGTCAGGGACCTGAAGCTCTACACCACCTACTATACGGTGGGCAAGGTGAAGGACAACCTGATGTACAAGGACCAATACGTCAGCGTCGACATGGACCCCGCACACCTCGAGCGCCTCAACGCGCCCGTCTCGCTGGAGATCCTGCGTGAGGGCAACAAATACCACGTGACGGGCAAATACTATGTGCCGGTCAACGAAGATACCGCCGACGGCCCCTACACCATCGACAAGACCTTCAGCACGCTGCCCGCCACCCTCGGCACGAAGGCCGGCATTCTCAGCTTCATGTCCAACGGCGTGGTGCCCATGCCCGACGGCGCCAAGATGAAGGTCTTCATGCAGTCGCCCAAGTATGCCTCTTACAAGTACGCGGGCGCACTCAGCGTCTCACAGACCAGCAAGACCACGACCATCGCGCAGCTCACGCTCAACGACGAGAACCCGCAGCGTGCCGTCGACTACCTCCAGCAGCTCGTCATCTGCTACAACCGGCAGGCCAACGAGGACAAGAACGAGATAGCCATGCGCACCGAGGAGTTTATCAACGGCCGCCTGGAAAAGATCAACGCCGAGCTCGGCAGCACCGAGGGCGCCCTTGAGAACTACAAGCGCCGCAACAACATGGTGGAGCTCAAGCTCAACGCAGGACAGGCCGTGGCCAACGCCGACCAGTACTCGCAGAAGCTCACCGAGGCCAACACGCAGGTGGCACTGCTCGACGAGATGCGTTCCTACATCAACAATCCCGCCAACAAGTACCAGCCCCTGCCCTCCAACGTGGGCCTCAACGACCAGAGCGCCACATCACTCATCAACAGCTACAACCAGCTCGTGCAGCAGCGCAACCTGCTCCTGCAGAGCGCCAGTGAGACATCGCCGTCGGTGATGCCGCTCACGCAGCAGCTCGATGACCTCTACAGCTCCATCAAGCGCGCCCTTGTGCAGGCACGCCGCAGCATGGACATCCAGCGCAACTCTGTCGCCTCGCAGTTTGGCAGATACCAGGGGCAAGTGGGCGAGACACCCGAGCAGGAGCGCATGCTCACGCAGATAGGCCGCCAGCAGGAGGTGAAGTCGGGGCTCTACCTGATGCTTCTCCAGAAGCGTGAGGAGAACTCCATCTCACTCGCCGCCACGGCCGACAAGGGCAAGCTCATCGACCAGCCCGCTGCCGGCGGACGCGTCAGCCCGAAGAAGCCTGTCATCATGCTCATAGCCCTCGTGCTGGGCATCGGCATACCTGCCCTGGTGCTCTTCCTCATACAGTTCTTCCGCTACAAGATTGAGGGTCACGACGATGTGGCACGCCTCACCTCGCTGCCCATCCTGGCCGACGTGGCCGTGGCGTCCGACACCGCCAAGACCAAGGCCGACATCGTGGTCCACGAGAACAAGAACAACCAGATGGAGGAGATCTTCCGCTCCATGCGTACCAACCTGCAGTTTATGATGGGCGACCATGAGAAGGTCGTCATGTTCACCTCGTCGACATCGGGCGAAGGCAAGACGTTCAACGCCGCCAACCTGGCCGTGTCGTTCGCCCTGCTGGGCAAGAAGGTGTTGCTCGTGGGCCTCGACATCCGCAAGCCGCGCCTGGCCGAGCTGTTCGAGATCGACGACAAGCAGCATGGCATCACCAGTCTGCTCGTCAAGGACGACCCCACATGGGAGGACATCCAGGCGCAGACTTTGCCATCAGGCATCAACAACAACCTCAACTTGCTCATGGCAGGCATCATCCCGCCGAACCCCGCCGAGCTCGTGGCCCGCAAGAGCCTCGACATCATCTTCGAGCAGTTGCGCGCCCACTATGACTACATCATCGTCGACACCGCTCCTGTGGGCCTTGTCACCGACACACTGCAGATCAGCCGCGTGTGCGACGCCACGGTCTTCGTCTGCCGCGCCGACTTCACGGCGAAGGACAGCTTCGAGATGATCAACAGTCTCAGTGCCGAGAAGAAGTTGCCTAAGATGAGCATCGTCATCAACGGCATCGACATGTCGAAGAAGAAGTATGGCTACTACTACGGCTACGGCAAGTACGGCAAGTACGGCAAATACGGACACTACGGCAAGTACGGCTACGGCAAGTACGGCAAGTCCTATGGCTCCTACGGTTCCTATGGTTCCTACAGCAACAGCCACTACAAAAACGACACTTCCATCAAACGATAAGGAGGGCTAATCGCGCATGACCATCGCCATCGACTTTGACGGAACCATCGTGGAGGACCGCTATCCGGCCATCGGCCCCGAGCGGCCCTTCGCCACCGAGACCCTGCGCATGCTCATCGAGGAGCGCCACCAGCTCATCCTTTGGACAGTGCGCGAGGGAGACCGGTTGCAGGAGGCCATCGACTGGTGTCACGAGCGCGGTGTCGACTTCTGGGCTGTCAACCGTGACTATCCTGAGGAGGAAGCCGCCAACAACAACCATTTCAGCCGCAAGATCAAGGCCGACTACTTCATCGACGACCGTTCGGTCTCGGGACTCCCCGACTGGGGACTGATCTACCGCATCATCCACGACCACAAGACCTACGCCCAACTGCTGCGCGAAAGCATGGGCCAGACCGCGCCTGAAGACTTGCCGCGCAAGAAGCATTGGTGGCAGATCGGGTGAAGTGTTACCAGCAATAAAACAAGAAGAAACGGCGCTATTGT
>DJOV01000126.1:0-6781 GCA_002437285.1 Prevotella sp. UBA6429 | reverse complement strand
ACAATAGCGCCGTTTCTTCTTGGTGTGCTCACATACAACTGTTCAGTCCAAGGGTGGTGGCCACGGCCGACAGGATGCTGAGGGCCACCTGAATGATGTTTCTCCACGTTTGCTTTGATATTCTCATAAAGGTCATTGATTAAGAGGTAATGATGTAAGGTGATCGAAGGGCAAGCCCCCTCAGCCGAGGCACGGGAGCGCAGGGCACGAGGGCTTGCCACATGAGAGAGAGGTGCCGCGAGGCGACAGCCTACTGATTGTCACTCTCCGCCGGGCTGACGTCGACGGCATTCTTCGGAGCCTCCTTGGCGGTGACGCCATAGAGCAAGTCCTTGACGAAGGTGCCCTTGCGGTGGTTCTTCTCCGACACTTGACCGTTGCCCACGAAGTGCACCTCCGGTGAATAGTTGATGCGGAAGCCCTTGACGTTCTGCGCCCCAAACTCAGCGCTGGTGTTGGCACCGCTGGTGCTCAGGCCCACCTTGAACGAGCCGATGCCGTCGAGCTCCACCTTGTGGGAGTTCTGCAGATGTCGCTTCAGTGCCTGTGAGGTCTCGGCCAGTACGGCCACCACATCGGCGTAGGTCACGGTGGTGGCGTGGGCGATCTCCTCCGCCAACTCCTTGGTCGACACGACATTGAGCATGACGCTGCGGCCATACCACTTGCCAAAAGATGAGCTGCCATTGCGCTTGTCCTGATACTTACGATAAAAAACTGCCATAATGCTTTTCTTTGTTTTAAGGTTAATAAAATGGTTGTTTTGTGTTTGTGTCGTGATGTCCGTCAGTTCCCGGGCTACAGGCGGTATCATCGTTTTGACGGTTGCAAAGGTACGACCATTCTCCCTTTTCGCCAAAAAACGTCAGGGTACACCACGGGACGCAACCGCATCTATCACCTCACCTCCAAAGGCTTACGGCCGACGTCTACGGCACGGGCAAGCACCAACTGCCCGAACGGATATCAGCGTTTTGGGTAAACGGGTATGCTCCGGAACATGTAGGAGGTTCGCCTGGAACTGGATGTGGACGAGACAAAGATGAGGATGATGAGCATTGGTGGCGCAGGTGCATTGCCGTGTCGGCTGCAATGATGCGACCAGCGAAGTATCGGCTGCGACGTGGACGATAAATAATGAGTCCAAATGTTCAATGGTATTTCCCATTCATTGAACATTTGGCTCAAAATACAATTATTTTGATAACACATTCCAATATCCACTCTTGAAACTGCCGACACGTTCTAAATAGCCTGTCTTTTTGAGAAATGCTATTTCACGCTTGGCGGTGGCATCCGACAATCCAGTTTTCTCACAAAGCCTTTCTCTGCTTAGATTCTTTTCCTCTGAGAACATCCGCAAAATCATTTTCTGCCTCTCTGTCAAGTTTATTGGGTCATTTATTGGGTCATTTACTGGGTCATTTACTGGTTCATTTGTTGGTTCGTTTTGAATATGTAGAGTCAATTTTACTTGCATCAGTTCTGGTTGCTCCAGTAATTCTGGCTTCATCCAATGTTTCTCGTTCCAAGCATTCAATATAAGAGGAAAGCCTGAACCGAGGTTTTCTCCGTAGCCAATCATACGGAACATATTCTGCATACGTTGATTTCTTGCTTTCGATTCACCTCCATGATATATCTGCTCTAACGGCAATTTGAGCAGCCCTGGATTTGTTAGAACAATACGGTCATCATATTTTTCTATTCGCAAAAGACCATTCACCATAAAGTCTGCATGGATAATCATGTTCGTTACAGCTTCTCGCACGGCTTTGTGCTGCAAAGAGTCATCTTTGCGAACTACGCCTTCCATTTTGAAAGGACGAGGCAAATCACTTGTCAATTTAGGCAATACCATTCTTATAAAGTTGAAAAGGTTGTTTTCCCAAGTGCCATCATAAGTCAACCGGTCGCTATAACGTTGATCGCCTATTAAATGTGACTTGTCAATATAGTCCATGCGTAAATTGTCGAATCGTTCGCGCACAGGTAGCCCCTTGCCAAACATCAGCAATCCTGCCATTGTCAAGCCTTCCGTACCACTCTTTCGATTTATGGCATAGCCTCCAAGTTGTTTCAGAAAACTCCTTATGGTCAAGCCCATTCCACACATGGTCAGGATTATCAGTCTTGAACATGATGCGATAACGTTCCAATGTTGGAATATCGATGTCGTCCATTGTGTAGTATTCCAACAACAATCCATCATTGCCAGCTTCATTAGCATCACGTAGCATCATCTTCAACTCTTGCTCCGTACTATGATAGTCGCCTTCATGGTTGCGTTTGAAAGTTCCTCTTGACAGATTGTTGTTGATATAGACAGGACGGACTGTATAATCGGCACGAGGCACGTTGATGGCAATAACCTTCTTGCCGTCAATGTCTATCGTCTGAATGTCATCATCGTACAGAAGATTGATATTCACCTTCTCACGACTATTTACAGTATTCCACAAGTCCTTACGGATTTTGTCTGCATCCTCAACACCAACGATTTCAAACCGCTTGGTATTGTCTTGCTCGTCCATATACTCTACCACACCCAATAGAATGGTACCACCATAAGTGTTGGCGAAAGCGGAGTATGTGTCCCAAAGCGAACTTGGTACACCCTTCGTTGCTTTCTTGCATTCGAGCGTTACACGCTCACCTTCAGAGAGAAGTTTGTATATGTCATTTATTTTGCTCATCACAATTATTCTTGTTAAATTCATATATTGCAAAAACAATACATAGGGTTCACTAATTAATTATCACCAAGAGGCCTTGTGGTGTGGCCCAAACCTTCATGAGGTGGCCGGTGATGTTGATTATTCTCTTTTTGAGAGCCTCCGAGTCCATTTCAGCAAAAATCAGACAAAGAAGTCCCCTTAGGAGCTTCATTACGTTTTTAGCGAAGAAGCAAGCTCCTATCCACGTGTCGGCTGTCTCGTCAAGTTTTGCTTGAATGTCGTTCGCTCGGTAAACTCTCTTGGAGGTTCCAAACGTTCCCTCTATCTCGTTCCGCTCACCGATGGCTCTTTTCTTGTCCCCAGCGTGCTCGTCATTTACCTCCTTGGGTGGCCTGCCCAATGGGTGGTTGAAACAGTCGACATGGTGTTCCTTGATGTACTTTCTGTTCGTCTTCCCGAGATAGAGCTTGTCTGCCTGGACCTCCTGGGGAAACATGCCAAAACGCTTCTTGTATAGCTCCAATTGTGTGGCGAGGTCTGAAGATTCGTTGTAGGCGTCCCAACTGAGATGGTCAACATAAGTGTAGCCGTTCACGATGCTGGCGCCAACCTTTGCCCCGAACTCAACCTTGGCTTTTGCCTTGCCCCTGACAAGGGGACGGAGATGGGGCTGGTAGATGCTGATGATACGGTCGGCGCACCTGCGGACGTTTTGCTCGAACATCATCTTCTGCTGCTTGTACATCTTAAACGCAGCCCTGAGGCATTTGTAGTCATGGTGGCTGAAGCACGAGAGAAGCTTGCTCGACTGCGAGCCGAGAAAATCAAGAAACGTCTGAAAGTCCGCCTGCAAACAGCGTATCTGAACCAGTTTGGTCTTGTCGATAAGTTTCTTTCCCTTCCGCTTCTTCTTGGTCAGCGAGATAAAGGCCTGACGTGCTTCCACACGACGTGTCTGTGGCTTCTTGGTCTTGTGGCGGGCACAGAACTTGTCCAGCAAACGGTCTATCAGTCTGCTGCCATCCTCCAAAAGATTGGAGTCGGTCAGGTATCGCACTTCGGCGTCACAGCATGTGGCGTCGACCTTCACCGTGCCATCATGGTCATTGCCATCATCGTCCGTACTGGTCTTTTTCGGTTTGCTGCCGTCCGCCTCTGACAGCACCAACGTCAACTCGTTAAAGAATTCGTGGTCAAGCCGCTTACGGACCAGTACGAACAACTCCGGCACGAATACGGGCTTCTCCGTAAATTTGGAAAGACCGAGCATATATTGCATGTAAGGATTCTCCTGAATGGCCTGAATCGTCTTCTCGTCACTCAAACATTCCACATGCTTCACTATCAGAGCCCCGACACCATGCGGGCCGGCTTGTTGCCCGCACCACTGCGCTTGTTCCTCAGACGCTTGTTGTATTCCTTCTCTATCTTGTCCCAAGGAAGGCTGTCGGCAAGCTTGACCCAACGGTTTGACTTGCATAATCCTGCGAGTGACTCCTGCAACTCAAACAGGTCATGGCTCTGGTATTGGGAGTAGTGTTTCATCTCGTTTCTTGTTGGTTTTAACACCCAAATATAATCATTTTCGGGAAACTGAACAAATATTATTGAATGTAATTCGTTGGATTCCAGTTATTTATATTTAATAAGCAGACCCTACATAAATTGTGTTACTATTTAACCTCAAAATTGAACGGAATATCAGAGAAAAACTATAAATTTGCATCGGAATACAATTCTTTGTAAAGAATGGAAGAACGGAAACTTAACAGAATAAAGGTTGTTCTTGTAGAAAAGGACAAGACAGGTAAATGGCTCGCTGAAGAATTGAATGTTGGTACGACTACAGTCGTCTCGTTGGTGCCGGAATATCACACAGCCCGACATATATACTCTTGATGCAATAGCCAAAACTTCTGAAAGTGGATGTCTCCGAATTGTTGAACCCCACATTATTATAAGATATGGAGGATAGAGAGCAATTACTGAAAAGCACCCCAGACTTCGACCGTCTCGCCTTTACGGTGTTGGCAATAGAGGCTTCGGCACAAAAAATGGGTATATCGCCGTCTGAAATGAGAAGGCGGTTGGATAAGGTAGGGCTTATCAAGAGTCTCATACAAGATTGCTATGACACTCTGCATGCCGAGAGCAAGGAAGCCGTAGCAAATGATGTTGTCGAGGCTCTTAAAAATTGGGAAAGGGAAGAATAATGGAAAAGCAAACATTATATCACGGCTCAAATGTCACTGTTGAGCATCCTTTGGTAAGCATCGGCAGAAAGGACTTGGATTTCGGTCCAGGCTTCTATCTCACACATCTGTTTGAACAAGCATCCAAATGGGCAACTCGTATCAAGACCATCAGACGAGCAGAAGAGGCAATAGTGAATACATTCGAGTTCACCCTGCCACAAGACTGCAAGAGAAAACGCTTTGATGCTTACGATAAGGAATGGCTTGACTTCATTGTTGACAGCAGAAAAGGAAAGCGGCCTTGGAGTGGTTATGACATCATTGAAGGTGGTGTAGCAGACGATCGTGTCATTGATGCTGTTGAAGCCTATATCAATGGTTATGCAGACGTTGAGCATACTCTTCGCCAGTTGGTTTATCACAAGCCCAATTACCAGATTTGCATATTGAGCCAAGAGATAGTGGATAAGTATTTGCAATTCAAATCATACGAAAGGGTATAGTTATGTTAGACTTCTTATTATGGAACAAAATAGCTCGTGTCATAGCACAGTTAGCTGATACGTTGCATATCACAACAGACAGAGCATTGCAGATATTTTATGATTCAGATGTCTGCCAAATGCTACATAACAAAGAGCTTGGGCTTCATTTGATGAGCGATACATACATTGTTAATGACTTGATAGAAGAACTTAGAGGGAAACAATAAATCTTAATCTGTTGCAAAAAGTACAGAAAACACACAAAGTCAGAGTATAGATAAACTTCTTTCACTACTGTCCACGAAAATCCATTAACAATCCAATGAAAGTCCCATAAACACAAGCTTGTACAGTGAAAAATAGTCTCCCTACTTTTGAAATTAGTATCTTTGCTTCAAATTACAAATTGAAAGCAGATATTTATGAACAAAGGGCGATATGTGTTTTCTCAGTTATGCGATTTTCTGCCGACAGACCGTTTCGAATGGTTGGTCAAGAAGTACGATGGCAACAAGTATGTGAAGAGCTTTACTTGTTGGAACCATCTGCTGGTGCTTTTGTACGGTCAGCTTTCCGATCGTGAAAGACTACGCGACCTTATTGTGAGCATCACCCCATTCAAGTCAGCCTTTCATCACCTTGGCTTTGGCAACAATGTAAGCCGAAGCAATCTGGGCAAGGCAAATGAGATACGCGAGGTAAAGATATTCCAAGAGTTTGCAGACAAGATGGTTTCCATTGCAAGAGAGAAGCGTGGAAATGCCATTGCGCGACCTGCTCGTTGAACAAAAAGAGGAAGAAGCCTCTGGGGGTAAGTATCAGCAGCCCTGCCTCAATTTCGACGGGTAACTGTCATATTGTTACTTTTTGGAGTGTTAATAGTTTTTCGTGGACAGCAGTGAAAGCCGAATAACATGTCGTTATAAATTATTTGTATAAGAACTTGCTCTGCTAAATTCCAAACAGAGCAAGTTCTTATACTCCTTAATCAAGGATGTGTAGATGCATCTATTTCCATTTTCTTAATTCATCATTCTTTTCGTAACGACAGTAATATTACAAAGATGTGGCTTAACAAACTTCATCCCTTACAATTTTTAAATAGTAGGAGATTTTTTATAGTATTGTAGTGCCAATGATAATATGATGAACAGTAGTCCGAAATAAAATGAAGTTCCCAAGACCTTGTTCTCATGGAACAATACCATGGCAATCACGATGCTATAGATTGGTTCAAGGTTGAAACTTAGACTTATCGTAAATGCGCTGACATGTTTTTGTGAGCGGTTGAGCAGCAGACACATGCAGACTGTACACATCAAAGCCAATAGCAATAGAAAGGAAAAGTCTGTAAGACTTGGAAAAATCTGCACCGTATCTGAAAAACATATATAAACAGGCAGAAGAACGCTACCAGTCACCG
>DJOV01000008.1:41172-41294 GCA_002437285.1 Prevotella sp. UBA6429 | reverse complement strand
GCCATGGGTCTTGTCACTCCAATTTCCGGAAGAGCCTTTTTTGTGTCGGCGGCCCGGTGGGCTCACGGTTCGCCGAGGTGGTCTACGATGAGTCGCACCTCTCGCGGCGAGAGCCACTTGGC
>DJOV01000008.1:40840-41095 GCA_002437285.1 Prevotella sp. UBA6429 | reverse complement strand
GTCTTGCGGTAGCCGCCTGCCTGCAGGGCTGCGAGCAGGGGCCGGCAGCGGTGTATCCATGACATGAGCCGGTTGACGGCCACGTGTGGGTCGGACGTGGTGGGGAAGTAGAGGAGCGCGAGCTCGCTCTTGGTGTAGGATCGGATGGTGAACTGTTGCATGGTCGTTCTTGTCTTGTGTGGTTTTGGTGTTTCGGGTTTGGTCGTGTGTCATGGCTTGTCCTGGCTGTTGCGTGCCGCGAGGTAGCACTCGGCG
>DJOV01000008.1:37392-40790 GCA_002437285.1 Prevotella sp. UBA6429 | reverse complement strand
TGCCGCGAGGTAGCACTCGGCGTAGTCTTTGCAGTCGGGCGGCAGCTGGTGGCGCTCAAGGTTGGGCAGGGCTTCACGGAGCTGCATGAAGAGGCGTTCGCCTGGGGTGTCGCTGTCGGGGTACATGTGGAAGGAAGTGTGCTTCTCGGCGGCCACTGCCGCGAGCAGTCGCTTGTCGGCCTCGGAGAGCAGGGTGGCTGAGGGGATGGCTATGGCCTTGTGTCCTGAGGAGAGCATGGCCCAGCAGTCGCTGGCTCCCTCGGTGATGTAGAGCGGCTCTTCGGGCCGGAGCATGGCGGTGACGGGCAGGTTGTAGATGGAGCAGCGCGCGCCGTAGGGGAATCGGAAGCGGGGCGCGTTGGAGCCTTGGCGGTAGTCGAGGTTGCGGTTTTGCAGTCCGATGAGCGTGCCGTCGGCCGAGAAGTAGGGTATCTGTAGCCAGTGGGTGCCTTGTCGGTCGGTCCATGAGGTGAGCCGGCACCACCGCACCACGGCGGGGCTGAGGCGGCGCTCGGTGAAGAGGAAGCGGCGTGCCTCGGCCGATAGCCAGGGCCGCTCGAAGAAGGGTGCGTAGCGCGTGGCGTCGAAGGGCTTTGCCAGTGCTGGCTTCGTTGGCGTTGCGGTTCGCCCGTCATGCAGCATGACATGGGCGCCGTCGGCGAGCCATCGGCATGCGTCGGGGAAGCTCTTGTGCAAGGCGTTCATCACGAGGTCGATGGTGGAGCCGTGTGCGTCGCAGACGAAGCATCGGAAGGTGTTGCGGCGCGTGTTGTAGGTGAGGCTGGCGTGGTGGTCGTCGTGGAAGGGGCATAGGCTCTTGTGGCGCGCGACGCTGAGGCCGAGGCGCCCGGCCACGCCCTCGATGGGCAGGGCTCGGAGCCTTTCTGTTTCGTGTTTGTCCATAGATGCTTGATTGTTGGTTTGGCAGGTGTGGTGTCTCGCCGCACGGATAGCTGCCGTTGTGCGGCGGGACGCCTCGCCTGCCGTGTTTTGTTACTTGCCCGTGAGGTACTCCTGTGTCTTGGTGTAGAGCCCGGTTTGGGCGGAATAGGTGATGAACTTGCGGTGGGTCCATTGCCGGAGCTGGCTGTTGGTGCCTTCCTTTGTCTTGCCGATCGAGATGCGCAGGGCTTCGAGCTGTGCCTCGCCAAACGACTGCGGCAGGTCGTCGAGCAGGTTCTGCGGTCCTCGTCGCTGCACTTCCGGCGTGCTTTCGGCGTCTGCCGAGAGCATGTCGGCGAAGATCTGCATCTTCGACCAGATGTCGTGGTAGACGAGCCATTCGACGAGCGCGCCCATGGGCTTGGTCCACGCCTGGTTGTTGAGCGCCCAGAGGATGCACCCGGCCTTCCATGCCGAGACGAGTGCGCGCTTGGAGATGTCCCAGAGCGTGTCGTCGTCGGTGAGGTCGGCAAGCGAGGCCATGTCGGAGGCCATGTTGTCGACGAGCTTGTTGAGGGGCTTGATGATGAAGCGTCCCTTGCTGACGGCGAGGCGTGCGAGGTATTCGTCAAGGCGGCGGTAGAAGTCGTCGCCATACTTGCCCTGCCGTGGTATGCGCCCGTTGCGTCCCTGGCGCGGCTTGTAGGAGAACACCATGCGCCCGAAGGTGCCGTTGAAGAGTTCCTGCTTGTAGAACTTGCGCGCGGCGAAGGGCGTGGATGAGATGGTGATGTTGGCGCGGAGCACGGGGTTGCCCGTCACGCCGTCGGCGGTGGCGCGGAGGGCTCCTGCGCGCTGGCGGTCGTAGATGTTGCGCAGCATCTGCGATATCTGCCGGTGTCCGCCGCAGACGCGGTCGGCCATCTCCACCTCGGGCATGTTGAGGTACTGTGTGCGCGCTCCGAGCTTCTCGCAGCCCATGGCGTTCTGTATGAAGGCGGCGTTGGTGACGTCGGCCGGCGGAAACCAGAAGGCCACGTCGGGTCGGGCGGGCTTCTCCTTGTTGGCGCCCTTGGTCTTCATCATCTTCTGCCACTCCACGAGCTTCGAGAGCTCCTCGTCGTCGTGCTGGCGGAAGTCGCGGCAGACGGCCTCGACAAGAGACGACAGTTGGCCCTTGCCGGCGCCGCTGTCGGCCACGAGATTGGCCAGCATGCCGCACGGTTCCTTCCAGGAGAGGTCGGGATACATGAACTGGGCGCCGCTTATGTGTGCTCCGAGGATGGGGAAAAGCATGGGCGTGACGCTCTGCTGCATGTCTCGTGACACTTGCGAGAGCAAAAGCGTGACACATTCGGTGCCACGGCCGAGGTGCGGCATGGCTGGAGGGGTGGTTTTCGAGATGTTGTATTTCATTTGTCTTATGCGTTTTTTTGGTTAAATCGTTGATTATCAGCCTTTGAGAGGGAAGCGGGCGTGGGTGCGTGTGACAGTTACAGTTGTGACAGTTTCGTTTTTCGGGTGTGCCGATTGGCTCTTTGTTATATATAACTATCTGATAATTAAATAGTTATATAGTCTTTAGAAGGGCATTTTGTTTGCGGATGCCCTTTTTGTAACAACTGTCACAACTGTAACTGTCACGCGCACGCCGCCACGGTTTCTCTCTCTCCGAGGCTTATCCTATCCTTCGGGCTATGGTGAGCAGTTCTTCGGCTGCGGCGAGGCAGAAGAGCCTGAAGGTGAACTCGGGGGTGAGGGGCGGACGGTTGAACGTGGTGAAGAGCTTGCCGTCGGGCTTGCGCTTTACGTTGACGCAGCGTCCCACGTAGACATACCGGTTGCGCCGCGCGGCGGTCTGCCGCTTCCCCCCGGTGGCGTCCTCCACGAAGAGATAGTGGTCTTCGGCGTCGCGGGTGAGCATCCCTCTCTTGTATTGTCCGATGCCCATGCGGCCCGTCTGTCGGGTGAGCAGCTTGAGGTCCACGCCCAGTTCGGTGTCGGGGTAGAGGGTGGCTGCGTGGTCGCGGTAGGCCACGGCCAGGGGTGAGTCACTGTGGAGCATGTCATTGATGATTTCTCCGAGGGTCTTTGGCCCATGCACGTTCTTGTTCTGCGCGGCAGAGCCTTCATTGAATGCTTTAGTCATAATTTTCTGTTTTGACCTTTAGCATTGTCTCGCACTCAGCGCAGGGTCACATAGACAATATGGTTCATGCCCTGCGCCATCGGAGCCGTGCTCGGTTTTTGGCTGCCGCAGACTTTGGTGTAAAAGAAAGCGGCAGAAACTCCGATGATTGAAACGTTTCTGCCGCAAAGGTATAGTGAATGATTCGAAGTGCCTTGGGTGGATAATTAGCGTCCACCTAATAAAATGGCATCACTTAGTATAGAAATCAATGAATTTATGGCACTTATCCGATTGCAAATTGCACTCATCTGTAAGAAAACGAAAAATGGCACCACCCGAAGGTGATTCTGCCGTCAAACCTTTGTCTTGCCACTTAATGACGAAG
>DJOV01000008.1:10940-37297 GCA_002437285.1 Prevotella sp. UBA6429 | reverse complement strand
TAAGCGTGTCATTCTTTTTGCATGTCAGTTTTCTACTGCTCATATTGTGGTCATTCAGATAGCGCATGAAGCGTTGCTTTTCTTCGTTCCTCGCCTTCTTATTCTCTTCGTTTGGCTTGTTGCTTGTGGTTTGTCTCCTTTCTCTTTCAGTATGCGATAGATTTTCATGCAAGAATTGGCTAAATAAAGTGAAAGGAATGTCGATTTGGCTTTTCCGCGTCGCATGGTTCATTTGGTCTGCGGCGAATGAAAGCATTTGCCTTTCATGTTTTTCCAACCCCTTGAAATGGAAGGGAATTGCGATAAGGACGGTCTCACTTTGACAAGGAGGATCGGCAAGAAGAAAATCAAAAAACAAGGCCCTCCGTCAGTCTCCCGGCTTGGGCGCTGGGGCAGGCGGAGGGCCTTGTGTGGTGATGTGGCTTTCTGCCAGGGGCCGGTTACTTGCTCTTCAGGGCGTTGAGGCTCTCCTGGATGGCAGCAATCTTCTCTTCGGCGTCGCTTTGCTTCTTGCGCTCGCGCTCCACGACAGCCTCGGGGGCGTGTGCCACAAAGTTCTCGTTGGACAGTTTCTTCTTGACACCTGTCAGGAACCCTTGCAGGTGCTCCAGGTCCTTCTCGAGCTTGGCGATTTCGGCATCGACGTCAATCAGGTCGCCCACGGGCACGGCAAACTCGTCGGTGCCCACCATGAAGGCGCTGGCATCGGCGGCTTTGCTGTCGACGGTGGTGAAGGCCTTGAGGTTGGCCATCTTGGCGATGACGTCTGCGAAGGAGGCGTAGTGGTTCTCGCCCACGACCTGCAGCTCCAGCTCCTTCTTCGGTGCGATCTGCTTCTGGCTGCGCACCGAGCGCACGCCGGCCACAATCAGCTTCACGTTCTCGATGGCTGCGCACAGCTGCTCGTCGTCGGCTGTGGGCTCGTCGAGGTGGAGCTGCGACACCATGATGCTCTCGCCCTCCTTGCGCGTGTCCAGGTGCTGCCACAGCTCTTCGGTGATGAACGGCATGAACGGATGGAGCATCTGCAGCAGCGTCTCGAAGAAGTGGAGCGTGGCCTTGTAGGTCTTCTCGTCGATGGGCTGCGCCTGGCCGTCGACGTAGGCAGGCTTCACCATCTCCAGGTACCAGGCCGAGAACTCGTCCCAGAAGAGGCGGTAGACGGTCATCAGCGCCTCGGAGATGCGATAGGTCTTAAACTGCTCGTTGAGCGTCTTGTTGGTCTCTTTCAGCTTGGCGGCAAACCAGTCCATGGCCGTCTTTGCCGTGTCGGGCTGCTCGATGTCGGCCGTCTGCCATCCCTGCACCAGTCGGAAAGCGTTCCAGATCTTGTTGTTGAAGTTGCGGCCTTGCTCGCAAAGCGTCTCGTCGAACAGGATGTCGTTGCCGGCCGGAGCAGAGAGCATCATGCCCATGCGCACGCCGTCGGCGCCATACTTGGCGATTAGCTCCAGGGGGTCGGGCGAGTTGCCGAGGCTCTTTGACATCTTGCGGCCCAGCTTGTCGCGCACGATGCCTGTGAAGTACACGTGGCGGAACGGCATCTTTCCGCGATACTCGTAGCCGGCCATGATCATGCGGGCCACCCAGAAGAAGATGATGTCCGGGCCGGTCACCAGGTCTGACGTGGGGTAGTAGTAGTCAATCTCCTTGTTGTCGGGGTCAAGGATGCCGTTGAACAGGGAGATGGGCCACAGCCAGCTGGAGAACCAGGTGTCGAGGCAGTCAGACTCCTGCTCGAGGTCGGCGGCGGTCAGCGCGGCGTTCTTCTCCTGTGCCAGCTTCAGGGCCTCCTCGGCGGTCTCGGCCACCACGAAGTCGCGCTTGCCGTCAGCCGTCGTGAAGTAGTAGGCGGGGATGCGGTGGCCCCACCACAGCTGGCGTGAGATGCACCAGTCCTTGATGTTCTCGAGCCAATAGCGATAAGTGTTCTTGTACTTCTTGGGGTAGAACTCCACCTCGTCGTTCATGACCGGATCGAGGGCTATGTCGGCAAAGTGCTGCATCTTGAGGAACCATTGTGTGGAGAGCTTCGGCTCGATGGGCACATTGGTGCGCTCGGAGAAGCCCACCTTGTTGTCATAGTCCTCCACCTTCTCCATGAGTTGCCGTGCTTCGAGGTCGATGGCGATCTGCTTGCGTACGTCCATGCGGTCCTGTCCCACATACATGCCGGCGGCCTCCGAGATGGTTCCGTTGTCGTTGAAGATGTCGATGGTCTCCAGGTGGTGCTTCAAGCCCAGCATGTGGTCGTTGATGTCGTGTGCGGGGGTCACCTTCAGGCAGCCCGTTCCAAACTGGATGTCGACATAGGAATCTTCGATGACCGGGATGCAGCGGCCCACGAGGGGCACGATGACGTGCTTGCCCTTGAGCCACGTGTTCTTCACGTCGTCGGGGTTGATGCACATGGCCGAGTCTCCCATGATGGTCTCGGGGCGTGTGGTGGCCACCACGGCATAGTATCCCTTGCTGTCCTGGTGCATCACGTTGCCCTCGTCGAGACGCTTCACGGAAGCCTGGTCCTCAGGGGCCACATAGTACTTGAGGTAGTAGAGCTTGGAGTGCTCGTCCTTGTAGACCACCTCCTCGTCGGACAGGGCTGTCTGGGCCTTGGGGTCCCAATTGACCATGCGGGCCCCTCGGTAGATGTACCCCTTGCGGTATAGGTCCACGAAGACGTGGATGACACTCTTCGAGCGTGTCTCGTCCATGGTGAAGGCGGTACGGTCCCAGTCACAAGAGCAGCCCAGGTGGCGCAGCTGCTTGAGGATGATGCCTCCGTGCTCATGGGTCCAGTCCCATGCGTGCTCCAGGAATTGCTCACGCGTGAGGTCGGTCTTCTTGATGCCCTGCTCGGCAAGCTTGCCCACCACCTTGGCCTCTGTGGCGATGGAGGCGTGGTCGGTGCCGGGCACCCAGCAGGCGTTCTTCCCCTCCATGCGGGCGCGGCGTACCAGGATGTCCTGTATGGTGTTGTTGAGCATGTGCCCCATGTGCAGCACGCCTGTCACGTTGGGTGGCGGGATGACCACCGTGTAGGGCTCGCGGCCGTCAGGTTTAGAACTGAAGAGCTTGTTGTCAAGCCAGTACTGGTACCATTTTGACTCCACTTCCTTGGGGTCGTACTTACTTGCTAATTCCATGTGATTATCTATCTTTTTATACCTTATTATCTTAATAAACAATGCAAAATTAATACTTTTCCACCTAAAATCATTAACTTTGCACCAAATTATTGGTTTTATGCACACAAGAAAAGAAAAGCTTGAGGCTTTCGGGCGGTTGCTGGACGTGCAGTACCGTCTGAGGAAAGATTGTCCTTGGGACCGGAAGCAGACTTTCGAGAGCCTGCGCCCCTATACCATCGAGGAGGTTTTTGAGTTGGCCGACGCGTTGGCGTGCGGCAACCTGGAGGAGGTGAAGAAGGAGCTTGGCGACGTCATGGAGCACGTCATCTTCTATTCGATGCTGGGCGAGGAGGAAGGCCGTTTTGACGTGGCCGACGTCTGCGACACGCAGAGTGACAAGCTGATGTTCCGCCATGACTTCATCGACTGGGGCCCCGACACCACCATGCCAGGATGCCCGGAGTGGACCGTGTCGAGCTCCGAGCTCGTGATCAACGCCCACGGGCAGGTGGTCTATGCCGACGAGCAGGCTGGCGACGCCACCCATCCCGCCACGGCCTCGCAGGTGGAGAGCACCTGGGAGAAGCGCAAGCAGAAGGAACGGCACGGCAACAAGTCGGTGCTCTCGGGAGTCCCCTCATCGCTGCCCTCCATGATCAAGGCCTACCGCATACAGGACAAGGCGCGCAACGTGGGGTTCGACTGGGAAAAGAAAGAGGACGTGTGGGCCAAGGTGCGCGAGGAGCTGGACGAGTTTGAGGCGGAACTGCGGAAGGAGAACGCGGAAAACTCCACCAAGGAGCTTGGCGACTTCCTGTTTAGTATCATCAACGCCGCCCGACTTTACCATCTCAACCCCGACAACGCTCTGGAGAGCACCAACCAGAAGTTCATCAGCCGTTTTGGCTATGTGGAGCGCAAGGTCAAGGAGACCGGAAAGTCTATGACCGACATGAGCCTCGAGGAGCTTGATGCCTTGTGGGACGAAGCCAAAGCAAAGGAGAACAAATGAGGTGGGGCTTGTGAATGACCACCGTAAAAATATATCGATTATGAGAAAACTGACGATTGCCTTGGCCTTCATGGCCATGATGCCGTGGTGCTTGACGGGCTGCCAAAACAAGGGAGGAAAGGCGAATGGTGAGGACTCGATGCTGGTCGATGCGGGCGACACCGTGGCCGACAGCACGGTCTATGGCGTGTGTGGCGAAGGCACGGCCATGCATACCGTCGAACTGATTAGCGACGCTGGCGACACGGTCACTTACGTCATCGACGAGGACAGCGAGGGCAGGCAGGATGTGCAGGGCGGACTGCTCGTGGGCGACCGCCTGGCCATCATCGACGGCGGTGACCGCGATGGCGACAGGGTGGCCAGGAAGGTCATCAACCTGACCACGCTTCAGGGCAAGTGGACCAGTCTCGACAAGAACTTTGAAATCATGGAGGGCGGTCTCGTCAAGTCGAACGTGAGCGCCGAGGCGCATCCCTGGACGTCGTGGAAGATCCTGAACGGACAGCTGCTGCTCAACCGCGACACCTTCGACATCGACCAGCTGAGCGCTGACTCCCTCTACCTCGAGAACCGTGAGGGAATCTTTGTCTACAAGCGCTCCCGGTGAGCGGCGGCAATCCTCATCAGCCATGGAACCATTCAAGATACATATACTCGGCTGCGGCAGCGCCCTGCCCACATTGAAGCACCATACGTCGTCGCAAGTGGTCGAGATGAGGGGCAAGCTGATGATGGTGGACTGCGGCGAAGGCACACAGGTGCAACTGCGGAGGCTGCACATCAGTTTCACGCGCATCCAGGCGATCTTCATTTCCCATCTGCATGGCGACCATTGCTTCGGTCTGATGGGCCTGGTCTCCACGTTTGGCATGCTGGGGCGGACAAGCCCGCTCCATGTCTATGCGCCGGGCGAGTTCGGGCCGATGCTGCGCTCGCAGATAGAGATGTTCTGCCCGGGACTGGAGTATGAGGTGGTGTTTCATGCCGTCGACACCACCCGGAGCCTGGTGGTGTATGAGGACAAGAGCCTGACGGTGACGACCCTTCCGCTGGAGCACCGCGTCGCCTGCTGCGGATACCTGTTCCGCGAGAAGCCCACCTTGCCACACATACGGCGCGACATGATAGACTTCTACCACATCCCCGTCTGCCAGATCAACAACATCAAGAACGGGAAGGACTGGGTGACGGCCGACGGGCAGGTCATCTCACATGAGCGGCTGACGGTGGCCGCTGCGAAGCCCCGGTCGTACGCTTATTGCAGTGACACGCGCTACATGCCCACCCTGTGCCGGAAGGTCGAGGGGGTGGACGTGCTCTACCACGAGTCGACCTACGACAGTGCCAACGAGGACCGCGCGCGCCTGTTCTATCACTCCACGGCGCGGCAGGCGGCCCAGGTGGCGCGTGACGCACATGCCGGACGGCTGCTGCTGGGCCATTACAGCTCGCGTTATGACGACGAGACCGTCTTGCTCAAGGAGGCCCGGGCCGTCTTCCCCGATACGGCGTTGGCGCAAGAGGGCATGACAGTCAATGTCTGACAGAAAGTGGCGGTAGGGTGCCGTTTTATTGTGAAAGTATAGTTAATTATTCTTAATACCCGTATGAAAGAATCAAGTCATGTGGGCATTTCTATTCGGAATTTCCTATCTTTGCAACAAACTATATAATAGGTGCGTTGGCCGAAGAGAGGCCCAATGTGCTGCAAAGGAATACGCGTATGATTAAAAAGATACTTGTTGCTTCTTTCCTGGTCTTCTTCATGGGCGGATTGCCCCAGATGGCGAAGGCTGCTTCATCCATAGAGATTGTGGACAACGAAACCGAGCAGGTGACGGTTTCCGTCAGCGGCGAAGGTGTGTTGCGTGTGACGGGAGCTGCCGGTCAGACGCTTTATGTTTACAACATCACGGGCGTGAGGGTCTTGAGCGTGAAGGTCGACGGATCCGACAAGAGCTATAACCTCAATCTGTCGAAGGGATGTTATATTGTGAAAGTGGGCAAGACAGTCCGGAAAATTTCCATCAGGTAGAAGTTGACGGGAAGTTTTTCCGGGGCGTATTGCTTGTTCCTTTCCTTTTGTTGTTTTTGTTGGCGGCCAGTTGCGTAGATAAGAGCAGCCCCAACAAAGACTTGCAGCTGAGCGATTACGACGCGCTCAGGGTGGGGTGCTATGTCGTCAACCCCCGCAAGGTCCGCTGTGAGATAGACCGCCTGATGTCGTCAGACCCAGTGCGTTGCCCGGCTGACCGTTTCATCAGGACTTATTATCGGGGTGGTGGCCACTTTGTTTGGGTCACCCGCTTGGGTGTTGACTGTCGCGCCGACAGCCTCTTGGCCCAGCTGCCCAGGGTGCGCGCGATGGGCTTCTCGCCTGAGCGCTTCGGGTCGGTGGAGATAGCGGCCGACTTGCGAAGGGCCAGGAGACTGGATTTTGACAGCGGTGCCAACCAGGCGAGTAAGGTCTTTGCCCGGTTGGAATATTATCTCACCAGGGCTTATCTCCGCTATGTGGCAGGCCAGCGCTTTGGCTTCATTGACCCCAACCAGGTCTACAACCGGCTTGACGTGAAGGACAGCGACTCCTTTCGCGTGACCTACAAGACCCTACTTGACACCAAGGTGGAGCGCCCGCATGAGCGCTTTTACCGACTGGCTTTTCACAAGGTCAGGTGCGATAGCGTCGTGGAGTTCATGGATGAGGTGCAGCCCCGCAACCCGCTCTACTACCGGTTGCAGGCAGGCCTGCACGGTGCCTTGGCTCGCCAGTATGGTCGCCGGCTTGTGCTGGCCAACATGGAGCGGTGCCGGTGGCGCTTGCCCGACGAGCCCTACGAGCATGAGCGCTATGTCCTGGTGAACATCCCCTCGTTTAGCCTGCTGGCCAGGGACAAGGGGCGCACCCTGTCCATGCGCATGGGGTGCGGCAGCCTGAAGAACAAGACCCCCCTTATAGTGAGCCGCATCACGAGGGTGGACGTCAATCCGCAATGGATTGTGCCGCGGAGCATCGTCAAGAGCAGCATTCTTCGCCATGCGGGCAACGCGTCATGGTTTGCGGCCCATCGCTATTTCGTGCGTGAGCGGCAGACTGGGCGTGAGGTGCCGGCGGGGCGCGTGACGCGCGATATGCTGCTCGGCGGCGGTTACCTGGTGGTGCAGGAGGGCGGCGCGGGCAACTCCCTGGGGCGGATTATCTTCCGCTTCGACAATGGCCAGTCGATCTTCCTGCACGACACGCCCCACCGTGGCGTGTTCTCGCAAGACGACCGCGACGTCAGCCACGGCTGCGTGCGGCTGGAGAGACCTTTCGCATTGGCCGAATTTCTGCTGTCAGATGGGCAACAGGAGGTGGTGGATCGTATAGGATATTCTATCCAGGCCGACGTGTCGCCGCTGGGCAAGAACCCTAAGACGCTGACTGCGCATCAGCAGGCGGTGCTTGACACGCTGGACAGAAAGCGGCTGGTGGGGCAGGTGAAGGTGGAACCGAGCGTTCCGATTTTTATCTTGTATTTCACGTTGTATCCTCACGGCGACGGAAACTGGGATAGCTATCGCGACGTTTATGGCTTCGACGCCCCGATTCTTGAGCGAATACGTAACTTCATGTAGAACAAGTCATCATATAGGTGGAAGAATATAGCGAAGATAAAATCATCAGCATGCTGGGGAACCCCCAAACGCAACGGGCTGCTTTCTCCATGGTGGTCAGGACCTACAGCGAATCCCTGTACTGGAAGATTCGCCATATCGTCTTGACGCATGAGGATGCTGATGACGTGCTGCAGAACACCTTCCTCAAGGCATGGTCCAACCTGGCCACCTTCGAGGGCAAGTCGAGGTTGTCCACCTGGCTCTACCGCATAGCCGTCAACGAGGCGCTTGACCTGCTCCGCAAGCAGAAGAACGGGCTGCGCGTGAGCACCGATGAGAAGCCTGCAGTGGCCGCGCAGTTGATGGCCGATGAGTATTTTGACGGCGACGAGACGGCCGCCCAGCTGCAGGAGGCCATCGCCTCACTGCCCGATGTGCAGCGCACGGTCTTCACCCTGCGCTACTACGACGAGATGAAATACTCGGAGATGAGCCATGTGCTCGACACCAGCGAGGGAGCGCTGAAGGCCAGCTACCATTATGCCGTGAAGAAGATTGAGGAGTATTTCCATCGCCGTGAATAAGCTGAGGAATAAGGTGCGGGCCGATAAAAAGTGAATATATTTGAGAATTATTTGAGAAAAGAGCGATACACGTTTAAACCTTTGCGTTCTGGAAACGTCAAACACATAAAAGAGATAATATGGAAAAGGAAGAGAAATATATCGAGGCTACTTTCGGGCGAAAGGCTCCTTTCAAGGTGCCAGAAGGTTATTTCGACGACCTTGCCTCCCGTCTGATGGAGCGTTTGCCTGAGCAAGGCAAGGCCCAGCCTGTTGTGGTCTGTCACATGCGACCTTCCGCATGGCGGCGTTGGCGCAAAGCTATTGCAGTGGCAGCGGCCAGCGTGGCGGTGGCCATGATGGGCGTTGGCGCATACGTTCACCACGAGACGCATGCGTCAAGCAAGGCGCAGTTGGCGGGGGCGGCATCCCAAGCCACGTCTTCTTACTCGTCGGTGGATGCCTTCGCCGATTATGCCATGCTCGACACCGACGACATATATGCCTATATGGCCGATATTAAGTAACCCACGATACAGACATGAAGCTTATGACAAAAAGGTTTTTCTTTGTCTTGCTGGTTGCCTTGACGGCCCTGCAGCTGCAGGCGCATGGCAAGCCCAAGTTTGACCCCGCCAGGTTTCAGGCCGATTTGGAACAGTTTGTCACCGTTGAGGCTGGGCTCAATCCGCGTCAGGCCGCTGTCTTCTTCCCCCTTTACAGGGAGATGCAGAAGAAGCAACGCATGCTGTTCAACAAGATGCGCTGCTACCAGCATGTGGACACGCGCGACCAGAAGGCCGCCGAAAAGGCTATCAGGGAGTGTGACCTCATCGACCTCCAGATGAAGGAGCTGCAGCAAGCCTATCACAAGAAGTTCTGCAAAGTGTTGCCGGCAGGGGTGGTATGGAAGATCATCCGCGCCGATGAGAAATTTCACCGCCAGGCCTTCCAGCGGATGGTGAGACGTGGCGGACCGGGCGGACCGGGGCCGGGCGTGCCGAGGAGGTAAGGCCGGCAGGAAGCGCGCGAAGGGCATCTTCCCCTCTCTCTGAGGGGGGAGGGTGCCCTTTGCGCGCGTGTCTACGCGCTATTGCCCTTAGGACGTTACCTCAGTCAGGGATAAGGTATCATGTTGATTATGAATACTTTTTGCTCACAAGAGACGCGCCCGTCATCACGGCATGAGCCCGTCAGGGCTTCCCCGAAAAGGGAAGGGGGTTATACCGGTTTACATTCAAAAAAATGCGATTGGCATTTGGTGGCCGCCTAAGCCTTCCCCTTGAGCTTCTTAAGCCTGCGCTTGGCCTCGGGGATGTCGGGACAGAGGGCGAGGGCCTTCTCATAGTTGCGGATGGCCGCCTCGCGCATCTTCTCCGTCTCACACTCCTTGCCCATGATGACATACTCCACGGCGAGCTTCTTGAGGAAGTCGTTTTGCTCCCGGAGCTGCTTCCGCAGGTCGTCCACGGTCTGCCGCAGGGTGTTGACGACGTTGAGCTTGCGGCGGATGAGGCGTCGGGGCGCCGGCTTCTCAATGTCGTAGCGACTGTGGATGGCGAGGAAGAAGGCGTCGATGGCCCCCTGCATGTCGCCCTTGTCGAAGGCTTGCATAGCATCCCAGTATGCCTTGTCGGCCTTCGACTGCTTGAGGGCGAGGCTGATGGTGGCCTGGTCGTTGTAGGTGCGGGCGAAGTGCAGCACCTCTCCGCGGACGAAGATCTCGTCGCGGCGGATGGGCTCCTTGAGCGTGATGCCCTGGAGCGACGTGCAGCGCGAGAGGGCCACATAGGTCTGTCCGCCGGCGAAGACACCGCCCGTGAAGTCGAGCTTCACGCGGTTGAACGTCAGTCCCTGGCTCTTGTGCACGGTGATGGCCCATGCCAGGCGTATGGGAAACTGAGTGTAGGTGCCCAGTTCCTGCTCCTCAATCTTCTTCTCCTGCTCGTTGAAGGTGTAGCGCACGTTGCTCCACTTCTCGCGTTCCACGTCGAGCTGGTCTCCGTCCTCCGTGACTACGTAGATGCGGTCGTGGCTATCCTCGTCGAAGCCGATGACGGTGCCCAGGGTGCCGTTGACCCATCGGCGGTCCATGTCGTTCTTGACGAAGAGGACCTGTGCGCCTACCTTGAGCTCCAGCTCCTTGGGGGTGGGCAGGCTCGATTCGGGAAACTCGCCCTGTATGTCGCCCATGAACATCTCGCTGTCGCCAGGCAGGCCGGTCAGGTGCCTGTTGTTGATGAAGTCGACGGTGTCGCGCCGCGCGGAGAGCGTGATGGACAGTTGGCGCCGTGCCGTGCTACTCGTGTTGTCCGTGTCGCCGTCGGTGGGCCGCACACGCTCGTTGAGGAGCGACAGGTCGCGGTCGGTGACCTGCGAGGTGCGTATGTGGTCGAGTATGCCGATGAATGTGGGGTCGCTCTGTCGATAGACCTTCCGGAGCTCGATGGACACCAGGCGCATCTGTCCGAACGTCTTGGCGTCGAAGAAGAAGGCCGAGGGGTAGAAGGGGCGCAGCAGCTGTCGGTCTTCCTCGCGCACGACGGGCTCGAGCTGGTAGATGTCGCCAACGAGCAGGAGCTGCTTGCCGCCGAAGGGCTCGCGCATGTTGTGGCAGTAGACGCGGAGCACCTTGTCGATGAAGTCGATGATGTCGGCGCGCACCATGCTGATCTCGTCGATGATGATCAGTTCCAGCTCGCGTATGATCTTGATTTTCTCGCTGTTGTATTTCAGTGTCTTGCGGATGTTGCGGGGCGAGTACTGTGTGTCGTTGGGCAGGAGCGGGTGGAAGGGCAGTTTGAAGAAGCTGTGGAGGGTGGAGCCGCCCGCGTTGATGGCGGCTATGCCCGTGGGCGCCAGGATGATGTGTTTCTTCCGTGTGTGCGCGGCGATGTAGCGAAGGAACGTGGACTTGCCCGTCCCCGCTTTTCCGGTCAGGAAAAGTGAGCGGCGGGTGAACTGTATGATTTGGAGTGCCTGTTGCAGCTCCTGATTGTCAAGGTCTATCGTTTGTTCTCCAGTCTGGGCCATTTCTTTCTGCTGCGTTTCTGCTGCGTGCTTCTGCTTTTCTGCTGCTTGCTTCTGCTTTTCTGCTGCTTGCTTCTGCAAAATTCCTGCGCTCCCGCAAAGCGAAAACGCCTTTCAAGACAGAGGGATGAGAAGCTGTCTTGAAAGGCGTCGTGCGCGTGTCATGCGGTCAGAGGTTGTCGAAGCTCACTGTTTCCTCGGTCTTGCGCTTCTTCTCGGTTCCGCTCTCGTTCTTTTCCTTTGAGCCTCCCTCCTTGGATGGTACGGCCACGGGATTGCCGTTGTCGTCGAGGATGATCTCCTCGTCGGTCACCATGGTGCTGTCGCGATGCGCGTGAGAGGAGTCGACGCGGGCTGGGGCGTAATAGGGTTGGCAGTCATACATGTCCTTGGTGATGCTCTCGTCGGTGGGTGCCTGGAACTTGGCGTGGTACTTCTGGAAGGCCGGGTCGGCCATCACCGAGTGGATGAAGTATCCGCAGATGGGCAGGGCCGTCTTGGACCCCTGTCCGAGTGCTCCCGTGCGGAAGTGTATGCTTCGGTACTCGCCTCCCACCCAGGCGCCCACCACCAGGTTGGGGCTCACGCCCATGAACCAGGCGTCGGAGTGGTTGTTGGAGGTGCCCGTCTTGCCGCCCCAGTCGGTGTCGCGGAAGGAGTTGCCCGCATACTCGGCGGCCGACAGGCTCACTGACGTGCCGCCGGCGTCGTGCGTGCCGCTGAGCAGCATCTTCTGCATGAGGAACGCGCTCTTGTAGGGTATGACCTGCTCCGAGGAGCTCTGGTCGGTGTAGACCTCGTTGCCGTCGCTGTCGACGATGCGCGTCACGATGACGGGCCGGTGGTGCTGGCCGTTGTTGGCCACGGTGCAGTAGGCGTCAGCCAGTTCCAGCAGGTTGACGTCGCTCGAGCCCAGGGCCAGTGACGGCTCGTCGTCGAGTGGGCTCTCGATGCCCATCTTCCTGGCGGTCTCGATAATGTTCTTGATGCCCAGCTCTTGCCCCAGGCGCACGGCCACCGAGTTGATGCTCTTGGCGAACGCGCTCTTCAGTGGGATGGAGTCGCCCGAGAACGAGCCGTTGGCGTTGCCTGGCGTCCAGGTGGTCATCTCGTGCTTCTTCTTGTCGTAGACTTGCAGCGTGATGTACTCGTCGCGCCGCTTGTCGCATGGTGTGAGGCCCTCGTTCATGGCCTCCGTGTAGACGAAGAGCTTGAACGTGGAACCCGGCTGGCGCTCGGCGGTCACCTTGTCATACTTCCATGTCTTGAAGTCGATGTCGCCCACCCATGCCTTCACGGCGCCCGTCTGCGGCTCCATGGCCACCATGGCGCAATGCATGAAGGTCACCATGTACTTGATGGAGTCTTCGGAAGTCATCAGCTTGGTGACGGTGCCCTTGTCATAGTCGAACACCTTTACGGGGTGCTTCCACTCCTTGTAGTAATAGGTCACCGAGTCGGGATCGTTGGGGAAACGGGCCTGCAGCGCCTTGTAGAAAGGCTGCCGCTCGGCGATGCCCTGCACGAAGTTGGGGATGACGTGGTGGTTCTCGTCTTGCCATGGCTCCTGGCGCAGCCAGTTGGTGTCTTGGTTGCGGTAGATGCTCCAGTGGTTGTTGAAGTTCTTCTGCACGGTCTCCATCTGCTTCTTGGCGGCCTCCTCGGCATATTTCTGCATCTTGGAATCGAGCGTGGTGTAGATTTTCAGTCCGGAGCTGTAGAGGTCATAGTGGTTCTCCTCACACCAGTCCTTGAGCTCGCTGGAGATGGCCTCGCGGAAGTAGAGGGCTTGGCCGTCGTAGTTCTCCTCGACCTTGTAGTGCAAGGTGATGGGGAGCTGCTTGAGCGAGTCGCAAGCGGCGGCTGACAGGTCGTTGTGCGTGCGCATGTTGTTGAGCACCGTGTTGCGCCGGGCCAAGCTGCGCTCGGGGTTGCTCTTGGGGTTGTAGAGCGTGGTGGCCTTGAGCATGCCCACCAGCACGGCGGCGTCTTGCGTGGTGAGGCTGTCGGGCGTGGTGTCGAAGTAGGTCTTGGCGGCGGTCTTGATGCCGTAGGCGTTGGAGCCGAAGTCCACCGTGTTGGCGTACATCGTCAGGATCTCCTTCTTGTTGAAGACGGTCTCCAGCTTGGTGGCGATGATCCACTCCTTGCTCTTGATGATGAGAATCTTCAGTCCGGGGATTTTGCCGAGCAGCCCGGTTGAGTAGTTGGAGCGCACGCGGAACATGTTCTTGGCGAGCTGCTGGCTGATGGTGGAGGCACCGCGGCCGTCATGCCGCAGCACGGCGTCCTTCATGGCGCCGAAGATGCCCATGACATCCACGGCCATGCCACGCGGGCGGCTGTAGTAGCGCTCGTCCTCCGTGTCGATGAGGGCCTTGAAAAAGGCGGGGTTGACCTCCTCGTACTTCACCGGCGTGCGGTTCTCGTTGAAGAACTTGCCTATCAGCTTGCCGTCAGCGCTATAGATTTCCGAGGCTTGACTGGTTTGTGGGTCGCATATGCCTGAGAAGTAGCCGGGACTCTTGCCGAAAAGCCAAAGGAAGTTGATGTCGACAGCTCCCAAATAGAGCAGGAAGGCAACGATGAGCGACGCAAAAGCCACAAGGCCCTTCGTGTACCAGGCTCGTCCGCGATACAGTCCTTTATACCATGGCCAGAACCTGCGCATCTTGCGCAAGCACCAGCCAATCAATGCCTTAATCTTTTTCATTGATGGATGATCTGATTATGTTATTTTGCAAATATACGAAATATGGCGGTCATCGGGTCTTTTGACGGATGAATTTTAAGATATCTTCAATGTTTTCGGGTGAAAACCACGTGATGTCAGTGTCTTTCTTGAACCAGGTGAGCTGCTTGCGCATGTAGCGCCGCGTGTTCGATTGAATTTGCCGGATGGCCTCGTCCAGGGGGATGTCTCCGTCGAAATGGGAGAAGAGTTCCTTGTAGCCCACTGTGTTGAGGGCGTTGAGCCCGCGGAGGGGATAGAGGGCGGCCGCTTCTTCCACGAGCCCATCCGCCACCATGCCGAGCACGCGCTCGTTGATGCGCTCGTACATGTCCTCGCGCGGGCGGTTGAGGCCTATCTTGATGATGTTGAAGGGGCGCTCTTTCTTTTGGTTCGTCCGGAAAGAACTGTAGGTCGTGCCCGTCATGTGGCAAATCTCCAAGGCGTGTACCACCCGGCGCGGGTTGTTGCGGTCGACTATCTTCCAATGTTCCGGGTCCAGCGTCTTCAGCTCCTCGACAAGCGCGGGCAGCCCTTCCTCAGCAAGGCGGCGCTTCAGGGTCTGCCGGGTGCGCTCATCCACGGTCGGGATGTCGTCGATGCCGTTGCAGACAGCGTCGATGTACATCATGCTGCCGCCCGACATGACGCAGCACGGATGGGGCGTGCCGTCCTCTTGGCCGTTGAACAATCGCCCTAAAAGGGCCAAGACGTCTTGCTCGAACATCGAAGCGCTGTAATAATCGGTCAAGGCATGGTTGCCAACAAAGTAGTGCTTCACCTGAGCGAGCTGCCGCCTGGTGGGGGCTGCTGTCCCGATGGGCAACTCGGCGAAAATCTGGCGTGAGTCGGCATTGATGATGGGGGAGTGGAGCTGTTGGGCCACCTGAATGCACAACTCGCTTTTCCCTACTCCCGTCGGGCCTAAAATGACGACAAGGTTCTTCATCGTTGGGTTTCTTGGCTTTGCACCGCCACAGCGTGGTGAGATGGGCTGCCCCGTCTCCCGCCCGATGGACGGTGGAGTGGGGGCAGCTCAGCGCGGTGTGGCGCCGTGGCCGTTAGCATTAGCGGATGATGCCACGCTTGGATGAGGATACGAAATCGATAATGTATTGTATCTCAGGCGTTATCTGCAGCTCGCTCTTTATTTTCTTGATGCCTTCGGCAAGTATGCCTTCGCTGTATAGTGTGCGGTAGGCGTTGTGGATGAGGTCGATGAGGTCGTTGCTGAAGCCATGGCGACGCAACCCCACGAGGTTGATGCCCGCATAGCGTGTGGGCTCCTTTCCGGCAATGATGTAAGGGGGGATGTCCTGGCTGAAGCGGCAGCCGCCCTGTATCATGACATATCCGCCAATGCGGCAGAACTGGTGGCACAACACCGTGGCGCTGATGATGGCGTTGTCGTCGACGGTCACCTCACCGGCAAACTTCGTGGAGTTGCCGATGATGAGGCGGCTTCCCAGCACGCAGTCGTGGGCCACGTGCATGTTCTCCATCAGCAGGTTGTTGTCACCCACCTTCGTGGTGCCCTTCGAGGCCGTGCCGCGAGAGATGGTGACATTCTCGCGGATACTGTTGTTGTCGCCCACCTCGCACAGGGTGTCCTCACCCCTGAACTTCAGGTCTTGGGGCTTGGTCGCTATGCTGGCTCCCGGGAAGATCTCGTTGCCGTTTCCGATGCGCGCCCCATAGTTGATGGTCACACTGTTTTGCAGGACGTTATTGTCGCCCATGACGGTGTTGCGGTCAATATAGCAAAACGGGCCGATGACATTGTTGTCTCCCAATTTCGCTTCGGGGTGTACAAACGCTAAGGGACTGATTTGGTTCATAGGTGTGGATGTTTATTTGTTCTTGATAATCTGGGCGGTGAACGTGGCCTCTGACACCACGTGGTCGCCCACAAACACATAGCCCTTCATGGAGCTGATACCGTGACGCACGGGGTGGAGCAGTTCGACCTTGAAGAGCAAGGTGTCGCCGGGAACTACCTTGTGGCGGAATTTCACGTCATCAATCTTCAGGAAATAGGTTGACCATTTCTCGGGCTCTTCCAGTTGGCTCAGCACCAGCAGGCCACCGCATTGCGCCATGGCCTCTATCTGGAGCACGCCCGGCATGATGGGCTCTTCCGGGAAATGCCCCTGGAAGAAAGGCTCGTTGGCCGTGACGTTCTTGACGCCGACAATGTTCGTGGCGCCCATGGCCACAATCTTGTCGACCAACTGCATGGGGTAACGGTGGGGCAACAACTGGCGGATGCGGATGTTGTCCATCAGCGGTGCGTCGTTGGGCTCGTAGATGGGAGCCTGGATCTCATGCTTGCGGATCTCCTTGCGCATGAGACGGGCAAACTTGTTGTTGATGGTGTGGCCTGGACGCGTGGCGATGATGCGGCCCTTGATGGGCTTGCCGATCAGGGCCATGTCTCCGATGATGTCAAGCAACTTGTGACGGGTGCACTCGTTGTCCCACATCAGCGGCTTGTGCTGGATGTAACCGATCTTGGTGGCGTCCATGTGGGGCACCTTGAGCAGGTCGGCCAGCTTGTCCAGCTGCTCCTGCGCCACTTTCTTCTCGTAGATGACGATGGCGTTGTCGAGGTCACCGCCCTTGATGAGGTTGGCCTCCAACAGCGGCATGATGTCGCGCACGAACACGAAGGTGCGCGCGGGGGCTATCTCCTGCGCGTAGCTTGCGATGTTGTCGAGCGTGGCAAACTGGCTGCTGATGAACTTCGACTGGAAGGAGCACATGGCCGTCACGGAGAACTGCTCGTCGGGGAGAATGGTGATGCAAGAGCCGGTCTCCTCGTCGCGCACCTCAATCTTCTTGCGGATGATGTAGTAGTCCTTGGGGGCGTTCTGCTCGACGATTCCCACCTCCTTGATTTTCTCCACATAAGGGCTGGCGGAACCGTCCAGGATGGGAAACTCCGGGCCGTTGACCTGGATGAGGCAATTGTCGATGCCCAACGCGTAAAGCGCTGACATGCCGTGCTCGATGGTAGACACTCTCACGGTGCCCGATTGAAGGACGGTGCCGCGCTGCGTGTCACCCACGTTCTCGGCGATGGCCTCGATGACGGGCTCGCCTTCCATGTCGATGCGTTGTATCTTGTATCCTGTGTTTTCCGGCGCAGGATTGAAAGTCACGGTCAGACTAAGCCCTGTGTGCAGGCCTTTTCCGTAGAGGGAAAAGCTCCCGCCAAGTGTCGTTTGTTTTGCTGTGTCCATGTGCTTATTGTTTTTTCTTTAATTCTTCCACTTCTTTCTGCAGAGCGTTCATCTGCTTGTAAATCTCCGGCAAGCGCCTGAAGATGGCCTGGCTCTTGAAATAAGGCAACTGCTCCATGGGAGGTGTGCCGATGAGCGTCTGGTTGCCCTTCAGCGAGCCCGGCACGCCCGACTGGGCGCCCAGGAACACCTTGTCGCCTATCTGTATGTGGCCGGCGATGCCCACCTGCCCTCCGAACATGCACCACTGGCCGACCTTGGTGGAGCCAGCGATGCCCACCTGGGCGGACATCACGGTGTTTTGGCCGATGTCGGTGTTGTGGGCGATCTGCACGAGGTTGTCGAGCTTCACGCCCTTGCGGATGTAGGTGGAACCCATGGTGGAGCGGTCTACGCACGTGTTGGCGCCAATCTCCACGTTGTCTTCGATAGTGACGATGCCTATTTGCGGTATCTTGTCATACTGGCCTGTCTCCATGTTGGGCGCAAAGCCAAAGCCGTCGGCGCCTATCACGCATCCTGCGTGCAGGATGACGTGGCTGCCTATCTTGCAGTCGTGGTAAATGGTGACGTTGGGGTAGATGATGCACTTCTCGCCCAGCTGCACGTTGTCGCCGACGACGGCGTGGGGATAGACCTGGCAACCGTCGGCTACCTGTGCGCCATCGCCGACATAGGCGAACGCGCCGATGTAAACGTCCTTGCCGATGGTCGCCTTGGGCGAGATGAAGGCCAACTTGTCAACACCTGTCTTTGGCGGCTTGGCGGCTTCGTACATCTGTAAAAGCTTAGCCACGCAGTCGCGAGCGTTCTTTACCCGGATGAGGGTGGTCTTGACGGGGCGCTCCAACGTGATGGCCTCATCTATGAGAACGATGCTCGACTGGGTGTCATCGAGATAATGGGCGTACTTGCCGTTTGCCAAAAAAGAAATGGCACCCGGCACGCCTTCCTCTATTTTCGCAAAAGTGTGAACTTTCGCATTTTCGTCGCCCTCGATTTTTCCTCCGATGAATTGGGCTATTTGCTTTGCAGAGAATTCCATTTTAGTTTAAGTTGAAATATTTCTGCAAATATAGTAATTTATATTTTAAAAAGAGGGAAAACGATGCTATAATTTGAGTTTTTTAGCGAGTAAAGGCGTACAATTGCACAATTGTACGCCTTATGTGAAATGATAAATAGTCCGTATGGGGTCAGCACTTCTCCAGCTCGATGGCCATCTGCTGCTGCAAGGCTTTCGCTTTTTCGGCGGCCGCCTGTGCGAAGTCTTCGCCCTGGCTTGCGTAGATGATGCCGCGGCTGGAGTTGACAATCAGGCCGCAGTCCTTCGTCATGCCATACTTGCACACCTCTTGCAAGCTGCCGCCCTGGGCGCCCACGCCAGGCACCAGCAGGAAGTGGTCGGGAACGATCTTGCGTATGTCCTCAAACATCTTGCCCTGTGTGGCGCCTACGACATACATCATGTTGTCCTTGTCGCCCCATTGCTTGCTGGTGCGCAGCACCTTCTCGAAGAGGCGTTCGCCTTGGGCGTCTTCGGTCAACTGGAAGTCGGCGGAGCCGGCATTGGACGTGAGGGCAAGCAGGATCACCCATTTGCCGTCATATTCCAAGAAGGGCTTGACGCTGTCGGCGCCCATGTAAGGTGCCACGGTCAGGGAGTCGACACCGAAGTCCTCAAAGAAGCTCCGGGCGTACATGGCCGATGTGTTGCCGATGTCTCCGCGCTTGGCGTCGGCGATGATGAAGTGGTTGGGATGGTGCTCTTGGAGGTAACCGATGGTCTTCTTGAATGAGACGATGCCCTTCACGCCCATGCTCTCGTAGAAGGCGAGATTGGGCTTGTAGGCCATGCAGTAGGGGGCGGTGGCCTCTATGATCTGCTTGTTGAACTCGAAGATAGGGTCCTCTTCCTTCAGCAGGAACTGCGGGATCTTCCGGATGTCCGTGTCAAGTCCCACGCAGAGGAATGTCTTCTTGCCGAATATCTCTTTGATGATTTGTTGTCTGTTCATGATTGATGTCTTTTGTGGCGGTGACTGGCAGAGCCCGCCTTATAATTCGTTTTCTTTCAGTTTCTCGGCGTTCTCGGCGACTGTGAGCGCGTCTATCATGTCCTGGATGTCGCCCCCCAGGAATCCCTGCAGGTCGTGGGTGGTGTAACCGATGCGATGGTCGGTCACGCGGCCTTGCGGGAAGTTGTAGGTACGGATCTTCGCGCTCCTGTCGCCTGTCGAAACCAGTGACTTGCGGCGGCTGGAAATGTCGTCCACGTATTTCTTGTGCTCATGGTCGTAGATGTAGGTGTAGAGGCGGCTCAGGGCGCGCTCCTTGTTCTTGGGCTGGTCTCTGGTCTCCGTGCACTCGATGAGGATTTCTTCCATCTCGCCCGTCTCCGGGTTTTTCCAGGGATAGCGCAAGCGAACACCCGAGCTCACCTTGTTGACGTTCTGGCCACCCGCTCCGCTTGACCGGAAGGTGTCCCACTTGATGTCGCCCTCGTTGATGTGCACCTCAAACTTTTCGGCTTCGGGCAGCACGGCCACGGTTGCGGCGCTGGTGTGCATGCGCCCTTGTGTCTCGGTGGCGGGCACGCGTTGCACACGGTGCACGCCCGACTCGTATTTGAGTGTGCCATAGACGTTGTCGCCGTTGACGGCGAAGTCTATCTCCTTGTAACCTCCCACGGCCCCTTCGTTGACAGCCGTGACGCTCACGGTCCATCCTTTCTTCTCACAATAGCGCTTGTACATGTTGAAAAGGTCGCCAGCGAAGAGCGCAGCCTCGTCACCGCCTGTCCCGGCGCGAATCTCCATCTGGACGTTTTTGGCGTCCTCCGGATCCTTGGGCACGAGGTCCATCTTGATCTCCTCCTCCAGCTTGGGCTGCAAGTCCTCGTTTGCCTGCAGCTCCTCACGCGCCATGGCCTTCATGTCGGGGTCGCTCTCGTTGGCCAGGATGTCCTTGGCCTCCTTGATGGCGTTCAGACAGGCGATGTAGCGGTTTCGGGCGTCCATGATGTCGCCCAGGTCCTTGTATTCTTTGGTCAGCTTGACGTAGCGTTGCTGGTCGGCTATTACGTCGGGGTCCGTAATGAGTGTGCTGACCTCCTCATAACGGCTCTCCAGGCCTTCCAGTTTTTCCAGTATCTTGTTGTTGTCTGCCATATTCTGTTTTTGTCGAGTGATAAGTGGGGTGTCCCTTCCATTAGTAATTGAACTCGCCGAACTCACTCTTGATGGTCAGCGAGCGCGGGCCTTCCTCGATATGGCCCACCACCTGTGCGTCGATGCCAAAGCTCTTGCTGATGGCGATGACCTGCTCTGCCACTTCGGGTCTCACGTAAATCTCCATGCGGTGACCCATGTTGAACACCTGGTACATCTCTTTCCAGTCGGTGCCGCTGCAGTCATGGATGATCTGGAAGAGTGGCGGGACGGGGAACATGTTGTCCTTGACCACCTTGCAGTTCTCCCCGACGAAGTGGAGCACCTTGGTCTGTGCGCCGCCTGTGCAATGCACCATGCCGTGGATTTCTGTGCGCAGCTCGTCAATCATCTTCCGTATGACGGGAGCGTAGGTGCGGGTGGGGGAGAGCACCAGTTGCCCGGCATCCACGCCGACCCCTTCGATCTTGTCCGTCAGGTGATACTTGCCGCTGTAGACCAGTTCGTCGGGGACGGCTTGGTCGTAGCTCTCCGGAAACTTCTCCGCCAGGTATTTGGCAAACACGTCGTGCCGTGCGCTGGTCAGCCCGTTGCTGCCCATGCCGCCGTTGTAGCGGTGCTCATAGGTGGCCTGTCCGGTGGAGCTCAGTCCGACGATGACGTCACCCGGCCTGATGTTGGCGTTGTCGATGACATCGGCGCGCTTCATCCGGCAGGTCACGGTGGAGTCGACGATGATGGTGCGCACCAGGTCGCCCACGTCTGCGGTCTCACCGCCTGTGGGCCAGATGCCCACGCCCAGCTTGCGCATCTCTTCCAGGAAGCTGTCGGTGCCGTTGATGATTTCGCTGATCACCTCTCCGGGAACCAGCATCTTGTTGCGCCCGATGGTGCTTGAGAGGAGGATGTTGTCCACCGCGCCCACACACAGCAGGTCGTCGGTGTTCATGACGATGGCGTCTTGCGCGATGCCTTTCCACACGCTGAGGTCGCCCGTCTCTTTCCAATACATGTAGGCGAGTGACGACTTGGTCCCGGCTCCGTCGGCATGCATGATGTTGCAATATTCGGGGTCACCGCCCAAGATGTCGGGGATGATCTTGCAGAAAGCCTGCGGAAAGAGTCCTTTGTCTATGTTTTTGATGGCGTTGTGCACGTCTTCTTTTGCGGCGCTGACGCCACGCATCATGTATCGGTTGTTCATGGTTGATGGTTGTGTTAATGATTAATCTTTGCTGTTCCAAAAATCCCAGCTGGCATAGGCTTGCAGCAGAAGCATTTCCAGCCCGTTCTTGACAAGAGCCCCTTGCGCTTTTCCCTTTTTCATGAACAGCGTTTCATCGGGGTTGTAGATGAGGTCGTAGAGCAGCGTGCGGCTGTCCATCGCCTCGTAGGGCAGGTCGGGGCACTCGTCGGCGTGCGGGTACATGCCGCATGGGGTGCAGTTGACGATGACATTGTATTCCTTGATGGTTTCGGCGTTGATATGGCTGTACTGCAAGGTCCCCGGCTTTTCAGACCGGCTGACCTTCATGGTTTCCAGCCCCAGTGACCTCAGTCCGTATTCGATGGCCTTCGAAGCGCCTCCCGTGCCCAGGATGAGTGCTTTCCTGTGAAAACGTTCCAGCATGGGCTCGATGCTCTTGGTGAAGCCGATGACGTCGCTGTTGTATCCCTTGAGGAGCGTCTTGCTCCCCCTGTGTGACACCTTGATGACGTTGACAGCCCCTATTTCCTGTGCCTCCTTGCTGAGGGAGTCAAGATACCCGATCACCTTCTCCTTATAAGGGATGGTGACATTGAGCCCGCGGAGGTTGGGGTTGGAGTCGAGAATTTCGGGAAAGCCCTCGATGGTCGGGATTTCAAAATTCTCATACGTGGCGTCGATGCCTTCGTTTTGGAATTTCTCGTTGAAGAAACTGATGGAGAACGAGTGTACCAACGGGTAGCCGATTAAACCATATTTGTCCATAGTCATTCTGTGTTATTTTTGCGCGAAATACATGGTGCAGATGCCAAATGTCAAGCGCCGGAATGAGGCTTGTGCAAATCCGGCCTTCTTCAAGATGCCGACCATCTGTTCGCCTTGCGGGAAGGCCTCGATGGACGCCGTCAGATATTGGTAGGCGCCATGGTCCTTCGATATCAGTTTTCCGTAAGCCGGCAAGATGGTGTGCGAGTAAATCTTAAACAGTTGTCTCATGGGGAACGACACGGGAGTGGTCAGCTCCACCAAGCTCAGGTGCCCACCGGGTTTCATCACGCGGCAAATCTCCGCAAGCCCCTTGTCGAGATTCTGGAAGTTGCGGATGCCGAAAGCCGATGTGGCGGCGTCGAATGTGTTATCGGGAAAAGACATGGCAAGGCAGTCCTCTTTCTTCATGTCGATGACCTGTTGCAGCCCAGCCTTCTTCACCTTCACCTGCGCGACCTTCATCATCCCCTCGGAAATGTCTATGCCCACAATCTTGTCGGGGCGCAACATCTGTGCGGCGAGGATGGCGAAGTCGCCTGTTCCCGTGGCGATGTCGAGGATGGCCTTGGGCTGGCTGGGCTCCAGTTGCCTGATGGCTTTGCGTCGCCACCCCTTGTCGATGTTCCACGACAGGCGGTGGTTCAGCGTGTCATAGGTGGGGGCGATGTTGTCAAACATCTCCTCCACCAATTTCTCCTTGTCACCCTGCTTGCCGTAGGGGTTGATTTTTTCCTGCTTATACATCCGGGCTTACTGTCTGGAAGCCAAATAGTCGCTGACGTTTTTCTCGATGCGAGCCGCGATGTCTCCCTCTTCAGCCGCTTTGTCAAACTTCTCGCCAGTGATGTGCTCGTAAAGCTCCACGTATCTGTCGGACACCTGCTGGGCATACTCGTCGGTGATCTCCGGCATCTTCTCGCCTGGCTGGTTCATGAAGCCACGCTCGATGAGCCACTGGCGCACAAACTCCTTGGACAGCTGGCGCTGTGGCAGACCCTTGGCCAGTTTCTCCTCATAGCCGTCGGCATAGAAGTAGCGGCTTGAGTCGGGTGTGTGAATCTCGTCGATCAGGTAAAGCTGGCCGTTGCGCTTGCCAAACTCATACTTGGTGTCCACGAGGATGAGGCCACGTTTGGCGGCGATTTCCTGTCCGCGGGCAAAGAGCTTGCGGGTCCAGTCCTCGATGACGGCGTAGTCCTCTGCCGACACGATGCCCTGCTTGATGATTTCCTCACGCGAGATGTTCATGTCGTGGCCCTCGTCGGCTTTGGTCGTCGGGGTGATGATGGGCTCGGGGAAGCGCTCGTTCTCCCTCATGCCGTCGGGCAGCTTCACGCCGCACAGCTCGCGGCAGCCGTCCTTGTAGGCTCTCCAGGCCGATCCGGTAAGGATGGAGCGGATGATCATCTCCACGCGGAAGCCCTCGCACTTCAGACCCACGGTTACCATGGGGTCTGGCGTGGCTAACTTCCAGTTGGGGCAGATGTCACTTGTCGAATCGAGAAACTTGGCGGCAATCTGGTTGAGCACCTGGCCCTTGAAGGGAATGCCCTTGGGCAACACGACGTCGAATGCAGAGATGCGGTCGGTGGCGACCATCACGATGAGGTCGTCATTGATGTCATAGACATCGCGCACTTTGCCATGGTAAACACTCTTCTGTCCATCAAAATGGAAATCGGTCTTAGTTAATGCTTTCATAATTGGATTATTTATAAGCTTTACTCTCTCTTCTTTCTCAAGCCTTTGGCTGGGGCGTGTCGTTCGGGTGTGCCTTGGGGCCATCCTTGGTGTCCTGTCGCTTGTCATGCGCCGCATAGGCGTTGACGATGCGTGTCACCAGCTTGTGGCGCACGATGTCCTTTTGTGTCAGGTTGACCACCGAGATGCCCTCGATGCCTGACAGTATCTCCAGCGCTTCCTTCAGGCCGCTCTTCTGCCCACGCGGCAAGTCTATCTGGGTCAAGTCGCCCGTAATGATCATCTTGGTGTTCCACCCCATTCGGGTGAGAAACATTCTGATTTGCGCCGGGGTGGTGTTTTGCGCCTCGTCGAGGATGACAATGGCGTCGCTGAGCGTTCGGCCGCGCATGAAGGCCAAGGGCGCTATCTGGATGACATGCTTGTCCATCATGTCCTGCAGGCGGCTTGCGGGCAGCATGTCCTCCAAGGCATCGTAGAGGGGCTGCAGGTAGGGGTCAATCTTGTCCTTCATGTCGCCTGGCAGGAATCCCAGCTTTTCGCCTGCTTCCACGGCGGGGCGGCTCAGGATGATCTTCTTGACCTCCTTCTCCTTGAGGGCCTTGACCGCGAGGGCGATGCTCAAGTAGGTCTTGCCTGTGCCTGCGGGGCCCACTGCAAATATCATGTCGCTCTTGCCAAAGGCGTCGATGAGCTGCTGCTGGTTTTCGGAACGGCTCTTGATGGGGCGACCGCTCACGCTGTAGACCAGCACGCCCTTGACGCCATCGGCCTTGGTCGGCTGTCCTTTCACGATGTCGAGGATGTCTTCGTCGCTGATGGCATTATACTTCACCACATGCTTGCGCATGGCCTCCAGGTCGTGTTCGACCTTGGCCATCTCGTCTTCGTCGCCCAACACGCGTATCACGTTGTCACGTGCCACGATGCGCAATTTGGGGTACAGCGACTTGACCATTTGGAGATGTCCGTTGTTGACTCCGTAAAACACTACGGGGTCCACATCTTCAATCACGATATGCTTCTCTGTCAATATTCTTTCTTTTTGTGTCTGAAAATACGTTGCAAATTTACGACAATTATATGAAATACCACTCGAAATGCAAGAAAATATAATAGGAGGTGATGATATTTTATGGCGCTTTTGTTTTGCCATAATCTCTATTTGTGGTAAATTTGCAAGTGAAATGAAAAACAAGAAATCCAAATATATTGTATCTTTTCTTGCCACGACATTGGTCTTGGCGTTAGTGCGTTGTGTCTTTCCGTCGGTGGCGGGTGAGGACACAAAAGAGGTTTCCCCAGACATGGCTAATGTGGAGAACGGGCAGGTTGCGAAGTCTCAGGCGGTGGCGGAAGGAGAGCGTGATGGAAACGGCAAGTCGCTTGGCAGTCAGGCTGCTGTGCCGCTTTGTTCGAGTGACACGGCGAGAGGAGGATCCCGCTTTTTCAAGGCGGACGGCACGCTTGTGAGGAACCGCATCTTCAGCGTGCCCGGCTTTTCGCTGACCTTTCCCGACCAAAACGACGTGCAACTCTTGGCCGCGCAGAAGTATGGTGTGAAGCCTGTGCTTGACCGCCAGGATGCGGAAAAGAGAAAGGCGGAACTGGTCTATGTGGGTAGCAACATGTATTTTCATGTGGATCGACTGCGCAACAGCATCCCCTACTTGGTCCCCAAGGCGTCCGTACTGTTGCAGGATGTGGGGCGTTCCTTCTTCGATAGTTTGCAGATCAAGGGTATTCCCCTTCACAAGATTATCGTGACGAGCGTGCTTCGCTCCAAGGCCGATGTGGAGAGTCTCCGCGGCAAAAACAGCAACGCCACCCAAAACAGTTGCCACCTGTATGGCACGACGTTTGACGTGTGCTATAACCGATACAAGACGGTTGAGGCTCCAGGTGAGCAGCGTCGGGCTGTGCGCAACGATACGCTGAAGTGGGTGCTGGCCGAAGTGTTGCGAGACATGCGCGAGTCGGGAAGGTGCTATGTGAAGTATGAGGTGCACCAGGGGTGTTTTCATATCACGGTCAAGTGATGGAACGAAGCCTTGGGTTTTCCAGGGTCACGATTCGATATTTTATGTCCTCCTCTTTCATGACGAGTACGCAGTTTCTAACAATGTCATGATTTTTGGTGCAAAACTTTGTCACGGATAGCGGATGAAATAGAGCGTGAAAATGGCGTTTTTTGTCGGT
>DJOV01000008.1:10718-10850 GCA_002437285.1 Prevotella sp. UBA6429 | reverse complement strand
ATTTTGCGATAAAGGGTATTTTGTGTTGCGATAAAGGGTATATCGCGATGCGATAAAGCGTTAATCGCGTCATGATAAAGGGTATATCGCAACGCGATAAAGGGTATTCTTTGATGAAAAGTATTTACTTTT
>DJOV01000008.1:0-10548 GCA_002437285.1 Prevotella sp. UBA6429 | reverse complement strand
TGAAAATAACGCCTGTTTTTTAATATACTTTGTCCGATTTCTTGCTGGCTTTTCCTTTCTCGTTGTGTAGTGCGAAATGTCAATCCGCCTATAAATATGCCAAGAGCCTTCCTGCTTGCGGAGACGTCATTCCAACTTGTATTCCTCACCCTTTCCCAAAGGGGTTCCGTTGTGGTTGTAGTGATGGTCACACACCATCCATTGTTGCCGGTTTTGTGCGGCCTGCGGATTCAGGCAACGTGAGGCGCGCTTGATGGTGATGCCTTCGGCTGAGCGAGAGATGGAAAATCCGACGCCAATCTTCTTGGGGAGCTTGGTGTGAGAGTCGTAGATCCATAGTTCCTGCCCGTTGTCGAGGTAGAAAGAAACGAGATGCTTGCGGTCTATGGCTATGAAAAACGCATTGCCGTCTGTGCTGAGCCAGGTGGTGATGATGGAGGAGTAGGGGTTGGGCGAAAACGATATTTCCTCTCTTCTGTTGGTTTTCACGTCGTAGCGAAATAGGCGGTTGCGTAACGTGTAGTAGAGGCAATGGCGCTTGTTGTCGGTGTATTTGGCTACGACTTGCGCATGGGCGGGCAACCGCTTGACGACCGCTTTCACGCGGTTGGCAATGGGCGTCTGCGCCGTGAGAGGTGCCAGGAAGAGCACCGTGAAGGAGAAAATGAGAAGGAGGCGTTTCAAAATGAGGAGGTGTTTGTGCAAGGCAACACGTCGTGCCAGTCGTTTGTGAAAAATCGCTTGCCAGGGGTTTCGCTTCCCCTGGCAAGTGATCGGTATTGTTGTGTTATGCTCTTGTCCTTAATAGGCGAAGAGGGGATAAGCCTTCATGGTCTCGTTGACCTTCTCCCTGACGCGCTTGATGACCTGCTCGTTCTCGGGATCGGCCAGCACCTCGTCAATGAGGTTGGCGATGAGGTGCATCATGTCTTCTTTGGCGCCGCGTGTTGTCATGGCAGCTGTGCCCAGGCGGATGCCTGATGTCTGGAAGGCGCTGCGCTCATCATAGGGCACCTTGTTCTTGTTCACCGTGATGTCGGCTGCCACCAGTGCGTTTTCGGCCACCTTGCCTGTCAAGTCGGGATACTTGCGGCGCAAGTCGAGCAACATGGAGTGGTTGTCGGTACCGCCGCTGACGATGTCGTAGCCCAGGTCCATCAGGTCTTGTGCCAGTGTGGCGGCGTTGGTCTTCACCTGCTTGGCGTATTCTATCCATGAGGGCTTCAGGTTCTCGCCGAAACCTACGGCCTTGGCGGCGATGACGTGTTCGAGCGGTCCGCCCTGGTTGCCGGGGAAGACAGCGCTGTTGATCAGTTGGCTCATCTTCTTGACCACACCCTTCTTGGTGGTGAGACCCCATGGGTTGTCAAAGTCCTTGCCCAGGAGAATCACGCCGCCGCGCGGGCCGCGCAGGGTCTTGTGGGTTGTGGTGGTCACGATGTGTGCGTATTTCACGGGATTCTTCAGCAGTCCGGCAGCGATGAGTCCGGCAGGGTGTGCCATGTCAATCATCAGGAGCGCGCCCACTTCGTCAGCGATCTTGTGCATGCGCTCATAGTCCCACTCACGGCTGTAGGCCGATCCGCCACCGATGATCAGCTTCGGCTTGTGCTCCAGGGCGAGACGTTCCATCTCGTCGTAGTCCACACGCCCTGTCTCGCGGTTCAGCGTGTAGCCGATGTGGTTGTAGAGAATGCCAGAGGTGTTGACCTCGCTACCATGAGAGAGGTGTCCGCCCTGGTCGAGGTCGAGCCCCATGAAGGTGTCGCCGGGTTTCAACACGGCAAGCAACACGGCCTGGTTAGCCTGTGCGCCAGAGTGAGGCTGCACGTTGGCAAACTCGGCGTCGAACAGTTTCTTGACACGCTCGATGGCGATGTTCTCCACTTGGTCCACGATTTGGCATCCGCCGTAGTAGCGCTTGCCGGGGAGTCCCTCAGCATACTTGTTTGTCAGATAGCTACCCATGGCTTGCATCACCTCGTCACTGACGAAGTTCTCAGACGCGATGAGCTCCATGCCTCTCAGTTGGCGCTGGTGTTCTTGTTCGATAAGGTTGAAGATTTCAGAATCTCTTTCCATGTTGTGTTGATGTTATGTTAATGATGATATGTTTGACCGATGCGGGTATTGTTCAGACAAGATCTACGCTGTTCATGTCTTGTTCCTTGTCGCAGTAGTGGCACTTGAGGATGCCTCGCTCCTTGTCGACGATGGTGAAGAAGGTGGACATGGGCTCATTGTTGGTGATGCACTTGGGGTTGTTGCATTTCACGATGCCGTGAAGTTCGTCGGGTGTCTCGATGGTGCGTTTCTCTACTACTTCGTAATTGCGGATGACGTTGAGCACAATCTTCGGTGCGATGACCGACAGTTGGTTGATTTCCTCGTCTGTGAAATACTTGTTGGCAATCTTGATGATGCCTTTCCTTCCTATTTTCTTGGAGGGCAAGTTATAGCCGATGGTGACCTGTGCGTCGAGGTGGTCGAGGTCAAGCAGGCGTGCCACTTGATACGTTTTCTCTGCGGGTATGTGGTCGATGACTGTGCCATTTTCAATGGCGGCCACTTGCAATTCTCTCTTTCCCATGATGGTTGTTGTTGTTGTTAGGTGTGTGTTTCGCTATCCGATGATGGTCGTGTCGTTTTTCACGTCGTCAAGGCTGATGCCCAGGCAGTAGCAGAAGATGGCTTCGCGGGCATAAAGGCCGTTCTTGGCCTGCTGGATGTAATAAGCATGTGGATTGTCGTCCACATCGTAAGCGATTTCGTTCACGCGTGGCAACGGGTGCAGAATCTTCATGTTGGGCTTGGCCTTGGTCAGCATGCTGTTGCGCAGGATATAAATGTTCTTGACGCGCTCATACTCCATCAGGTCGGAGAAACGCTCTTTCTGCACGCGGGTCATGTAGAGAATGTCGGCATTGGCTATCACGTCTTCATCAAACTTGGTGTGCTCATGGTATTCGATGCCGTGCTTGTCACAATAGAGCTTGTACTCGGCAGGCATGGCAAGCTCCTCGGGAGCTACAAAATGGAAGATGGGATGAAAGTGGCGCATGGCCGTAATGAGGGAGTGGACGGTGCGTCCGTATTTGAGATCGCCAACCAGGTAGATGTTTAGGTTTTCCAAGGTGCCTTGGGTCTTGTAGATGGAGTAAAGGTCCAACATGCATTGCGAGGGGTGCATGTGTGCGCCGTCACCTGCGTTGATAATGGGCACGGGAGCCACTTCGCTGGCATATTGCGCAGCTCCCTCGATGTAGTGGCGCATGACGATGGCGTCAGCATAGTTGCTCACCATGAGAATGGTGTCTTTCAGAGTTTCGCCCTTTGTCGTGCTTGAGGTCTTGGCATCGGAAAAGCCGATGACCCGGGCGCCAAGGCGGTTGGCTGCGGTTTGGAAGCTGAGCTGGGTGCGGGTTGACGGTTCAAAGAAGAGGGTGGCTACAACCTTGCCTTTCAGCAATTCTCTGTTTGGGTGTTTTTCAAATTCTTGCGCCATTCCAAGCAGGTACAATATGCGCTCCTTGGAGAGGTCTGCAATGGTCACAAAATCATGTTTTTCCATTTTGTCTTGATTGATGGTTGCGATTTCGACTGCTAAGTTACTCATAATTTTTTAGTTGGGGGTGAGATTTTGAAAGAAATATTGTATTTTTGCAAAAATAAAGTGTTTTTTAAGATGAGAAAGAAATTCATCCACATATTATGGACTAGCCTGGGATTGCTGGCGGGAACGACGGCCTTGTTGTTTTTCCTCATTTGGTTTGGCGTGGTGGGATACTCGCCCGACATTGAGAACTTGCAAAACCCCATTAGCAAGTCGGCTACCTTGGTCTATTCGGAAGACGGTAAAGTCCTTGGCACCTACAATGCCGACAAGGCCAACCGTATTCCTGTTTCCTACTCCAAGCTGTCGCCCTATCTGGTGCAGGCTTTGGTGGCTACGGAGGACGTGCGGTTCTATGAGCACTCGGGAATCGACTTCATAGCCCTGGGACGCGCAATCGTGAAGCGTGGCCTGCTGGGGCATGAGAGCGCTGGTGGGGGCAGCACCATCACCCAGCAACTGGCCAAGCAACTCTATTCGGCTCCGGCCAGTTCCAGTGTGGAACGTATGCTCCAGAAGCCCATTGAATGGGTGACGGCCATCAAGCTGGAACGCAATTTTACAAAGGAGGAAATCATTGCACTCTATCTCAATTACTTCGATTTCCTGCACGGGGCGGTAGGCATCAAGACGGCCTCCACTACCTATTTTAATAAGGATCCTAAGGATCTTTCAGTCAATGAGGCGGCATTGCTCATCGGACTCTGCAAAAATCCTTCTTTGTTTAATCCGGTGCGTTATCCGGAACGCTGCAAGGAACGCCGCAACGTGGTGCTGGCGCAGATGGTCAAGGCGGGCTACCTGTCACAAACCGAGTGGGAGGAGTATAGCGCGCAACCCATTGAGCTCCATTTCCATCGGGCTGACCACAAGGAAGGGGTGGCGGTCTATTTCCGTGAGTTCCTCCGCCAATACATGATGATGGAGAGACCGGAAAGAGAGAACTATCCGTCATGGAACAATAGACAGTATGTGATAGACTCAATAGCTTATGCCACAGACCCGTTGTGCGGTTGGTGCAAGAAAAACACGAAGAAGGATGGCTCCTTTTACAATATATATACGGACGGTCTGAAGATTCATACGACCATTGATTCCAGGATGCAGCAATATGCAGAGGAGTCGGTCTATGGCCATGTGGCACGATACCTGCAACCAGCCTTTGACAAGGAGAACAAGTCGAAACCCAACGCGCCGTTCACCGAGGAGCTGACAGGCGCACAAGTGAAGCAGATCATGGGAAGGGCGGTCAGACAAAGCGAGCGCTATCGGGTAATGAAGGACAATGGTTGCTCGGACGAAGAAATCAAACGCGCTTTCCATTCGCCTGTTGACATGACGGTGTTCACCTATCGCGGAGACATTGACACCATGATGACACCGCTCGACTCCATCCGCTACTACAAATCATTCCTTAGGGCTGGATTTGTCAGCATGGAGGCCAGGACGGGACACGTCAAGGCATATGTGGGCGGCATCGACTTTGAACATTTCCAGTATGACATGGTAATGGGCGGGCGCCGGCAGGTCGGATCTACCATCAAGCCGTTCCTCTACTCGTTGGCCATGGAGAATGGCGCGTCGCCATGTGACAAGGCGCCCAATGTGCAGAAGACGTACATGGTGGCGGGGAAGCCATGGACGCCCCGCAACGCCAACAGGAGAAGATATGGGCAGATGGTTACGCTGAAGTGGGGACTGGCGCAGTCGAACAACTGGATTTCGGCCTATCTCATGAGTCGTTTAAATCCCCAACAGTTTGTAAGCATCCTGCATAAGTTCGGCATCAACAATCCTGACATATACCCGTCCATGTCCTTGTGTCTTGGCCCCTGTGAAGTGTCGGTGGGAGAGATGGTGAGTGCCTACACCACTTTTGCCAACAATGGCATTCGCATTGCGCCCTTGTTCGTGACTAAGATTGAGGACAATGAGGGCAATGTGGTGGCGGAGTTCCAGCCACGGATGAACGAGGTAATCAGTTCGAACAGTGCCTATAAGATGTTGGTGGAACTGATGGCTGTCGTGGATGAGGGAACGGCCGGTCGATTGCGTTTCCGCTATCAGATTCCTGGAGAAATAGGCGGAAAGACGGGGACGACCAATCGTAACTCTGATGCCTGGTTCATGGGTTTCACACCGCAGCTGGTAAGTGGCGTGTGGGTAGGCGGTGAGGATCGCGACATCCACTTCGACAATATGCAGATGGGACAGGGGGCTACGATGGCGTTGCCCATCTGGGCTTATTTCATGAAGAAAATTTACCGAGACCGTAGCCTGCCCTATGATTCGACAGAAGTCTTTGATGTGCCGGAGGATTTCAATCCCTGTGGACACGATGATGTGGATGAGGGCGAGAATGGTATTGACGATGTCTACGAGTGAGCGGCAGAAGTCCATTGTTTTGTGACAATGGGTGCTTGGGAAAATAAGCTGAACTGCCTCCGGCTTTATACCGGAGGCAGAATGTCGAAAATGGAGGATGAGGAGAGCTGATTTTCGCGATATTTTGGAAATAGCCAAATTGTTCTCTGAACAAATAAGCCTAAAATTTAGGACTATTAGGCATTATAATCTACAAACAGGCCTTGGTGGATTGTGATCCGGGTTGCAGTTTTGCGTTTTTTTATTTATCTTTGCAAATGTTAAACCATGTTGAACCACGTTACCCCAAAAGACATATGAAGAAAATATCGCTGATTCATCTTTGCCCGAAGTGGAAGCGTGGCTGAATTGGGGCGGACTAACAGTATGAAAGGAAGATGAAGTACAAGGAATTTGTGAATTCGATCAATATATGGGTGGCTTTGTTGGCCATTACGGCCGTTATGGCCTCGTGCAAGCAGGTGTCTGATGGCGCGCGTGACAAGCAGCGTGTCAATGCGTTGCGCCAGGTGGACAAGGAGCTGGCAATGCAGTCGCCGGATGCGATTAAGCATATAGACGAAGGATTGCGCAAGGCGAAAGATAGTCTTTCCTATTATGAGTATTATGTGAGAAAGGGCCGCTGGTTCTGCCAGTCGGCCACACCCGACTCAATGGTCAGATACATTGATCGTTCGATTGGCTACGCACTTCGCTTGCCGGAATCGTCTCGCAGAAATGGGATGTTGGCTTACGCATATAATTGCCAGGGAGTCAACTATCATAATTTCCATCGGAAGGCGGAAGACGTCATCTCGCTTTATCATTCAGCCTATCGCTTCTCGTTGCATAGTGACGTTGAAGATCAAGCACCCAATATTTGCGCCAACCTGGGGGATGCGTATGTGTTCAAGAATCAGTTGGTGGAGGGTGCTTATTGGTATCGTAGGGCGCTCTTCCTGGTCGATTCGCTTCGTTTGCATAAGGAGGATTACGTCTCGCTGCATGTGGGATTGGCCAACATCTATTTGAAACTGAATGACTTTGACAGTTCGCTCAAGTGTTACCGTGAAACGGAGGTACTTCTCTCCAAGATGTCTCTGTCCATGCAGGCCTACTACTTGAACAATTATGGCAACTATTATTATTACAAGAAGGATTATCCGCGTTGCTTGGAAAAGTTTCTGCAATTAAAGCGTTTGTTAGAGAAAAATGGCAAGGAAGAATGTTTTGACATGTATCTTTGCAAATTGAACATGGCTGACGCTTACCTCAATATGGACAGCGTGGCACAGTCTGTAAACTATCTTGATGAAAGCGAGCCTTTCTTTGTTGCCAATCAAGACGCCGAGGCTGTGTATTATTGCAATACGATACGCATCGGCCAATATGTGAAAGAGAAAAACATGGCGGCGGTGGTTCGCGTGTTGGACCGTGAGGAGAAATCTTTTGGAAAGAATTATGAGAGCAGGATAAGTTTTAACCTGCGCCAGATTAGAAATCAATACCTGCAAAAATATTATCTTGCCAGGGGAGATTATCGGTTGGCATATGAAAACCTGCTTGAGGACTCGAGACAGACAGATTCGCTGGAGCACAACAGGACGAAACTCAGAGCTTCAGACATCATGAATCGCTTTGCGCAAGACACATTAAGGTTGCACCATGCGCTGGTCTTGGAACACAAGAATGCTGAACTCGGACAAGCGCGCTGGGTTGTGGTTGTTGTGGTGATGTGCTTCCTATTGGCTTGTTTGTTGTTTGTCGTGCAACGGCTGAGATTTGCCAAACGCCAGGAGAAGAATAAGCAATGCATTTTGCAACTGAAGCTCGAAGGGGCGCGAAATCGCATCTCGCCGCATTTTGTCTTCAATGTCCTCAACAACAAAATACTGCATGCCGACACGGAGGAGGCGAAAGAACTTATGGGATTGGCCCAGTTGATTCGTAGTAACTTGGACTTGTCGTGCAACATGAAGGTGACGTTGGCTGCTGAGTTGGACTTCGTGAAGCAGTATCTCAAGGTGGAAGCTCCATTGGTGGGAGACGACTTTGAATATTCGATAGATATTGAGCCGGCAGTTGATGTGAATCATATCTTCATACCGTCCATGTTTGTGCAGATCTTGGTGGAGAATGCGTTGGTGCACGGATTGCGCGGATGGGAAGGTAATAAGAAACTGCAGGTGAGGGTAATGAGAAATCATGCTGGAGGCACATGCTTGGAGGTGCAAGACAATGGAAAGGGGTTTGACATCAGGAAAAAATGCCAGAAGCGCACAGGACTGAAAATCATAACACAGACTTTGGCGGTCGTCAATGAGCACAATCGCAGGAAGATGACCTTCGCATTGAGGAACGTTGAGGCGGAAAGTGGTGGCGTCAAGGGATGCTTGGCGCAGGTCTGCATACCTGACGGATTCGTGATTTGATAAGAAATGAACCATGAAACAAAATGAATGTGGATGTATGAAAGTATTGATTATCGATGACAACAAGTCGGCTGGATTGGCATTGGCTGAACTGTTGGAAAACAAATATGGATTTGATGTGCAGGGATGTGCTCTCTGTGGATTGGATGGTTTGGCCATGGTGGGCAAGTGCCAGCCTGACGTCATCTTTCTGGATGTGCAACTGCCTGATGTCAATGGGCTTGACTTCTTGGATAAACTGTCGGAATTCTCTTCGCGCGATTGCCGGGTAATCATGTTTACCGCTTACGATAAATATGTGATGACAGCATTCCGAAAACGTGCTTTTGATGTGCTGCTTAAACCCATTGACCCCCAGGAACTGGACTTAATAGTGAAACGTCTGATGAAGGTGGAAAAGGCTCCTCCTGCAGAAGGGAAGGTCGCGCAATCCATGTTCAATGGAAAACTGTTGTTTTATACCAATACGGTAGATTTCAAATTGGTAGACAAAGACGATGTCTGCTTGTTCCAGTATGAGCACGACTTGCGGTGTTGGGAGGTCGTGGTGGCCGATCAAACCAAACCTATTAGACTCAAACGAAACGTGAAAAGCGTGGACCTGCTGAAATTGGATGAACACTTCTTGCAAGTCAACCAGAAGTTCATTGTCAATGTGGATTACTTGATGGAGGTAGTGGATGGCGTCTGTCATTTCTATCCTCCTTTTGACAAACTTGACTATGTGAAGGTGGGTAGATTCTTCAGAAAGAAGTTGATAGATAGATTTTTAAGTATTTAAAAAGAAACAAAGGTATGATTGGTAAGAAAATCACAGTCTTCATGTCCATGCTGTTGTTGTTCGCTTCGACGCAGGATGTGCTGGCTCAGAAAGTCAAGCGCTCAAAAAAGAAGACGCAAGTGAAGACGGAAACGGTTGTGGAGGAACCTGTACAGGAGGTTCAAGAAATTCAGAAAGAGGTAGTGCCTGTCGCTCCACCTGAACCGCAAGACAGACTTGACACAATTTATTATAATAAAAATTGGAAAGTCTGTAGAAATAAGGCTTTTGCCAGTTATTATAGATTGGCGCTCTACCCGGCTGACACGACAATGGCTAAGGAGTTTCGCACTTACTATATGAGTGGCGAATTGCAAGGTGAAGGAACTTTTCTGATGCTTGACAAGGATGATGATACGAGAAGTTTGTTCTCTGGCGCTATGACTACTTATTTTAAGAACGGAAAGCCTGAGGAACAAAAAACTTACAAAGACGGAAAACTCGATGACGAGTATACGGCTTTTTATGCCAATGGGCTTGTCAGAGAACATCTTTTCTTGAAGAGCGGTAAGAAAAATGGAGTAGGAGCTTCCTTTACAGAGGATGGAAGAGTGTGTACGTTGACGCCCTATAAGAATGACAATTCTGAAGGATTTTATGTGGTGGTGGATGCTGATGGTAACTATTCAAAATACTCTGCGACGGATAAATCGCCTATCTTGGAGACACCAACCCTTGATGAACAGCGAACTGAATATAAAAATGGCGTGGCATGGCCTTATTACAACAAGAATGGCCTCATTGTTGGAGTAAGCAGCTCGTTGGTGAATGAGAACATCGGTGGGTACAGGGAAATTGGTGTGCTCATTGTCAATAAGAGCATGATGAATGTGGACATCGACCCTTCAGAAATCGAAATATATGACATGAAGGGTGGAAAGAGAAAAGACTTTGAACTGGTCGGCGCAGAGGAGTATGATAAGAAAATTCTTAAGTTCAAGAAAAAAGTGGCCAAGCGCATGGTAAAAAACAAGGCTGTCGTGCAGACTGAACGTGAAAATAACGTAAATGCCAACTTGGGTGCGCAAGTGTTTGATGCAGGGACATCTAACACCTTGAAAGATTTCCAAATGCGTATCTGCAAGATGCGGCAATTGGAGGCTGGAAACCGAATGAAATATTCGGAAAAGATGCCCGAGGATTTAGGCTATCTTGAGAGAACGACTATCCATCCCGGAGAGGTCGTGTCAGGTTACCTTTACACGTCTGACCGCAAAGTTACAGACTTGTATGTCAAGGTGAAAATCAAGGGAATAGCTTATGTCTTTGAATGGAAAACGGCTAAGAAGTAATTGTGTGACTGAAGTTTCCCACCCCTC
>DJOV01000130.1:16350-20686 GCA_002437285.1 Prevotella sp. UBA6429 | reverse complement strand
ACAGACCTGTTGCGGTCATAAGAGATGCTGGCAAACCTCGCTGTGTCATTCACGGCACGGCTGCGCGCAGCCTTGGCGCGGCGAAGGGTGACTGTGCGTTTCACGACATTGCCTCCCTCGTCATACTCATACGTGGTGACATTGCCTTGGCCAAAAACATCAGGAAAGGACAAGGAAAGGAAAAACAGTAATGGTGTCAGTCGTCTCATGCGGCAAGGCGTTTTTAAAGGTTAGGACGGGAAGTCATTGTTTCCGCTGCTAAGTTATGTAAAAGCCATCAAAGAAGCAAATGTTTAAAGGATTATTTTCACGGGGCAATGAAAATAGTATGGAGCGCAACATCTTTGGGAACCGGAAACTGACGAGTGGTGCACTTGTCATGATTTTGAGGCAACCATTGCTGTACCAGTGTCACAAAGACGGACGACCGGAAGGCTGTAACGAGTTGCAAATGTCGTTGTCCTAAGTGACGGTGAAAAAATAAATTGGTATGATTTGAGCCTCATATTTTTGAGCTATTTTTTTCACTCAAAGAGGGAGTATAGCGGGCTATACGACCGATGAGAGGGAGGAAAAGAGCCAAAAAGATGAGGCTGGAACCATCTCTGCATATGATAGAATTCTCTCTCAAATCGTACCAAGTTATTTTTTCATCGTCACTAAATGAGTTCATCCGATGATTTTACGTGCGCATGTAGACGGCGATGGTCTTCAGGCGCACATAGTCGTAGCTGAGATACATGAAGCCTCCGTAAGGATTGTCCTTGCCCCATGAGTTCTTGGCGATGAAGAAGCGGCGCCCCTGCCGGTCGTGTGCCAGCCCGCAGAGCTCCATGCAGTGGTCGTCGGTGGTCTGGAGGCGGTCGAAGAGGCGCTGCCGCTCCTCCTGGGTGGCAGGCATGCCGTCGGGCAGGGTGGCGCGCCCCTGGGCGAAACTGAAGCCCGGCTCACTGATGTCGCCCTCCCAGCAGACGGCACGGCCCGAGCGCAGCGAACTGACGATGCGCGCCATCAGCGTGTCAATGGGCACGTTGAGGAAGGTGTCGTGGAATTGGTTGTCGGGTGTCTCCAGGGCAAAGCGCTCACCGAAGGGATGGTGGGTGAAGCTGGTGAGCGCCTCGTAGTCGCCCGGCAGGCAGACGCTGTTGGCGAACTCAAGGGGTGTGTAGGTCATGCCGAACATGGCGATGATGCGGGGCAGCGACCCGATCTCACGGTCGAGGAGGTCGGCCACGTGCCGGTCGGCCATGCCGAGCGAAGTGCTGGCCCGCACCACTTGGTATACCTTGCGGCAGAGCACGCCATAGTTGACACCGCTGGCGTAGATGTCGGTGCCCGTGTTCTGATAGTAAGAGTCGAAGGGCAGCATGCCCTGACGGGCCATCACGTCGAGTACCATCGACGGCATGCCTCGCAGCGTGATGCCCTCCCTCCCGCGTGAGAGGAAAGCGCGGCGTGATTGCTCCTGAAGCAGAAGGCGTGCCACGTAGTCGGTCGACAGCGTCACCGAGTCGCCCATCATCAGGCGGTCGGTCTCGATGGTGGCCACCATGGCGTAGGCCCAGCAGAGGGGGCTGCGTCCCTGGTCGCGCACGGGTGTGGTCTTGAGCACCAGGTCGTTCTGAAAATCCTCTTTGGCAGTCGAGGCTTGTCGGGGCGCAGGACGGCCGCAGGCTGTCAGCAAGACGATGATGAGCAGCCATGTCCACAGTTTCTTCATAGGATGCAAAGTTACTAAGATTTGGGGAAACGCAGAGCGTGCGCGGTGAAAAAGAACTGTCAAACATTCGTCATGCCAAATGAGGCGCAAACCAAAAAAACTTAGTACCTTTGCAGTATGAACGCAAGATTAGAAGACTTTGAGATCATGGCCCCCGTGGGCTCGCGCGAGAGCCTGGCGGCCGCCATACAGGCAGGGGCCGACTCCGTGTACTTCGGTGTGGGCCAGCTCAACATGCGGTCGCACAGCGCCAATCACTTCACGCTTGATGACCTGCACGACATAGTGGCCATCTGCCGCGAGCACAAGATGAAGACCTACCTGACGGTCAACACCATCATCTACGATGAGGATATCGACACGATGCGCCAGATCATCGACGCTGCCAAGGAGGCGGGTGTCAGCGCAGTGATCGCTTCCGACGTGGCCGTCATGGCCTACTGCCGCAAGGTGGGCGTGGAGGTGCATCTCTCCACCCAGCTCAACATCTCCAACGTGGAGGCCCTCCGCTTCTACGCCCAGTTTGCCGATGTCAGCGTGCTGGCCCGTGAGCTCACCCTCAAGCAGGTGAAACACATCCACGAGCAGATTGAGGCGCAGCACATCACCGGTCCTGCCGGACAGCCCGTGCGTATCGAGATGTTCTGCCACGGCGCCCTCTGCATGGCTGTCTCGGGCAAGTGCTACATGAGTCTCGATGCCGCCAACCGCTCCGCCAACCGCGGACAGTGTGTGCAGGTGTGCCGCCGCAGCTACACGGTGACTGACAACGAGACGGGCCACCAGCTGGAGATCGACAACAAGTATGTGATGAGTCCCAAGGACCTAAAGACCATCCGTTTCATCGACAAGATGATGGACGCTGGCGTGCGGGTGTTCAAGATTGAGGGACGTGCGCGTGGTCCTGAGTATGTCTACACCGTGGTGACCTGCTACAAGGAGGCTATCCGCGCCGTGCTCGACAGCACCTTCACCGAGGAGCGAAAGGACGCTTGGGACGAGCGGCTGGCCACTGTCTTCAACCGCGGTTTCTGGGATGGCTACTACCAGGGACAGACGCTTGGCGAGTGGAACAAGGAGTATGGTTCGCTGGCCACGGAGAAGAAGGTGCTCGTGGGCCGGGTCAACAAGTATTTCAGCCGGCTTGGCGTGGGTGAGATTGCCGTGCAGGCAGCTACCTTCAAGCAAGGCGACAAGTTGCTCATCACTGGCAATACCACGGGTGCCATGTATCTGGAGGCCACCGAGATACACGGCGATGACGGCCCCATCGCCGAGGCGCCGCAGCACACGCTCGTTAGCGTGCCAGTACCAGACAAGGTGCGGCCCAACGACAAGGTGTTCCGTATCGACAAGGCGGAATGAACAGGTACTCCTCCCCCACCCTTTGCCCCGTCCTTTGGCAAGAAAACAGGACGAGGCCTTGGGCTATTCAATGAAAATGGCTACTTTTGCCGACGAATATGAAGGAATAACGTATCATGGCTAAGACAATCAACGAATTGCAAGACGAGGTCATCGAGGAGTTCAGCGACTTCGACGACTGGATGGACAAGTATCAGATGCTCATCGACTTGGGCAACGACCTGGACAAGCTCGACGACAAATACAAGACCGAGCAAAACCTCATCGACGGCTGTCAGAGCCGTGTGTGGGTGCAGTGTGACTATGTGGACGGCAAGCTCTGCTTCTCTGCCGATAGCGACGCGCTCATCGTCAAGGGCATCATCGCCCTGCTCGTGCGTGTACTCAGCGGCCACACGCCGCAGGAGATACTCGACGCTGACCTTTACTTCATCGACCAGATAGGGCTGCGCGAGCACCTCTCTCCCACCCGCTCCAACGGTCTCTTGGCCATGGTCAAGCAGATCAAGGCTTATGCGCTGGCCTACAGCGTGAAGCAATGACACGGGCCATGTGCCTCTCACACACGATCATACCACCTATACGCCATGCGCAAGCTAAGGACTATCGAGATGCACCGCCTGTCGGTGCAGCAGTTTAAGGAAGCCCACAAGTTGCCGCTCATCGTCGTGCTCGACGATGTGCGCTCGCTCTACAATGTGGGAAGCGTGTTTCGCTCGGGTGACGCCTTCCGCGTGGAGGGGGTCTATCTCTGTGGCATCACTGCCTGCCCGCCCAACGCCGAGATTCACAAGACAGCCCTCGGTGGCGAGGACAGTGTCGACTGGCACTACTTTGCCAGTACTGAGGATGCCGTTCGCGCCCTCCACGATGCGGGCTTTTTCGTGTGGAGCGTTGAGCAGGTGGAGCATTCCACCAAGCTCCAGCGCCTGGGCGATGTGCTCGCTGAACAGACTCGTGCTGACGCGCCTGCGCACCAGGGCTACGCCATCATCCTGGGCAACGAGGTGAAGGGCGTCAAGCAGTCGGTGGTCGACATGAGCGACGGATGCCTGGAGATACCTCAGTTTGGTACCAAGCACAGCCTCAACGTCAGCACCACGGCAGGCATTGTCATCTGGGAGTTTGCCAAGGCATTCCTAACGGAGTGAAGGGCTTCTTCCCCTTCTTCCTCTCACGGCCAGTCATCCGATAACATCACAACAACGCTTGGGCCACCGTCTAAGTTTAGTCCAATAAAAAAGGTAGGGA
>DJOV01000130.1:0-16277 GCA_002437285.1 Prevotella sp. UBA6429 | reverse complement strand
TCCCTACCTTTTTTATTGGACTTTCCCCTTCTTTCCTGACAGGTTTTATTGGACCTTTCCCTTTCTTCCCAGACAGGTTTTATTGGACCTTTCCCCTTCTTTCCTGACGGGTGTTTCGCTCGTCCTTTGGCAGGGCTCCCCTATTTCATCTCCCCGATGTTTTCGGGGAAAGGGTTGGCGTGGATGCAACGCAGGTTCGTCTGCAGTTGCTCGGCGCTACTGGCCCCGACGAGCACGCTGGTGATGCCCGGCTGGTGGAGAATCCACGCCAACGCCATCTCGGCCAGGGTCTCGCCCCGGCTCGTGGCGGTGTCATTGAGCTGTTGCAGATAGCTGAGCAGTTCGGGCGTGAGCCGCTCCTTCTTGAGGAAGTGGTCTTTCGCCATGCGTGAGTCGGCGGGCACGCCGTGCAGGTAGCGGTCGGTGAGCAGTCCCTGTGCAAGCGGCGAGAAGCTGATGAAGCCGATGCCTTGCTCGCGGCAATAGTCGAGGATGCCCTCGCGCAGGGGCTCACGGTCGAGTAGGTTGACACGCCCCTGGTAGATGAGCAGTGGCACATCGTGGGCCTTCAGGTAGTCGTGGGCCACGCGGAGCGCCTTCTGGGGCCAGCGTGAGATGCCAATGTAGAGTGCCTTGCCCTGGCGCACGATGTCGACAAGTGCTTGCAACGTCTCCTCCAAAGGCGTCTCGGGATCGTAACGATGGCTGTAGAACAGGTCCACATAGTCGACCCGCATGCGCCGCAGGCTCTGCTCCAGGCTGGCGAAGAGATACTTGCGCGAGCCCCAGTTGCCGTAGGGGCCGGGCCACATGTCGTAGCCCGCCTTGGTCGAGAGGAACAGTTCGTCGCGATAGGGGCGGAAGTCTTCGTCCATCAGGCGGCCCACCGTCTCTTCCGCCGAGCCATAGGGTGGCCCGTAGTTGTTGGCCAAGTCGAAGTGGGTGATGCCGTTGTCAAAGGCACAATGAGTGATGGCGCGGGCGCGCTCATAGCTGTCCGCACCGCCGAAGTTGTGCCAGAAGCCCAGGCTCACCTTGGGCAGCAGCACACCAGAATGGCCACAGCGCCGATAGAGGTTCTGTGCATCGTCGTATCGGTGGACAGAGGCCATGTAGCGGTCTCGCAGTTCCATTTCGTTGATTGTCCGTCCTTGCATGTTGATGGTGATTTTTGTCCGGGTGGAGTGGGGGAGGCGCCGCGGCGTCAGGCCTCCGCCTCTCGGTCTTTGCGGATGAGCGCCAACAGGTGGTCGACGGCCTCATCTTCGGGTATGTTCTTCTCCACACACGTCTGTCCGCGATAGAGCGACACCCGCTTCGGCCCAGCCCCGACGTAGCCATAGTCAGCGTCGGCCATCTCGCCGGGACCGTTGACGATGCATCCCATGATGCCAATCTTCAGTCCCTTCATCTCCTTAGTGGCCTCGCGGATCTTGGCGATGGTCTCGCGCAGGTCGTAGAGCGTGCGGCCACAGCCCGGACAAGAGATGTATTCGGTCTTTGTGGTGCGCAGGCGTGCGGCTTGCAGGATGCCGAAGGCCGTGTCGTCGATGTCCGTCTGGGCGATGCTCCCGTCGTTCATCAGCCAAAGGCCATCGGTCAGTCCGTCCATCATCAGCGCGCCCATGTCGGCCGCCGCCTCCAGTTGGAACTCGTCCTTGTCGTTGAGCTGGTACATCTGTGCGAACACCACAGGGTTGTTCACGCCGGCGCCCATCATCTCGTGGACCAGCGCGCGCTGGTCGCCCAGGCGGTTCTGGTGGTGACTGGTGCACACCACGACGACCTCGGGATGGGCCTTGAGGCAAGCCAGATATTCGTCGCTGGGCGTGCCAAACTGCAGCACCAGGAACTTCACGGGAGCCTGGATCATGCCGAGGAAGGGCATGGCCGTCACGGGGAAGATGGGGCAGAGGCGTGCGGCCCCTGTTCCTTCGCCCTTGGGTTCGTAGGGCTGAGTGCCGCCATGGGTCAGCTCCGCATAGACGTTATAGTCCGTGATATAGTTGTGGAGACAGTCTGTTGGCGCTTCAGAGCCTGTGTAGACATAGTCTGACTTGACCTCTTCTTCCGCTGGCAGAGGCTTCTTGGAGCCTTGTGCGGCGCTTGCTTGCGACGTGATGACCACAGGCACATGGCTTCCACCGATGTTGCCTACCGCCCGGGTGGTGCGCCTGGTGGGGTGAAGCCAGTCGAAACCGTCGTAGGCTTCGCCCGGGATGAGTATGTGCCCAGCCTTTCGGCCGATGTAGTCCACCAAGTGACGAGCCACGGGAATCTCAGCCTCAGGCTCCTCGGAGAGCGACACGCGGATGGTGTCGCCGATGCCGTCGGCCAGCAGTGCGCCGATGCCCACGGCACTCTTGATGCGTCCGTCCTCGCCTTCACCAGCCTCGGTGACGCCCAAGTGGAGCGGATAGCTCATTCCCTCGCGGGTCATGGTGTCAACCAGGAGGCGTACCGAGCGCACCATGACCACCGTGTTGCTGGCCTTGATGGAGATGACCACATCGTCGAAATGCTCACGCTTGCAGATGCGCAGAAACTCCATGCAGCTCTCCACGATGCCCTCGGGCGTGTCGCCATAGCGGTTGCGGATGCGGTCAGAGAGCGAACCGTGGTTCACACCGATGCGGATGGCGGTGTGGTGCTCCTTGCAGATGTTGAGGAAGGGCACAAAGCGGTCCTCTATCTTCTGCAGCTCCTGCGCATACTCCTCATCGGTGTATTCGCGCTTGACGAACTTGCGTGCCGGGTCCACATAGTTTCCCGGGTTCACGCGCACCTTCTCGGCGATGCGTGCCGCGACGTCAGCCACGTTGGGATTGAAGTGGACATCAGCGCAGAGCGGTGTGCTGAAGCCGTCGCGGCGGATGCCCGCCTGTATGTTCTTGAGGTTCTCCGCCTCGCGGATGCCTTGCGTGGTGAGGCGCACCAGCTCGCCGCCCGCCTTGATGATGCGCTCCGATTGCGCCACCGAGCCTTCGGTGTCATCGGTGCTGGTGGTGGTCATCGACTGGATGCGGATGGGGTTTTCGCCGCCCATGTCGAGCCTGCCCACGTGAGCCACTGTCGTCTCGCGCCTATGATAGTTGAATAAATCCATGTTGATAGGGTAGGGTCTAACACTTAAACTTATAGTCCTTGATTTCCGACAAGTCCTTGTTGGCCTTCTCTATCTTCTTGCCCAGTCCGGCCTTCCATGCGTCGACCTTGGCGGCTATGGCATCGTCGCCCAGGGCCATCATCTCTGCAGCGAGGATGGCAGCGTTCTGCGCGCCGTTCACGCCGACGGTGGCCACGGGGATTCCCGGCGGCATCTGGATGATGGAGAGCATGGCGTCGAGGCCGTCGAGCATGCCCTTGATGGGCACACCGATGACGGGCAGCGGTGTGGAGGCGGCGATGACGCCCGGCAGGGCGGCTGCCATGCCAGCTCCGGCGATGATGACTTTCACGCCGCGCGCTTTCGCACCTTTGGCAAACTGCTCCACGGCGTCGGGTGTGCGGTGGGCTGAGAGGGCATTCATCTCAAAGGGAATTTCTTGCTCTTCCAGCCATTTGCAAGCTTTCTCCATGACAGGAAGGTCGCTTGTAGACCCCATGATGATACTGACTAATGGTTTCATGATATGTGTTGTTTTGTTGTCTTGCTAAGTGATGTGTTGGTTTGTCGGCGATTGCCATGCGTCGCCAGGTAGTGTTGTCTGGTTGTGTGCGCCTTCCCTGTTTCCGTCAGATGATGGCCCAGAAGCCGAGGAACATGCCCACGAGGAAGCCTGCGATGACTTGCGAGAGCGTGTGCTGGCGGAGCACCATGCGGCTTGACCCCACCATGCCGGCGATGATGAGGATGAAGCAGAACCATCCCATCGGGTTGAAGGTGAAGAGGATGGAGAAGGCCACGAGCGCCCCCTCGAAGCCACCGATGGCTGCGCTGTGGGTGGAGATTTTCCACCATACGTTGATGATGGCGCACGCGATCTGTATGACCAGGGCCGCCACCAGGATGTTGGCCATGAACTGCGGGATGCGGACCAGACTCATGAGGTAATAACAGATGAAGTAGCAGAGGATGGCGATGATGTAAGGCACCATGCGCCGTTCCTTCTGTGCCATCTCCGAGGAGGTCCATCCCTGGTAGCGCCGATAGAGGTGGATGAGCACCGTCGGCAACAGGATGGTGAAGAGATAGACCATGGTGAGCACCGTCAGCTTGTAGGCGGTGGGCAGCAAACTCATGTAGCTGAAGATAAACAATGCCAGCAATCCTGCGATGGGCAGGTAGAAAGGGGTGAAGACCATGCTCATCACTCGTGCTGCCAATATGATGTTTTTTTCTTTCATGTGTGCTTGGGTAAGGATTGTCTGTGGGGCGTGCGTCATACCTTGCGCAGCCGTGCCACAGGCAAGTGGAGCTGCTCGCGGTACTTGGCGATGGTGCGCCGTGCCACGGGAAATCCCCGTTTCTTCATTTCCTGGGCCAACACGTCGTCAGAGAGGGGCTTCCGCTTGTCCTCGTGATCGATGAGGTCTTTGAGGGCGAGCTTGATCTTTCGTGTCGACATCTCTTCTCCGTCCTTGGTGACGTAGCCGTCGGTGAAGAAGAAGCGGAGGCGGAACGTTCCCCAGCGCGTCTGCGCATACTTCTGGTTGCTGACGCGGCTGATGGTGGAGATGTCAAGGCCGGTCTTCTCGGCGATGTCCTTGAGGATCATCGGCTTGAGGTCGGCCTCGTCGCCATCCTGGAAGAACTTCATCTGCCAATTGATGATGGCTTTCATCGTGACGTACAGTGTGTGCTGGCGTTGGCGTATGGCTTCGATGTAGCCTTGCGCCTTCTCCACCTTCTCCTTGGCGTAGAGCAGCGCCTCCTTGTCGGTGCGCGTCATCTTCTGCTTGTTGCTCTTGTAGTGCTCGACCATGCTTGCGAAGTCGGCCGACACCTTCAGCTCTGGCACGCGTCCATGGTTGATGGTGAAGGTGACGTGTCCTTCGTCGTCGGTGTCGACGATGAAGTCGGGCGTGATCTGCTGTGTGTTGCGCCCCATGGTCTCGCCGAGGGCAGCGCCAGGCTTGGGGTTGAGCTTGAGGATTTCCTGGTGGACGGTGTCAGCCTGCTCCTGGGTGATGTCGAGCGATGAGGCGATCTTGTCCCAGTGCTTCTTGATGAAGTCCTCGTAGTGGTTGGCCAGGACACGTGTCATGAGATCCTTGAGCTTGCCTGCAGGTCGCCGTTGCACCTGCAGGAGCAAGCACTCTTGCAGGGAGCGGGCTCCGATGCCGGCGGGATCAAACCGCTGGAGGAGCCTCAGCACGTGCTCCACGTCTTGCTCCGTGACGTCGATGCCATGGTAGATGGCGAGTTCGTCGGCTATATCATCCAGTGGTTTACGCAATATCCCGTCGTCGTCGAGCGATCCGATGAGATATTCCATGATTTCCTGTTGCTGGTCGGTCAGCTCGAGCAATCCCATCTGTTCCTTGAGCTTGTCGTAGAAGGATGTGGTGTCGCCCCACACCATCTCCTCGTAATCGGCGTTGTCGTTGTCCGCCGATGTGGCGTAATGGTCAACTTGTGGCATCTCGTCGTCGCTGCCCAGGTTGGCGAGTGCGTTGTCGAGTGCTTCCTCCCGTTCCTCCCGCTCGCTCTTCCGCTCATAGTTGTCGTCAGCCATGGCGGGGTCGGAGATGCCGTCGTCGGCACTGTCGGGCGTGTCGTCGGGCGAAGTCTCGTGCAGGTCATCGGCGGGCGTGTCGGCTCCCGTGTGCGGATCGTCGAGGTCGTCGCGCCGCTCCTCCAGCGCCGGGTTGTCGTCGAGTTCTATGGCTATGTTCTGCTCGAGTTCCGCCAGGGGCATCTCCAGCAACTTCACCTGCAACATCTGTTGTTGTGAGAGACGTTGCTGCTGGGTCTGGGTCTGCGCTTGGGTTTGTATGAGTTTCTGTGCCATTCGTTATTTCCAGTATTCTTTGAGTTGTGCCGCAGTGGCGGCAATCTTTTGCGGATCTTCGTTGCCGAACCGCTTCCACACCTCCTCGCAGGCGCCGAGCAGGGTGGGGGAGACGGGACTCTCACTGGTGAGATAGGGATCGACGGCTTGGTATGCCCTCATGATGGTCACCATGTCGTCGGGCTTGACCTTGGTGAGCTTGGCCAGTTCTGCAATCTCAGGTGTCTCTGCCACCATGGTGTTGGGTGTCAGGCGGAAGTAGAGGTCGAGCGTTAGGATGAGCAGGGCAGGCGTGATGCGCTTGTCCGCCAATCCGTCGATAGGCTTGAAGTCTTTCTCCCACGACTCATTGATGGCCACTCCTGCATAGAACTCGCCTGCCGCGCCGAAGCCGTTCATGCGCTTGAGGAGTTTCACCTCACGCGACAACCGTCGCGGGTTGTCGGCGTAGGTGTCCCACAGGCGTTGCAGGTTGGGCGTATCGATCTGCCTCAACTTGAACATCTTGCGGTACAGGTAGTCGGGCGGAAAGTGCAGTTCCAGCGCAAGGTCTACGAGAGCTCTACTGTAGATAGGCTTCACGCCCTGCGGCCGTTTCAGGTAGAGCTGCATGAGCATGAGCCAATATTCGTCTTGCCATGAGGGGTATTTAGCCATATCAATGCGACTTAAATGGTGATATGCAAAGATACATTAAATTATCTGATGGCGCTCCATGTTGAGGCGTCTTTTTTCAGTCGGCTTACCATTCGATGCCGCTTTGCACCATCTTCTCGCTCTTCCAGGGAGCGGGTGCGCCACCGAGATACTTGTGGAACCACTCGAGGTGTGCATTGTAGTAGAGTGGCATGGAGCGCAGGCTTGAGGGCCAGTGACCGTCGTTCTCGAAGACGATGAGCCGTGAGGGGATACCAAGCGTCTGCAAGGTGGTGAAGTATTGGAGCGACTGGTTGTAGGATACGCGGTAGTCTCTCTCGCCAGTGATGATGAGCGTTGGTGTGGCGAAGTTTTTCACATATTCCGACGGGCTCCATTTCTTGTAGAGGTTGGAGTTCCAGGGTTGTCCCTCCAGGTCGAAGTTGGGGAACCATAGCTCCTCGGTGGTGCCCCACATGGAGCGCAGGTCGAAGAGGCCCATCATCGAGGCAAGACAGCGGAAGCGCTTGGTGTGTCCCTGTAGCCAGTTCATGAAGTAGCCACCGTAGGACCATCCCATGGCTCCCATGCGTGTGGAGTCGACGTAGTGGAGCTGTGCGAGTTGGTCGGTCACCTTCATCACGTCCTCAAAGGGTCGTCCGCCCCACGATCCGCTGATGGCGCGGCAGAACTTCTGCCCATAGCCAGTTGATCCGTGTGGGTTGGGGTAGGCCACGACATATCCGGCTCCGGGGAACACCTGCCAGTCGGGTCGGAAGGAGTCCATCCACTGCATCTGTGGGCCTCCGTGCACGTTGATGACCAGCGGGTAGCGCTTGTTCGGGTCGAAGTCGTGTGGCTTCACGATAAAGTATTCCACGCTGTCGCCGTCGGCGCCGATGACCCAGTGGGCCTCCGAGGGCCGGATGTCGACCTCGGCCTCCATCTGGTCGTTGAGGTGCGTGACCTGCTTCTCTGTGAAGCGTGCTCCCGTCTTTCCGGGTGTGGCAGTGTGGTAGAGGGCCACAGGCTTGCCGGTGGTGGAGTAGGTGTAGTAGAAGCCGCCCTTGCCGTCTGGCTCAAAGCTGCCGATGGCGCGGTCAGCGATGAGCTTGCTGAGGCGTCCGTCCTTGAGTCTCACCTGGTAGAGGGGTTGGTATCCACGTTCCTCGCCAAGGAAGTAGATGCTCTTGGAGTCGGCAGCCCACTTGTAGTCGTCGACCCAGTTGTCGTAGCTTTCTGTCAGTACGCGCTTCTCTCCCGTCTGGCGGTTGATGAGGCCGAGCACGAAGCGGTCACTCTCATAACTCGGTGTGCGCTGGAAGCGGTAGGCGATCCATCGTCCGTCTGGGCTGTATTGCGGGCTGCCGTCCCAAGCCTTGTTGTCGGCGGTAAGGTTGTGGGCCTCGCCTCCCGTGACGCTGACGGTCCATAGGTCGCAGTTGGTGGATGCCTCCGGGTGGTCGTCATGGTTGCTCAGGTAGCAAATCTCTTTGGAGTCGGGAGAGAACACGTAACCCGAGGGACCGCTGGGTGAGAACACCGGACTGTGGAATTGTCCTGGCGTAACATCGGTATAGGTCTTGGTCTCCGTGTTGTAGATGATGATGTGCCAGTAGCGCCCGTCATTGTACTCCGTCCAGTGGCGGAAGAGAAGCTTGTCTGCCATGTGTGCCTGTATGGGGTTCTTGGCTCGTTTGTCCATGGCGTCTTTGTTGGCCTGTCCGTCAGCGCCACCTATCTCCGGATAGACCTCAGCGGCGAAGGCCACGAGGCGTCCGTCGGGCGACACCACGGGGTTTTGCACGCCGAGCGCATAGTCGGTGACTTGAGTGGCTTTTCCGTCAGTAAATTTGAACAGTTGTGTGGCTCCGTTCACCGAGGAGCAATAGTAGAGGCTTTTGCCATCCTGCGACCACTGTGGCGCATAGCTCTTGTCGTTGTTGGTCACTGCTGTCGGTTCACCCTTGCTTCCAGGCTTCACGACATAGACATTGCTCATTGAGCGCTGGGCCTTCAGGTCCGAGCGGCTGGTGGAGTAGGCGAGTGTGCCGTTGGCCGATACGGAAGGCGATGACACATATTGTACGCGGTAGACGTCCTCCACGGTGAATGCGCGCTTCTGGGCGTTTGCTGACAGGGCTGCCGCCAGGATGAGCGCGGTTAGGATAGTCTTTTTCATATTGTTGGTTATTGATTTGAACGCAAAGTTAGATAAAATCCGATGAATAGCCGATTATCCGTAGGATAAAAGTGTGCTACGGATTAGGGAAAACCGGAAGTGCGACAAAAAAGTGACAACTCTGACTTTGCAAAACATATAATTAAAGTCTCATTTAGCCCTTTTTTCATTCATTTCAGTCTTGTGACGGCCTTATGCTGGCCTTCAAGGCGCGATTTGTGTTGTTGCGGCTCTTCCTTTGTCAGTCGAAGGGCGGATTTTAGTGGTTTTGTGGCGGAAAGACACGTCAAGCGGCCTTCTTTGGCTCTTCTCTGACTTGTTTCCGCGGAGTTAACCCCGAATGTTTTTGGTAGCAACTAATGATGCGTTGCACCCTTTCTTTTGGCATTGTTTTTCCCTTCCCGTTCATCTTGTTGGTTCAGGCTTCCATCTTCTATTGTTTTTTCAGCAATATGTAATGAATCTTCCGAATGTGGAACATGTCTTTTTACCTACTTTCCTGGTGGCGAAACGATAGACAAGTTCCTTGTCCTGCCGATGGAAGTCTTGTGTCAAGGCGGCAGATGCCCCGTCAAGAGGCGGCGGTTTCCTTTCGTCGCCTCTTGTTAGGGTGCCCGCTTACGGCTTCAGCAGTTCCACCAGTTGGCGCATGCCCTCCGAGGCACCTTTCTTTATATGAGTGATGTTGCGCGAACCGTCCAAGTTCACGGCGTTGGGGTCGATGAGGTAGATGGGGCAGTCGGGTTTGGTGTACTGCACCAGTCCCGCTGCGGGATAGACATTGAGTGACGAGCCGATGATGACGAACACGTCAGCCTGCTCCGCTTCGCGCGCCGCCGGGTTGAGCATGGGCACACTCTCGCCGAAGAACACGATGAACGGGCGCAGCAGTGATCCGTCGCCAGCCTTGGAGCCAGGAGCGACATCGCTGTGCTCGGGCGTGAGCTCCCGGATGTATCGCTCGTCATAGGGATTGCGGCTTGAGCACACCTTGGTCAGTTCGCCGTGCAGGTGGATGACGTGCGTGCTACCCGCCTTCTCGTGTAGGTTGTCCACGTTTTGCGTGAGCACGCTCACGTCATAGTCACGCTCCATCTCTGCCACGAGCCGATGCCCCTCGTTGGGCTGTGCGTCCCACAACTTTCGTCTGAGCATGTTGTAGAAATTGGTGACCAGGGTGGGGTTGGCCTCCCAGCCCTCGTGCGACGCCACTTGCTCCACGGGATAATTCTCCCACAGTCCGTCGTTGCCTCGGAAGGTCTTGAAGCCACTCTCCACAGACATTCCCGCACCTGTCAGAAAAACCACTTTCTTCTTCATAGTCATAATGGGTTATTAAACGTTATTATTGCACAAAAATAGTAATTTTTCGATTATAATGGTTCTCCTAACAATTAAAAATAGTAACTTTGTGCATTATTTATAAAAATATTATCAGAAGAATGGATAAAGTAAGTTATGCTCTTGGTATGAGCATCGGGCGTCAGCTGCAGCAGATGAACGCCGCCGAAGTGAACGTTGACGATTTCGCACAGGCCATCAAGGACGTGTTTGCCTCCAAGGCCACGCTCACCGACGCGGAGGCCCAAGCCGCCGTCGAGAGCTTCTTCCAGAAGAAGGCCGAGGAGCAGGCAGGCGCCGCCAAGCAGGAGGGCGAGGCGTTCCTGGCCGAGAACGCCAAGAAGGACGGTGTGGTGACACTGCCTTCAGGACTGCAGTACCAGGTGCTGCGCGAGGGTGATGGCCGCAAGCCGTCAGCCACCGACCAGGTGGAGTGCCACTATGAGGGCACACTCATCAACGGACAGGTGTTCGACAGCAGCTACCGTCGCGGCGAGACCGCCACATTTGGCCTCAACCAGGTCATCAAGGGCTGGACCGAGGGCTTGCAGCTCATGCAGGAGGGTGCCAAGTATCGCTTCTTCATCCCCTATCAGTTGGCTTATGGCGAGCGCGGCGCAGGCCAGAGCATTCCGCCTTTCGCCACACTCATCTTCGATGTCGAGCTGGTGAAGGTGAAGTGATCGGCGGCACGGTCAAACGCGTGCCCCAAACAATAGAAATTCAGAAAAAACAAATACAACAAAATGAAAAACTTGAAATCATTAGCCATTATGGCTATCGCCGCCGCAGCCCTCTCGGCCTGTGGCAACTCCACCCCTAAGGCAGACCTGAAGAGCGATGTCGACTCATTGAGCTACGCCATCGGTATGCTCCAGTCACAGTATATCCACCAGGTCATCCAGTCGGGCCAGGCAGGCATCGACACAGCCTACATCGACGAGTTTGTGAAGGGCATCAATGAGGGTGTCAACGCAGGCGACGACAAGAAGAAGGCTGCCTATATCATGGGTCTGCAGGTCGGCCAGGGCCTCTCCACCCAGCTGGTGAAGAGCGTGAACCACGAGGCCTTCGGTGCCGACAGCACCAAGACCATCTCGCTGAAGAACCTGCTCGCCGCCTTCATCACAGGTGTCTACGGCAAGCCCGGACTGATGACGCCCGAGACCGCCCAGGAGGTGGCCCAGACCAAGATGGAGGCCATCAAGACCGCCACGATGATGAAGGAGTTTGGCCCCAACAAGGTGGCTGGCGAGAAGTTCCTCGCTGCCAACAAGAAGAAGCCCGGTGTGGTGACCCTGCCCTCAGGCTTGCAGTATAAGGTCATCAAGGAAGGCAACGGCCCCATCCCCACCGACACCACCACGGTGACCGTCAACTATGAGGGCCGCACCATCGACGGCAAGGTCTTCGAGAGCTCGTACACCAACGGCAACGGTGCCGTGACCATCCAGCCCAAGCAGTTCATCCCCGGCTGGACCGAGGCACTGACCCACATGCCCCAGGGCTCCGTGTGGGAGGTCTACATTCCCCAGAACTTAGGTTACAAGGAGCGTCAGGCTGGTGCCATCAAGCCTTTCTCCACGCTTATCTTCAAGATTGAGCTGGTGAAGGTCGGCAAGTAAACACATAAGAAAGGATAGACATCATGAAGAAGATATTGTTGTTGGCACTGGCCATCGTGGCCAGCGCCACGTTCAGCACTGCTGTGGCCGGCAAGAAGGACAAGAAGAAAAAGGCGCAGACCGACACCGTCATGACCTGCTGCAAGCCTGCCGTCCAGGTGCGCACCTCGTCAGACACGGTGAGCTATGCCGCTGGCCTTGCAGCCACACAGGGCCTGCAGATGTACTTGCAGGAGCGTTTGCACGTCGACACAGCCTACATGGCCGACTTCGTGCGCGGCTATCGTGAGGCCATCGCCAAGGCCAAGGATCCCGCCTTCGTGGCCTACAGCGCCGGCGCCAGCATCGCCGAGCAGGCCAAGAACCAAATCCTGCCGGGCGTGTCGCGCAACCTGGAAGGGTCCAACGACTCCATCGAGGCAGCCCTCTTCCATGAGGGTTTCCTGGCCGGCGTCATGAACGACACCACCCTCTTCAAGGTTGAGGCCGCCAACATGCTGGTGCAGAACCGCGTGATGGCCGCCCAGAAAGCCAAGAACGAGGCCTACAAGGAGCTCAACGCCGTGTGGCTGAAGGACAACGCCTCCAAGCCCGGCGTGGTGACCCTGCCCTCAGGCCTGCAGTACAAGGTCATCAAGGAAGGCACGGGAGCCAAGCCCGAGAAGACACAGACCGTGGAGGTCGTCTATGAGGGCAAGACCATCGACGGCAACGTCTTCGACGCCACCTCACGCCATGGCAGCGCCAAGACCGACAAGTTCCGTTGCGACCAGGTCATCAAGGGATGGACGGAGGCGCTGACCAGCATGAAGGTGGGCAGCAAGTGGGAGATCTACATCCCGCAGGAGCTGGCCTACGGCGAGCGCCAGGCCGGTTCCATCAAGCCTTATTCCACACTGATCTTCACCGTCGAGCTGGTGGGCATCGAGCCCGAGGCTAAGCCCGCAGCCACCACCACTCCGGCCAAGAAGACCACAAAGCGCAAGAAATAACAAGCGAAAACGCCCGCTTTATAACAAAATGCACGATTATTGCAAAATAATCGTGCATTTTTGTTGTTGGTGTCAATAAAATTGTCTACTTTTGCTCATTGGAAAAAACTTTATGAAAGCAAATGACTATGGACAAAATTGACAACTTAGACAAGAAAATACTGTCAATACTCTCAAAGAACGCCCGTATTCCCTTCAAGGATGTGGCAGCAGAGTGTGGCGTCTCACGCGCGGCCATTCATCAGCGCGTGCAGCATCTCGTGGAGGGCGGTGTCATCACCGGCAGCGGCTTCGATGTCAACCCGAAGAGCCTTGGCTACAGCACCTGCACCTATGTGGGGCTCAACCTCGAGCGCGGATCGATGTATAAGGATGTGGTAAAGCGACTGGTCAACATCCCTGAGATTGTGGAGTGCCACTTCACCACAGGCTCCTATACCATGCTCCTGAAGCTCTACGCCCGTGACAACGAGCAGCTCATGGACCTGCTCAACAACCAGTTGCAGACCATCCCCGGCGTGGTTTCCACCGAGACGCTCATCTCCCTGGAGCAGAGCATCAAGCGCGAGATCCCCGTTCCCTTCGACGAGTAAACCACCCATTTGGCATTCACCATGGAGACATTTCATTTGGAGTCGCATCTCCGTGAGGTGTATGCGACTTATCCCGAGAGTATCCATCGGCCCGTTGTCGGCATCACCGCCAACTACACTGACGGCGATGCCGCCGTGCGCGACCGTTATTACATGCAGGTGGTGCGCGCTGGGGGCATACCCGTCATCATCCCGCCAGTGGCCGACAAGGATGTGATCATCAACACACTCGACCACATCGACGCCCTCTTGCTCACCGGCGGTGGCGACCACAATCCCCTTTGGGCCGGCCAGCAGCCGTCGCCGCGGCTGCACGGCATCAACGCCACGCGCGACCTGCCTGAGTTGCTCATCACGCAGTTGGCCTTCAACCGCCAGATACCCATGCTGGGCATCTGTCGCGGCTTGCAGACATTGGCCATCGCCCTGGGAGGCGGTGTGGCCCAGGACATCAGCGAGCTGCCCGCCACGGGTAGCGCGTCCGTCAAGCATTCGCAAGACGCCGACCGCTCCCTGCCCACCCATGCGGTGACCCTGCAGGCCGGCTCCATCCTCGCCTCGCTCTATGGTCAGGCGAAGCAGGCGACGCCCACCCTCTTTGTCAACAGTTTCCATCACCAGGCCGTGAGCCAGACGGGACCGCGCTTCCGTGTGGCGGCCACGGCGCCCGACGGTGTCGTCGAGGCCATGGAGAGCACCGAGATGAAGCCCATCATGGGCGTGCAGTGGCATCCCGAGTGGCTCGGCGACGACGGGCTGCCCATCTTCAGCTGGCTGGTGAGGGAAGCCAACCTCTTCTGGCGGGCCAAGCAGGTGCACGAACGCACGCTGACCCTCGACACCCATTGCGACACTCCGATGTTCTTCCCGCAGGGGGTGGCGTTCAGCCAGCGCGACCCCCGCATACTCTATGACCTCCACAAGATGACCGACGGGCGGCAAGACGCCGTCATCATGGCGGCCTACCTGCCGCAACCTAAGATAGGCGAGCAGTTCTCGCAGAAGGTTGACATCGCGGGAATCATCCGCCACAACCCCGACCTGGCATCGCTTGGCACCCGGTTGTCGCCCACGCAGTATGCCGACCTCATCTTCGACAAGCTTGAGCGCATCGTGGCCGACAACAGCGACTACATCAGCATCGCCCGCACCCCCGCCGACCTCTATGAGGACAAGCGCAAGGGGCGCCGCTCCATCATGTTTGGCATCGAGAACGGACTGGCCCTCAACCACGACTTGGCGTGCGTGCGCCATTTCGCCCAGCGAGGCGTGGTCTACATCACCCTCTGCCACAACGGCGACAACGACATCTGCGACAGCGCACGCGGTTGCAACACCCACAATGGCGTGTCCTCCTTCGGCGAGAAAGTCATCAGGCGCATGAACGACGAGGGCATCATGGTCGACCTCAGCCATGCGGCGGAGAAATCATTCTACGATGCGCTCGACATCAGCCGCACGCCCATCGTCTGCTCCCACAGCAACTCGCGGGCCTTGTGCGATGTGCCGCGCAACCTCACCGACGACCAGATGCGCGCCTTGGCCAAGAAGGGCGGCGTGGCCCACATCACGCTCTACCACGGCTTCCTCTGCAAGGATACGCCAGAGGCCACCATCCTCGATGCCATCCGCCACCTGGAGCATGCCATCGATGTCATGGGCATAGACCATGTGGGCATCGGCACCGACTTCGACGGCGACGGCACCGTGCGGGGCTGCGCCGACGCGTCCGAGCTCATCAACTTCACGCGACACCTCCTGTTGCGCCATTACAGCGAGCGAGACATCACCAAGATATGGGGCGGCAACTGGCTCCGGGTCATGGCGCAAGTGCAAGCCGCTAAAAACAACCAACAATGAAGAAAAAATCAATCCTGATTATTGTGATAGCTATTGTCTGTGCCATCGTGGCTTGGCTCTTCCTGGCAGGTCCCTTGGCCTCGCAGGGGACGGATGAGACCGAGGAAACCGATGAGGTGGAAAAGGTTGACCCCGTCGGACCGACCTTCAATGCCGACTCGGCCTATGCCTTCACGCAGGCCCAGTGTGCCTTCGGGCCGCGCGACATGAACTCTGTGGGGCACGAGAAGTGTGCCGAGTGGATCGTCTCGAAGTTTGAGCAGTATGGTTGCGAGGTGACCCGCCAGCAGGCCGACCTCAAGGGATATGACGGCACGCTGCTGAAGAGTACCAACATCATCGCCCGCTGGAATCCCAAGGCCACCACACGCATCATGATCTGCGCTCACTGGGACTCGCGTCCCTGGGCCGACAACGATCCCGACAGCACCAACTGGCACAAGCCTATCCTTGCCGCCAACGATGCTGCCAGCGGCGTGGCGGTCATGCTGGAGCTGGCGCGCCTGCTGGGCCTGCACACGCCTTCCAAGGCCAAGGAAGCGGCCCAGACGCTCATGGCTTCCGGCACACTGGGAGTAGACTTCGTGTGTTTCGACGCGGAGGACTGGGGAACGCCCCAGTGGAGCAATCTCACCGACGACGGCAACTCGTGGGCGCTTGGCGCGCAACACTGGGCTGCCAACAAGCCGCAAGACTATGCGCCGCGCTATGCCATCCTCTGTGACATGGTGGGCGGACAGGGCGCACGCTTCTACCAGGAGGGCATGTCGCTGCAGTATGCCCCCGACATCGTGAAGAAGGTGTGGCGCGCCGCCCGACAGGCCGGTTACGGCTCTTTCTTCCCCAAGAATGCCGGTGGCATGATCACCGACGACCACATCCCCGTCAACCAGGTGGCCAACATCCCCTGCATAGACATCATACCCTATTATCCCGACTGTGAGCAGAGCTCCTTCGGGCCCACCTGGCACACGCTGGCCGATGACATGCAGCACATCGACGCTGCCACACTCAAGGCTGTCGGACAGACGCTGGTGCAGGTGCTCTTCACCGAGGAGTGACAAGGGGCGGATTGGAAGAAAGCGGACAATGTA